>NZ_JBSFKQ010000052.1:0-54234 GCF_053598615.1 Kitasatospora sp. NPDC001095 | reverse complement strand
TCCGCGAGCGCGGCCACCTGCTGGGCATCCTGATGGTCGTGGCGGTGGGCGAGCCCCTCACCGAGGCCGAGACCGAGGCCATCGACCGGGTCGCCCGGGCCGTGGCGGTCGAGATGTACGCCGAGCGCCTCGCCTCGGACGACGAGCAGGAGCACATCCGCGGGCTGGTGGGCCGACTGGTCGGCTCGGACTCGGCGCTGCGCTGCGCGGCGCACCAGCGCCTGGTGGACGACGGACTCCTTCCGGCCGGCCCCCACGTCGTGGTGACCAGGGTGGCCGTCACCGGACGGCGCGGGCCCTCCGGCCAGGTCGCGGTGGCGCTGCGCGGCGCCCTGGAGCCGTTCCGGCGGACCCGCACCGCCCACGGGCTGCCGGCGGTCGACCAGGACCGGGCGGTCCTGGTGCAGGTCTTCGACCGGGAACCGACGGAGGAGGACCTGGAGCAGCAGGGCCGTGCCGTCGTCCGCTCCCTGACGACCTTCCTGGGCCCGGGGCCGTCCGTGGCGGTGGGTGTCGGCGGCCGGCGGACGGCGCTCGCCGACGCGTGGATATCCCACGACCAGGCCCGGGTCGCGCTGCGCGCGGCCCGTCGGCTGCCCCGGTTGGAGGGCGTCGGCGACTGGGAGCGGCTCGGGGAGTACGCCGTGTTCCTCCAACTGCCCGACAGCGCGCTCAACGAGTCCCTCCTGCCGAACCCGCTGCGGCGCCTGCTGGACGACGGCGCCGGCGCCCGGCTGGAGGAGACGCTGCGCTGCTTCCTGGAGAACGCGGGCTCCGTACCCAGGACGGCGGAGGTGCTGGAGCTGCACCGCACCTCGCTGTACTACCGGCTGCGCCGGATCCAGGAGATCACGGGCCTGGACCTGGACGACGGCGCGCACCGCCTGGTGCTGCACATGGGGCTGCGGCTGTGGGACCTGCTCCAGTCCACTCCGGAGGCTGCCGTCCGGTAGCCGGCGGCCGGGGTGGGCCGTTGCTACAGAGCGATGAAGCTTCGTCGGGCAATCCCTACGTCGGTCGGTGGTCAACGGTTCCGGTGCGCGGCGAGAATCGTCACCACGAGCTGCCGCTCATCCCCCGGCCGCCGTGCCCCTCTCCGGGCGGCGCGGCGAGCCCCAGCACCCGTACTGAACCCTCGCAACCGGTCGGAGCCTCCCGTGATCCCGTCGGGTCCCTCGCCCATGCCCGAAACCCCCGCGCCCGAAAGCCCCACGTCGGAACGCCGAGTCCAGCAGCTCGTCCAGTCCGCCCTCGGCGGCGGTGACTGCGTCGACGTCCTGTCCCCGCCGCCAGGGGCCGACCCCGAGGACTGCCTCTACGTCCTCCTGCACGTGCGGGGCGCGGCCACCGTGCGGCGCGGGAGTGTCAGCACGGTGCTGGCGCCGGGGGACCTGCTGATCGGCACCGCCGTGCACCCGGTGGGTCTGCTGCAGGACGCGCAGAGTCTGATGGTGCGTTTCCGGATCCCGTGCTTCTACCTGGGCGTGCGGCAGGCCGACGTCCGGCGTGCGGGTGGGCTGGTGGCGCGGGGGAGCGAGGGCGTCGGCTCGCTCGCCTCGCAGCTGCTGCGGACGCTCGTCGTCCAGTCCCGGGCGCACCGGGCCCGGCCGGGCAACCACCTGGCGCGCAGCGTCTGCGACATGGTGGCGGTCCTGGTGGCGGAGCTGCTGGAGCGGGAGGCGCCGGAGCAGCCGGGCGGCGCGGCGGAGCTGCTGGCACGCATCCGGGCCCACATCGAGGAGAACCTCGCGGATCCGGATCTGGCGCCGGAGTCGATCGCCCGCTCGCAGCACATCTCGGTGCGCTATCTGCACAAGCTGTTCCAGCAGGACGGGACGACGGTGGGCCAGTTCGTGCGGCAGCGCCGACTGGACGCCTGCCGCCGGGAGTTGGAGCGGCCGTCCCGGCGGCAGCGCAGCGTCTCCGCGGTGGCGCACCGGTGGGGTTTCGTCAGCCACTCCCATTTCAGCCGGACGTTCCGCGACGCCTACGGGGTCTCGCCGCGTGAGTGGCAGGCCTACGCCACCCAGAACGACAGCCGCACTCCGGCCTCCTGACCCCTGCGCCACGACTCCTCCGCCACCCGCCGAAAGGCCGCCATGCCCTCCATCCGGCCCACCGTCGTGCTCGTCCACGACGGCTGCTCCGACGCGACCACCTGGTTCGGCGTCGTCGCCGAACTCCACCGCCGTGGACTGACGGTCCTCGCCGTCGCGAACCCGTTGCGGGGCCTCGCCCATGACGCCGCCTACCTGGCCGACGTCGTCGCGGGCATCGACGGCCCCGTCGTCCTGGTCGGCCACTCCTACGGGGGCGCCGTGATCACCGAGGCCGGGGCCGCCCCCAAGGTCCTCGCGCTGGTCTACGTGGCCGCCTACCTCCCCGACGTGGGGGAGAGCCACGAAACGCTCGCCGGCCGCTTCGCCCCCGCGCCGCTCATCCCCCGGCTGCGGCGCACCGAGTCCACCACCGGCGGCACCGGCCGTCCGGCGGAGCTCACCGTGCCCGCGGAGTGTTTCCGGCCGCTGGTCGCCGCCGACCTCGACGCGGAGGTGGCGCAGGTGCTGGCCGCGATCCAACGCCCCGTGGCCGAGAGGGCGTTGACCGACGCGCCGACGGTGGCGGCCTGGCGCGAGAAGCCCTCGTGGGCCCTGGTGACGGGCGCCGACCAGGCGCTCGCACCGGACGTCCAGCGCTTCACGGCCAAGCGCGCCGGGGCCACCGTCCTCGAACTGCCCGACGCCTCCCACGCCGTGGCCGTCTCCCGGCCGAGCACGGTCGCGGAGTTCATCCACGAGGCGGCCGGATCGGCCTCCGTGCGGTCGGCGGCGGCCTCCGTGCGGTAGCGGCGGCGTTCCGCGGAGCCGATGCGCGGACGCGCCGGTGCCGACGGGCGGCCGGGCGACGAGGTGCCCGGCCGCCCGCCGGTGAGCGCGTCCTGCCGGTCAGCGCTCGCTGTGGATCTCCGCGACGTAACCGCCGGGGAACCGCACCATCGCGCTGTCCCGGCCGCCCGCGCGGACCGGTCCCGACAGCACCGTGGCGCCGGCGGCCTTCGCCTTGTCCAGGGTGGCGCCGAGGTCCGACACCCCGTAGCCGGTCAGCTCCTTGCCGAACGGGTAGGGCAGGTGGCCGTCGGTCACCGCGACCGTGGTGGTGCCGAAGCCGGAGGTGAGCCGGATGAGCCGGTACGTCGTGCCGGGCAGACCGAGGGCGGCGCCGTCGGCCTTCCGGTCGTCGGAGACGATCCGGCCCTGGGTGAAGGCGAGGTAGCTGTGCAGGAAGTCGCCGACGGCGTCCGGCGACAGGTAGAGCCGGTTCTCCGGCACGCTGGCCAGCGGCGGGTACGACGTCGGGCCGGTGTGCACGTAGAGCTGGGCGCTGATCCCGCCGGGGAACTGGACGACGGCGTCCCGGCCGATCGGGTCGGCGAACGGCGCCACGGTGACGGTCGCGCCGTCGGCGCGGGCGGCCTTGACCGCCTGGTCGAGGTCGGTCACCAGCCAGCCGGTGCGCTCGGTGCCGAAGGGGTACGGGATGGGCGTGGTGTAGTCGAACACCGACAGCGTGCCGACCGGGGAGACGACCAGCTCGGACAGTGTCCGGCTCGGCGCCGGGGTCACCTGGGTGGAGACCGGTCCGATCGTGGTGCCGCCGAAGGTGGACGTCCAGCTGGTCACGAAGGCCTGCTCGGTGCCGGGCTCGACGTAGACGTGGGTGGTGTCGTACTGCGGGCCGACGGCGAACTGGCGGTGCTGCCCGCCCGACGCGCTCGCCGCGGTGCTCTGGGACGCGCTCTGGGGTGCGCCCTGGGCCGCCGAGACGGCGGGGGCCGCCGTGACGGCGGCGAGCGCCGCCACCAGCGGAACGATGCGGCGGGCCGAACGAAGCTTCACGGGAAACCTCCTGTCGTGGAGCGCGCCCGGTGCCCGTTCGAACGGACACCGGGCGCGGGTGCGCGGTGGCCGGTACCGCCGTCACCACTGGGCCTGGGGCGGTGACGGCGGTACCGACGTCTGTGCGGACGGCCGCGTTCGGGTGGGGCGGCCGTCCGGGCTACTTGGCGAGGAAGGCGAGCAGCGCGGCGTTGACTTCCTCGGCGTGGGTCCAGAGCAGGCCGTGCGGGGCGCCCTCGATCTCGACGTAGTCCGCGGCGGGCAGGGCCTTGTGGAAGGGGCGCGCGGTGTTCTCGATCGGCAGGGTGCGGTCGCCGGTGCCGTGCAGGATGAGGGCCGGCACGTCGATGCGGGCGATGTCGGCGCGGAAGTCGGTGTACCAGGTGGTCGGCGCGGCCGAGGCGGCGAAGGCGCCGCCCGAGGTGGCGACGTTCCAGCTGTTGCGGACGGCCTCCTCGCTGATCCGGGTGCCGAGGTTCTCGTCCAGGTTGTAGAAGTCGTTGAAGAAGTCGGTGTAGAAGGCGAAGCGGTCGGCCTTCACCGCGGCGACGACGCCGTCGAAGAACTCCTTCGGGGCGGCGCCGTCCGGGTTGTCGTCGGTCTTCAGCAGGAACGGCTCCAGGGAGGCCAGGAAGGCGACCTTGGCGACGCGGGCCGAGCTGTACTCGGACACGTAGCGGGCGACCTCGCCGGTGCCCATGGAGAAGCCCACCAGGACGGCGTCGCGGACGTCGAGGGTCTCCAGCACGGTGTTCAGGTCCGCGGCGAAGGTGTCGTAGTCGTAGCCGGTGGTCGGGTGCGAGGACCGGCCGAAGCCGCGGCGGTCGTAGGTGATGACCCGGTAGCCGGCGTCCAGCAGGGCGGCGCTCTGGCGCTCCCAGGAGTCGCCGTTCAGCGGGAAGCCGTGGATCAGCACGACCGGCTGGCCGGTGCCGTGGTCCTCGTAGTAGATGTCGATGGAGGTGGAGTTCTCCTGGCCAACGGTGATGTAAGGCATGGGGTTTCCCTTTCCTAGCGCAGCGGGGCGGCTGCAACGGGACCCACGCTAGGCGCCACCGGATCCGGCCGGTTGCCTGTGAGAGCACCCCGAGTCGTCCCAGAGCGCCGAGCCGGGGCGCGAGTTGACGGCGGGGGCCCGAACTGCCCTTCGGTGCACGGACCGACCGCAGGCAGTGCGCCGTCGGAACAGGCCGCGGCGGTCGCGTTCCTAGCCTGAGGGGCACAGAAGCACGTGACACGAGGGCCTCGGTGAGGCCTCGGTGAGGACGCATACATGACGACGAACGACATGCCCACCGTCGTGCTGGTGCACGGCGCGTTCGCCGACGCCTCCAGCTTCGCCCGGGTGATCCCGGAGCTGCTGGGCGACGGACTGAAGGTGGTGGCGCCGGCGGTGCCCAACCGCAGCCTGATCGGGGACTCCGCCTACATCGCGTCGGTGGTCCGGCGGATTCCCGGGCCGGTCGTGCTGGTCGGCCACTCCTACGGCGGCGCGGTGATCACCGTGGCGGGTGCCGAGGAGAACGTCAAGGGCCTGGTGTACCTGGCGGGTTACGCGCTGGAGGAGGGCGAGAGCCTGGGCAGGCTGCAGGGCGGCTTCCCCGAGTCCGAGCTCGCCACCGCCCTGGTGTACACCCCCTTCCCGCTGGCGGACGGGGACGAGGGCACCGACGTCTCGGTGGAGGCCGACCGCCTTCCGGAGATCTTCGCGGCCGACGTCGACCCCGCCCTCGGCCGGGTCCTCGCCGTCACCCAACGTCCGCTCGCCGCGACCGCGTTCAGCGAGCCGGCGCCCACCGCCGCGTGGCGCGACAAGCCGTCGTGGGGGATCGTCGCCAGTGCTGACCGGACCCTCAACCCCGAGGTCCAGCGGTTCGGCTACCAGCGCGCCGGGGCGACCACCGTCGAGGTGGACTCCTCGCACCTGGTGATGCTCTCCCACCCCGGGTGCGTCGCCGACGTGATCCGCGAAGCCGTCCGGTCCGTGGCCCACTGACCACCCCCGCAAGCACAGAACCTAGGAGCACCATGATCAACCAGCAGCCGCGCCTCCACCAGCACGGTCCCGAGATCCAGGAGTTCGGCACCGTCACCCAGCTGCCGATCGCGCTCTCCCACGACGCCCGGCAGTACTCGTGCCAGCGGCTCAACCGGGTCCTCGCGGACACCCAGTTCCTGTACGCGCTGTACAAGAAGTACCACTGGGGCATGCGCGGACCGACGGCCTACCAGCTGCACCTGCTGTTCGACAAGCACGCCCAGGAGCAGCTGGAGCTGGTCGACGCGCTCGCCGAGCGGGTGCAGAGCCTCGGCGGCGTCGCCGTGGGCGACCCCCGGCACGCCGCCGAGATCACGGGCGTGCCGCGCCCGCCGGACGGCATCGAGGGCGTGCACTCGATGCTCTCGCGTCTGCTCGACGCCCACGAGACCATCCTCGCCGACGTCCGCGACGCCGCCACCCGCACCGCGGAGCTCGGCGACGACGGCACCCAGGACCTCCTGGTCTCCCAGATCATCCGCACCGGCGAGACCCAGGTCTGGTTCCTCGCCGAGCACCTGGTCGTCGCTCCCGGTACCGGGGAGTGACCGCGGGCCGGGCCTGTTCGTCGGCAGGCCCGGCTCCGCTCAGTGCCGGGCCCGTTCGTCGGTGGGCCCGGCACTTTTCTCGTTTCCGCTCATCGTCCTCGGAGGTACCCGTGCCCGGCCGCCATCCGCTCCCCGGTCACGGCCCCGCCGCGGCCGGGGACTGCGCCACGCCCGTACTGAACGCGCAACTCAACATCGGGGAGGGGAAGGTCATCGACCTGCCGGTGCGTTTCGTGTACCGCGCGCGGGCGCCGTTCTCCGTGGTCATGGAGTTCCCCGGCTCCGACCCGGCGGTCGGGACGTGGGAGTTCTCCCGCGACCTGCTGTGGAAGGGCCTGCACCGGCCGGCCGGGATGGGCGACGTGCGGTTCGCCCCGCCGTGCCGCTGCCACGGCCGCCGGCTGCTGCGGATCACGCTCAGGGGGGACGACGGCACCGCCTCGATCGACGTCCCGGTCGAGCCGGTGCACAGCTGGCTGCGCGAGCGGAGCTTCGCCCTCGTGCCGCGCGGCGACGAGGCCCGACTGATCGACTGGGACGCCGAACTGAGCAGGTTGGCCGGTGGTCGCTGAGCCGCCCCCGGGCGTGGTTCCCACGAACTGCCGACCGGCATGCGCGAATCGGCTGTGCCCGTACCGGAAACCCGGTACGGGCACAGCCGATTCGCGTTCCGTCAGGGGAGCCCCGAGCCCGGGAGCCCGTGCGGGACGCCCGCTACAGGGTCCGGCGCACGCCCGCCTGCTGCTCCAGCCGGTTCAGCTGGCCGGTCAGCCCCGCGTGCATGGCGTCCCGCACGGGGCCGCTGCGCCCGATCCACAGGACCTCCCGGCCCCGCAGCTCCTCCAGCATCAGGGCGTAGGCCGCGTACATCGCGACCGCGGCGAGGAGCATGCCGAGCGCGCCGGCGACGTGCCCCAGCCAGGCCTCGCCCGAGACGCCGTAGAGACCGGCGACGAGGTAGCGCGGAACGGCGATCATCAGGAGCACCCACAGCACCCTCTTCGGCCTCGCCACCGAGGCCATCAGGGCCGCGAAGACGGTGAACACCAGGTTCATCACGCCCAGGACCCGGGCACCGCCGGGGGCGTCCGACGCCGTGACCAGGCCGTTGGCCAGCCAGGCACCGGCGAACCCGCCCATCAGCGTGGCCGCGATGACGTCGCGGGCGCCGAACGCGAGGATGCTGACCAGCAGTTGGAGGACGAACGCGGAGAACAGCGTGAGCGCCACGGCCTGCCGGTACGCGCCGTCGACCAGGCCGAGCTGCAGGCTGCTGGCCACGGTGGAGGAGATGGCCACCGTGAAGAAGCCCAGGGGCATCGGCGAGGCGATGGGCCGCAGGGTGAGCCGTGTCATGGCGTGCAGGTCCGGCTCGCGGCCGGGGCCCGCCGCCCGGTCCGCGCCCGTGGGCGCCCCGTTCCCGGCCTCCGTCGGGCCCGGCTCGCGTACGCGCGTCTCTTCCGTCGTCGGTGTCGTCATCATCTCGCTCCCTGCTCTCGGTACTTCGGGTACTTCGGGTACTTCGCATGTATGCCGACGGGCTCGGGCTCCGGGTGGTCTTCCCACCCGGGCCCGAGCCCGTCCGGTGTCGGCTGCCTGACCGCGGTGCCGACCGGGGTCAGTCGCGGTGCAGGGCGAGCCGGGTCGCCAGTCCGCCGCCCACGCCGGCGACGGCGGCGGCGGGCAGGCACCACAGGGGCCAGTCGGCGAGGCCGAGCGCCCCGTCGACGGACCACTGTCCGGGGCCGGTGGCGGTGAGTGCCGCGGCGGTGGTGATCAGGACGAACGGGAACTCGTACCCGTCGTGCTGGACCCACAGGCCGTGCGGCCACTTGACCGTCAGGGCGACGGTCATCACCCCCATGACGCCCGCGCCCGCCAGCGGGGTGAGCAGACCGGCGGCGAGCATCAGCCCGGCGCCGATCTGGGTGCCGCCGGCGGCCACCGCGGTGAGCTTGCCACCGCGGAAGCCGTCGCCCCGGAACTCGGCGCTACCGCCGTCGAGTCCGCCGCCACCGAGGTGGAAGCTGACCTTCTGGACGCCGTGGCCCGCGATGAGCAGGCCGACGACCAGGCGCAGCAGGAGTAGACCCGTGTTCATGTCGGACTCCGTCGGATCGATGGGGTCCGTCAGCCGGCGGCGTGCGGGTTGATCATGGACTGGGCGTAGACCAGGCCCATGCCGTAGGCGCCGCCGTGCTCCTTGACGAGCTCGGTGACCGCGACGTAGGTCTCGGTGCGGGCCCAGTCGCGCTGGAGCTCCAGGAGGACCTGGATCCAGGTGACGGGGACGGCGCCGGCGGCGGTCATCCGCTGCAGGGCGTGCTCGTGCGCCAGTGGGCTGACACCGCCGGAGGCGTCGGCGACGACGTAGACCTCGTAGCCCTGGTCCAGCGCCGAGAGCGCCGGCAGGACGAGGCAGACCTCGGTCCACAGGCCGGAGAGGATGATCTTCTTGCGGCCGGTGGCCTTGACGGCCTCGACCAGGGCCTCGTCCTCCCAGGCGTTCATCGTGGTGCGGTCGATGACCTCCTGGTCGGGGAAGACGGCCTTCAGCTGCGGCAGGATCGGGCCGGAGAAGGACTCGGCGGCGACGGTCGACAGGACGGTCGGGACGCCGAAGATCTTCGCGGCCTTGGCCAGGCCCTCGGTGGCGTTGATGATGGCGGTGCGGTCGCCGCTGCCGGTGCCGAAGAACATCTGCGGCTGGTGGTCCACGAACAGCATCATCGCGTTGTCCGGGGTGAGCAGGTCCGGGCTCGGGGCGGCGTGGACGTTGGCGAAGTCGACCATGGGTCTTCTCTTTCTCGTGAATGAGGGGAACGACGCGGGAAAGTGACACCACGTCAGGTTCGGCCCGGCTGGATCGGCAGGGCTTCACGTCAACGACACTAGCCCGCGATCGGCGGGATGTTCTGCTCACTCTGCGCCCGGGACTGTCCCGACAACGCACGACCGACCGCACCCGCCCGGCCGGCCCGCGTCAGTGCGCTGCCGGGCAACCGGCCATGCGCTGCGAAGAACCTCGCCCCACCGCCGCCTGCCTACGTTCGCCGCGTGGCCTCGCGCCGAATCACCCACCCAACGAAGGGGCTTCCCTTGTCCACCATGCCTGTCGCCGGCGTCCGCCCCGGCACCCCCGACGAGCCCGCCGACCTGGTCGTGCGCAACGCCAAGGTGTTCACCAACGACCCGCGCCGCCCGCAGGCCACCGCCGTGGCCATCCGGGACGGACGGATCCAGGCCGTCGGCGACGACGCGGACGTCGTCCCGCTGGTCGGCCCCGGCACCCGGGTGGTCGACGCGCTCGGCCGCCGGGCCGTCCCCGGCCTCAACGACGCGCACCTGCACGTCATCCGCGGCGGCCTCAACTACGTGATGGAGCTGCGCTGGGACGGCGTCCCCACGCTGCGCGAGGCCCTGACCATGCTCCGCCGGCAGGCCGAGCGCACCCCGCCCGGCCAGTGGGTGCGGGTGGTCGGCGGCTGGTCGGCCGACCAGTTCGCCGAGCGGCGCCTGCCCACCCTGGCCGAACTGAACGCCGCGGCCCCCGACACCCCCGTCTTCGTGCTGCACCTCTACCAGTCGGCCCTGCTCAACAAGGCCGCCCTGCGCGCCGCCGGCTTCACCCGCGACACCCCCGACCCGGTCGGCGGCCAGATCGTGCGCGGCAACGACGGCGAGCCCACCGGCCTGCTGATCGCCGCCCCCGGCGCCCTGCTGCTCTACTCCACCCTCGCCAAGGCGCCGATGCTGGACGAGTCCGACCGCATCGGCTCCACCCGGCACTTCCTGCGCGAGCTCAACCGCTTCGGCCTCACCTCCGCGATCGACGCGGCCGGCGGCTTCCAGGCCTTCCCCGAGAACTACGGCACCGTCATGGAACTCGCCCGCCGCGGCGAGCTGAGCCTGCGCATCGCCTACCACCTCTTCCCGCAGACCGCCGGGCAGGAGCTCGACGACCTCAAGCGCTGGGTCGACACCGTCCGCCCCGGCGAGGGCGACGAGTGGCTGCGCCTCAACGGCGCGGGGGAGAACCTCACCTGGGCCGCCGCCGACTTCGAGAACTTCACCGAGCCGCGTCCGCAACTGGGCGCCTACGAGACCGAGTTCGAGAAGGCTGTGCGCCTGCTCACGGAGAACGGCTGGGGCTTCCGCCTGCACGCCACCTACGACGAGACCATCCGCCGCGACCTCGCCGTCTTCGAGAAGCTCGCCGCCGAGGGCCTCTTCCCCCAGGGCAACCGCTGGCTCTTCGACCACGCCGAGACCGTCAGCAAGGACAGCCTCGACCGGATCGCCGCCCTCGGCGGCGCCGTGTCCGTCCAGAACCGCCTCTCCTTCCAGGGCGAGGCCTTCGTCAACCGCTACGGCGCCCCCGCCGCCGCCGAGGCGCCGCCGCTGCGCGCCATGCTGGACCGCGGTCTGACCGTCGCGGCGGGCACCGACGCCACCCGGGTCTCCTCCTACAACCCGTGGGTCGCCCTGCACTGGCTGGTCTCCGGCCGGGCCGTCTCCGGCCGACGCCTCGCGGCCGAGCACAACCGGCTCGACCGCGCCCAGGCCCTGGAGCTCTACACCCTCGGCGGCGCCCGCCTCACCGGCGAGGAGGACGTCAAGGGCCGCCTGACGGTCGGCAGTTACGCGGACCTCGCACTGCTCAGCGCCGACTACTTCACGGTGCCCGAGGCCGACATCCCGCACATCGAGGCCGTTCTGACCGTCGTCGGCGGGCGCATCGTCCACGCCGCCCAGGAGCACGAGGGCCTGGCCCCGGAGCTGCCGGAGATCTCGCCGTCCTGGAGCCCGGTCACCGAGTTCGGCGGCTACCACGCCACCCCCGCCCCCAGCCTGGCCGCCGGCGTCCGCCAGGCCGAGGGCGTGCTGGAGGCCGTGGCGGCCTCCGGCGAACAGCACGCCTGGCGCCAGGCGCGCGGCCTCGCCCTGCCCGGGCAGCCGCAGACGCCGATGGACCCCTGCTTCTTCTGACGCACCCGCCGGTCCCGTCACGGGGCACCGCCTGCACCAGGCGGTGCCCCGCCCGCATCCCCGATTCCCCCACCTCCCCCCCCGCGAGGAGCCGTCGTGACCACACCCCCGCCGCCGCAGCCGTCCGGACCGCAGATCCACGACCGCCACCCGCTGGCCCTGGCCCTGTTCGGCCTCACCCTGGTCAGCGGACTGATCGACGCCGTCAGCTACCTCGGCCTCGGCCACGTCTTCACCGCGAACATGACCGGCAACGTCGTCGTCATCGCCTTCGCCCTCGCCGGAGCACCCGGCTTCTCCGTCACCGGCTCCCTGACCTCCCTCGCGGCCTTCCTGCTCGGCGCGGGCGTGGCCGGCCGCCTCGCCACCCGGCACGCCGGATCCCACCGCGCCGCGCGGCTGCGCACGGTCTTCGTCCTGGAGGCCGGGCTGTACGGAGCCGCCGCGGCCGTCGCCTTCGTCTGGAGCGCCGACGGGCCCGCGCAGTACCCGGTGATCGCCCTGCTCGCCTTGGCGATGGGCATCCGCAACGGCACCGTCCGCGGCCTCGGCGTACCCGACCTCACCACCACCGTACTGACCCTCACCCTGACCGGCCTGGCCGCCGACTCCCGCCTCGCCGGCGGCACCGCCCCCCGCCAGCGCCGGAAGATCCTCTCCGTCGTCACCATGCTCGCCGGCGCCGCCCCCGGCGCGGTCCTCGTCCTGCACGGCCAGATCGCCTGGGCCCTGGTCGCCAGCGCCGTCCTGGCCGGCCTCACCGTCCTGCTCCACCGGGAGTGACCGCAGCTGCGGGACGGGACGGCCGCGAGGTTCCCGCCGCCCGGCCGGCGACCTCGGGAGCGGTTCCGGCGGGCGGTAGCCTTGGGTCCCCGGCGAGCGGACCGGCCGGGGCGAGGGAGAGGCACCAGTGACGGAGGACAGGCGGTTTCCGGTCCTGGTCGGTCGGCAGCGGCAGACGGAGCTGCTGACCGCGGCACTGGTCCAGGCCGAGGACGGCGCGAGCGGCTCCACCGTCCTGCTGCGCGGCGACGCCGGTGTCGGCAAGAGCACGCTGATCGCCTGGGCCGAGCGGATGGCGCGCGAGCGCGGGTTCACCGTGCTGCGCGCGGTCGGCGCGGAGGCGGAGACGGACCTCGCCTTCGGCGCCCTCCACCAGGCCTTCTGGTCACCGCTCCAGCGTTCCGGCGCGCTGTCCGCACACCAGCGGGAGGCCCTGGAGAGCGCGTTCGGCGTCCGCTCCGGGACCCCGAGCGGCTTCGCCGTCGGCGCCGCCACGCTGGCCCTGCTGCAGGAGGCGGTACGGACCGCCCCCGTGCTGCTGCTCCTGGACGACCTCCACTGGATCGACTCGTCGAGCGGGACCGTCTTCGCCTTCCTGCACCGGCGGTGCGCCGAGCTGCCGGTGGCGATCGTCGGAGCCACCCGCCCGGACAGCGCGGCCGCCCAGATCTGGTCGGCCGAGGCCGTCGACGTCCCGGCCCTGCCCCCGGCGGACGCGGCCCTGCTGCTGGGCACCTGCTACCCCGAACTCGCGCCGCCCGCGCGGGAACGCGTCCTCGCCGAGGCGGCCGGGAACCCGCTCGCGCTGGTGGAACTGCCGCGCCAGCTGGCGGCCGCCCAGCAGCGGGGCGCCGCTCCGCTGCCCGAGCGGCTGCCGCTCGGGCGCAAGCTCGAGCGGATGTTCGCCGAACGGCTGGGCACGGTCACCCCGGAGGTCGGCCGCCTCCTCCTGCTCGGCGCCCTGGCCACCGGCCCGGACTCCGGCAGCGCCGAGTGGCTGCGCGCCCTCGCCGACGAGAACGCGCGGGAGATCCTGGCACGGATCGAGGAGGAGGGCCTGGCCCGGCTCGACCCGGCCGGGCAGCTCGTCTTCCGGCACCCCCTGGTCCGCACCGCCGTCGTCTCCGCCGCCTCCGACACCGCGCGCCGGGAGGCGCACCGCGCCCTGTCCGACGCCCTCGCACCGGAGGACCCCCGGCGGCTGGTCCACGAGGCCGCCGCCGCGCTGCTGCCGGACGAGGACCTGGCCCGCCGCCTCCAGGAGGCCGGCCGCGACCTCGCCGGCCGGGGCGGCGAGGCGGAGGGCGCGCTGCTGCTCGAACGCGCCGCCGCCCTCAGCCCCAGCGGGTGCGACCGCGTCCGTCGGCTCACCTGGGCCGCGGTGATGGCGGCCCGCGGCGGGCAACTGCGCCACACCGTGGCACTGGTCGAGGAACTGAAGAGCGGTACCGTCCCGCAGGACATCGACCCGCTGTTCTCCTACGCGGTGGTCTACGCCGACCAGAGCCACCACGTCGACTTCGAGTCCTCCGCCGCGCTGCTGCCCGCCGCCCTCGACACCCTGACCGCGCCGGGCGCCGACACCTTCGGCGGGCTGGTCGAACAGGTCTACTTCAAGCTCCTCCTCGCGGCCACCTACACGGACGACCCCTGGGCCTGGCGCGCCCTGGAACGGCACCGGGAGAACGTCTCCGAGGTCGGCCGGCTCTGCCTGCGCGCCTGGACCGACCCGGGCCCGGACGCCGCCGCCGCCCTGCTGGCGACGGCCGAAGGCCTGACCGGGGCGCAGGAGGCCGGCGCGGCCTGGCTCCTGCTGTGGACCTCCGCCGCGCTGGACCGGCCCGACGGCGACCTGTGGCAGCGCTTCACCGGCCTGCACGGCTACGCCACCCAGGGCTCGGTCGCCAAGGCCAGGGCCCACCAGGACTACCTGCTCGGACACTGGGACCGCGCCGCCGTCTGCCTGCGCGAGGCCGAGATCGCGGACGAACTCGGCTACCACACCAACGCCCTGATGTTCCGTCAGTACCACGCCCACTTCCTCGCCGGCCGGGGCGACGAGGCCGCCCTGCGGGAGGTCGAGCGGACCATCCGGCCGATCGCCGCCCGCGCCCGGATGCGCTACGTCCTCGACCGGCTGACCCATCTGCGCGGCCTGGCCGCCCTCGCCCACCGCCGCTACGAGGAGGCGTACGGGCACTTCTCCGAACTCACCCCGCCAGGGCGGCTGTCCGGCGGCCGGCCCTGGCACCACACGCTGGTCCTCGACCTGGTGACGGCCGCCGTGCACACCGGACGGCACGAGGAGGCCCGGGCCCACCTCGCGGCCGGAGCCGCGGCGCGCTCCGCCGAGATCTCCGCACACCACGCCTTCCTGTGCGCGGCCGCCACCGCCCTGGCCGCCGACGACGACGAGGCCGACGCCGCCTACGAGGCCGCCTACGCCGTCCCGGGCGCCGAGCAGTGGGTGTTCGACCTCGCCCGGCTGCGGCTCGCCCACGGCGCGTGGCTGCGCCGCCGCCACCGGCCCGGCGTCAGGGAGGCGCTGCGCGCGGCCCACCACGCGTTCCGCCGCCTGCGGGCCACCCCCTGGGTGGCGCAGTGCGAGGAGGAGCTCCGCGCCGCCGGGGACCCGGTGGCCCCGCCGCAGACCGGACCGGCCGCCGCGGCGCCCGGGCTGACCGGCCAGGAACTGCGGATCGCCCGGCTGGCCGCGACCGGGCTGACCAACAAGGAGATCGGCCGGCAGCTCCAGCTGTCGCCCCGCACCGTCGGGGCCCACCTCTACAAGATCTTCCCGAAGCTCGGCATCACCACGCGGGCCGCCCTCGCCCACGCCCTCGACGGGATCTGACCTGCGGCCCCGCCCGCCCGACCGGGCCGGCGGGGCCGCCTCGTGGGACTCCACGAAGGCCGTCCGAACACGTCAGTCAGATGACCTACCGACCCGCCGCGCCGACGGGCCACGCTGGGAGTGCGCGGGGCTCCGGCGGAAGGGCGGTCAGATGGGCGTGCGAGTGACGACGGCGTCGGTCGCGGACGGCGACAAGGCGGCCTTCTGGAGCGGGGCGGTCTCACGGTCGCTGGTGCCGCTGGAGGTGCACCCGCTGACCGGGCGGCCGTTCGAGGGGCTCCTGGAGTCGCACCGCCTCGGGTGCGTGCGGATCTCCACCCTGGAGGCCGATGCGGCCCGGCTCTCCCGCACGGCGGCACTGATCGCCCGGCCCCCGCGGAGCGAGCCCCAGGTCGGGGTCGGCGTGCAGGTGGCCGGCCGGGCCGTCCTGGAGCAGGACGGGCGCTGCGCCGAGGTGCCGCCGGGCGGGCTGGTGCTGTACGACACGGCGCGCCCGTACGAGGTGGACTACCCGGAGCGGTTCCGCATCCACCTGTTCCACCTGCCGCGCCGGCTGCTGGGCGTGCCGGAGAACGACCTGCGGCACGCCTCGGCGACGGCCGTAGGCCCCACGGAGGGGTGCGGGCCGGTGATCCTGCCGTTCCTGGACGTCCTCGCCGCCTGCGCGCACTCCTACCCCGCGCCGGTCGGCGACCGCCTGGCCGGCAGCGTCGCCGACCTGGTCACCGCACTCGTCGCCCGGCTGGCGCCGCCCCGGGCCGCCGACGAGCCGGGTGCCGCGACCGCGCACCTGCTCCGGCGGGTGCGGGAGTACATCGACCGCCACCTGGGCGACCCGCAGCTGTCCCCGGAGAGGATCGCCCGTGCCCACCACCTGTCCGTGCGCCACCTGCACCGGCTCTTCGAGGGCGAGGGCGTGACGGTGAGCCGCCTCGTGCAGCAGCTGCGCCTGGAGGCCGGCGCCCGGGAGCTGGCCCGGCGCGGCCGCATCGCGCCCACGGTCTCGGCCGTCGCCCGGCGGTGGGGTTTCGTCAACGCGGCGCACTTCAGCCACAGCTTCCGCGCCGTGTACGGCGTCTCGCCGCGCGAGTGGCGCGCGCGTCCGGACGGCGCGGACACCGGCGACGTGGGCCCGCATGAGGCACGCCCGCAGGGCGCCACCATTTTTCTCCCACCCGCCGCCCCGACGACGTTGCACCCGAGCGGCACCGTCGCATCCCGTCACAACCGAATTGCGTCACCGCCTTGACTGGTGACGTGCCGAGTTGCCACCATTGCATCATCGGCCGAGCCGGTGATGCTCCGGGGGTTCGAGTGCATCGCCGGACAAGGTCGGACGCCGATCCGATCCAGATGGGGAGCACCAGTCATGGCAGTCAGCTACACCGCCGTCGTCGACGTCGACGGTGAGGGCCGCAACGGCGGCCGGGTCCGTTCCTCCGACGGTCTGCTGGAGACCGGTCTCGCCATCCCGAAGGAGTTCGGCGGCGCCGGCACCGCGACCAACCCGGAGCAGCTCCTCGCGGCCGGCTGGGCGGCGTGTTTCCTCGGGGCCGTCCGCCGGGCGGCCGGCGACCGCAAGGTCCGGCTCACCAGCACCAGCATCACCGCCGAGATCACGCTGAACCACGGCGACGACGACGCCTTCTCGCTCTCCGCGGTCCTCCGCCCCGTACTCGGCGGCGTGGACCAGGCCACCGCCGAGGAGCTGGCGCAGGCCGCCCACCGGATCTGCCCGTACTCCAAGGCCACCCGCGGCAACATCCCGGTCGTCATCCACGCCGGCGTCGTTGCCTGACCCACCCCCTGAACGCGGGCCCTGTGCCTGTTTCCCCCGTCCGGCACGGGGCCCGCTCACACCCGCACACTCACACGTACGCACACCGTCGACCGGAGGGCGAAGGGCGATGGCTTCCTCGACGCACACATGTCTCCGGGTGGCCGGACGTATCCGTCACGCCCTTGACCGGTGTTCCGGCGCCTCCGGCGGGCAGCGACCCCGGGGGAGCGGCCGTGGCCGGACGCCGCGCAGCTGAGGAGCTGGGCGGAGACCGTCGAGCTGCTGGGGTACGGCCCCGGGGCCTCGTTCTTCGTGGGAGTCCGGGGGCCGGCCGGTCAGGCGGCCAGGCCCGCGCGCACCAGGGTGTACATCACGGAACGCTGCTGCTTGTGGCGCCGGACGCGCCCCCTGGCGACGAGGGACTCCAAGGTGTTCCGCACGACCGGGGGCGTCGGATTGCGCTTCGGGTACGTCGCCATCAGCTCGTCGCGCAGGTCCTTCGCCAGGCACGGTTCCTCGTGCCGGCCCAGCAGTTCCGCCAGCAGGTCGCCGAGCAGAGGCCGGTGCGAAGTTCCCTTCGCACCGGCTTTCGCCGTGCGGGCGGCCGGGGCGGCCGGGGCGGCCGGGGCGGCCGGGGCGGTGGGGACGGCGGCGGGCTTCCACCGGCGTCCGCCCGGAAGGAAGCGCCCCCGGTCGGAGCGCCCCTCGTGGCGCTCGGCCACAAGGCTCCCGGGGCTACCGGGCGCCGGCCGCGGACGGCGTCTTCTCGGACGGCGACTTCTTCCGTGCGCGGTAGGCGGCGGCCTTGATCTTGTTGCCGCAGGACTCCATGCCGCACCACTGGCGGCGCATGCCCCGGGAGCGGTCGATGTAGATCCGGGTGCACTCCGGGTTGCCGCACTCCTTCATCAGCGGGACGTCCGGACCGCTGAGGAGTTCGACCGCCTGCCGCGCGACGGTCGCCAGCGCCTGCTCGGGGGTCGCCTCGTTGTGCCGCCCGGTCATGGTGAGCTGCGGCGTCACGGGCGTCTTGCGCGCGGCGGCGTTGAGCACGGCGAGCGCCTCGCGGTCGAACGGCTCGTCGAGCCGTCGGTTGGTGACGAGCCGGTAGATCGCCTCGCGGACGGTCGTCGCCTCGCGGACGTCGTGCTCGTCACCGGGCGTGATGGTGTCCGCGAGCCCTGAGTCCAGGTACCAGGCGTTCAGGCGCTCCGGCGTCACGAACATCTCGAACCGGACCGTGCGCCGGGCACGGAGCGTAGCGGCGAAGTCCAGGGCGGGGTGCCCGCAGACGAAGACATGGTCAAGGTTCACATCACCATGCTGACAGGTGACTGCGCGGCGGTGCAATAACGCGGGGCGCCGACCGGGTCGAGCCGCAGCTCGCGCCCCTGCCAGCGCCGGCGCAGCCAGCGGTCGTGACTCGCGAGGACGATCGCTCCGGGACCGGTGCCGAGTGCTTCCTCCAGATCGTCGCACAGGCGCGGGGAGAGGTGGTTGGTGGGTTCGTCGAGCAGCAGCAGCCTGGGTGGGGCGGCGACCAGGAGCGCCAGCGCGAGGCGTCGGCGCTGCCCGACGGAGATCCGGCCGACGGGCTTGTCCAGGTCCGCGGGGTGCAGCAGACCGAGGGACACCAGCGGCACCCGCTCGGCCCGGGCCGAGCCCAGCGCCAGCAGGTAGGTGTCGCGGACGGTGCGGTCGGGCCGGTCGAACACGGTGTCCTGGGTGAGCAGGCCGACCGTCAGCCCGGGCCGCCGGTGCACCGTGCCCCGGGCGGTGAGGTGTCCGGCGAGCACGGCGAGCAGCGTGGACTTGCCTGTCCCGTTGCCGCCGGTGACCAGCAGCCGGTCGTCGGCCGCCACCTCCAGACCGTCCAGCGCGAGCCGCCCCGGCACCCGGACGTCCCGGAGCGACACCAGTGGCCGACGGTCCTCGCCGGCGCCCGCGGCCGGCAGCCCGGCGTCCGCGGCCGGCGCCCCGACGGCGAACCGCAGCGGGCGCGGCGGCTCGGGGACCTGCGCGCGCTCGAGCTCCTCCAGCCGCCGGGTGGCGTTGCGCACCCGGCGGGAGACCTGGTTCTGCACCCGGCCCGCCCGGTGGCCGTAGCCCATCTTCTCGTGGTCGCGCGGCCCCCGGTCCGGGGCGACCAGGTGCGCCGTCACCCCGGCCGATCGGCGCAGCTGCGCCAGCTCCAGCTGCTCCTCGGCGTACCGCCGCTCCCAGCGCGCCCGCTCGGCGCGCCGCTCGCCCAGGTAGGCGCTGTAGTTGCCGCCGTAGCGGACCGGCCCGTCCACCGCTGGGTCCAGGTCGACCAGGTCGGTGCAGACGGCGTCCAGGAACGCCCGGTCGTGGGAGGCGAGGACCACGGTGCCGGGCAGGGCGCGGAGCTGCTCCTCCAGGAAGGCGGCGCCGCCGTCGTCCAGGTGGTTGGTCGGCTCGTCCAGCAGCAGCGCCGACGGCCGGCGGACGAGCAGCGCGGCGAGCGCCAGCCGACCGCGCTGCCCGCCGGACAGCGAGCCGAGCGTGCGGTCGTGCCCGAGCGCGCCGAGGCCCAGCCCGTCGAGGACCAGGGCCGCGCGGCGGTCGGCGTCCCAGGACTCCCGGTTCTGCGCCAGCTCCAGCCGCCTGCCGTAGGCGTCCAGGAGGTCCGCGTGGCCGGGGTCGGACTCCGGGACCCGGGCGATCTCCGCGCCGAGCCGGTCCAGCTCCGCGAGGTCCTCGCGGGCCTCGCGCAGCGCTTCGTCCAGCACGGCGGCGACCGTCGCCCCGGGCTCGTGGGGCAGCTCCTGGTGGAGGAAGCCGAGGTCCTCGGGGCGGGAGACGCTTCCCGCGTCGGGTCGGTCCACGCCGGCGAGCACCCGCAGCAGGGTGGACTTGCCGGCGCCGTTCTCCCCGATCAGGCCGATCCGGTGGCCGGGGGCAGCGGTCAGGCCGACGCCGTCGAGGACGCGCCGGCCGCCGAGGTTGCGGACGACGTCGTGGGCGAGCAGGGCGTGCTGGAGCACGGGGAAACCTTCCGACGTGGGGGTGGGGGCCGCCGGGCACGGGGGCTCGACGGCCCTGGGCGCGGGCCGTGTCACACGTCGGCGGCTCACACCGCGGGCGCCCCGGTCTCCTTCAGCGTGCCGTCGGCCAGCCGGAGCCAGCGGTTCACCCCGATCTCGGCGAGGAACCGCTCGTCGTGACTGACCACCAGGAAGGCGCCCTGGTAGGAGTTCAGGGCGCTCTCCAGCTGGCCGGCGCTGATCAGGTCGAGGTTGTTGGTCGGCTCGTCGAGTAGCAGCAGGTGCGGGGCGGGCTCCGCGCACAGCACGCAGGCCAGGGTGGCGCGCAGCCGCTCACCGCCGGAGAGCACCCCGACCGGCAGGTGCGCCCGGGCGCCGCGGAACAGGAAGCGGGCGAGCAGGTTCATCCGCTCCGTCTCGGGCCGCTCGGGGGCGAAGGCGGCGAAGTTCTCCGCCACGGTGCGGTCGAGGTCCAGCAGGTCCAGGCGCTGCGAGAGGTAGGCGATCCGCCCGCCGTTGCGCGTGATCTCCCCGCCGTCCGGGACGAGTTCGCCGGTGACCAGCTTGAGCAGGGTGCTCTTGCCCGCGCCGTTGGGCCCGGTCAGCGCGATCCGCTCGGGGCCGCGGACGCTGAGGTCGACGCCGCCGTCGGCAAACACCGGCCGACCGGCGTGGCGGACCTGCAGGCCCTCGCCGAGGAAGAGGTTGCGTCCGGCGGGCACCTGGGTGTCGGGCAGGTCCAGGGAGAGGCGCTGCTCCTCGCGCAGGGCGCGCCCGGCCTCGTCGAGCCGGGCCCTGGCCTCGCTGACCCGGGCCGCGTGCATCTGGCCGGCCCGGCCCGCGGACTCCTGGGCGCCGCGCTTCATGTTCCCGGCGAAGATCCGGGGCAGGCCGGCGTTCTTGAGGTTGCGGGCGGCGTTGCTCTGGCGCCGCTCGGCGCGTTCGCGGGCCTGCTGCATCTCCCGCTTCTCCCGCTTCAGCTCCTGCTCGGCGTTGCGGACGTTCTTCTCGGCGACCTCCTGCTCGGCCTGCACGGCCTCCTCGTAGGCGGTGAAGTTCCCGCCGTAGAAGCGTAGTTCGCCGTTGCCGAGTTCGGCGATGTGCTGCATCCGGTCGAGCAGCGCGCGGTCGTGGCTGACCAGCAGCAGGCAGCCGTTGAAGTCCTCGAGCGCGTCGTGGAGCTTGTGCCGGGCCTCGGCGTCGAGGTTGTTGGTCGGCTCGTCGAGCAGCAGGACGTCGGGGCGCTTGAGAAGCTGGGCGGCGAGGCCGAGGGAGACGATCTGGCCGCCGCTGAGCGTGCTCAGGCTGCGGTCCAGGGCGAGGCCGGTCAGGCCGAGGCGGTCGAGCTGGGCGCGGGTGCGCTCCTCGATGTCCCAGTCGTCGCCGATGGTGGTGAAGTGCCGCTCGTCGACGTCCCCGGACTCGACGGCGTCGATGGCGCGGATGATCCCGGCGATGTCGAGCACCTCGGCGACGGTGAGGTGGGAGGTCAGGGGGAGGCTCTGGCGGAGGTAGCCGAGCCTTCCGGTGACCGTCACCGAGCCGGTGGCGGGCTTGAGTTCACCGGCGATCAGCTTGAGCAGGGTGCTCTTGCCGGCGCCGTTGGGGGCGACCAGGCCGGTCCGCCCGGCGGGCACGGTGAAGGACAGGTCGTGGAAGACCCGGGTGTCGTCGGGCCAGGCGAAGGAGAGGTTGGAGCAGACGACGGCAGCGTCGGACACGGAGATGACCTCGAAGGGAATGAGGGCAGGAAGGTAGACCTCTGCCCTGGGCAGACGTGCGGAAAGTGGGTACGACGAAAAGGACCACCCGGCGACGGCGCTCCTGAAGCACCGGCCGATGGCCGTCAGATCCGGATCTCACCCGGAGATGTCGTCGTCACCCGCCACGTCTGCCACTCCTCGATCACGAACTACTAGGTCCCGGCCACTGTAGCAGGCGTTCCGGAGGCGGCAACTTCCTTTTCCGGTGCCCTCGTTCGCCCCGGCCCGAGCCTTCCGTCGCCTCGTTGACAGGCCGGGCGCGGCCGTGCCAGCATCGTCACCAGTTGAACCGGTGACGGAGTCGAGGCGGCTCGATCGTGTTCACACGTGTGAACCGCCCGCGACCGGGCCGGCCGTGGACGGCCGCCCACCGGGACCGTCGCCACCCCGAAGGAGCGCAGTGACCATGGCGGGAAAACCGAAGCGGAGGGCCGAGGGTGCACCCGTGGGGAGGCGCGCGGTCCTGGGCATGCTCGGTGCGGGTGCCGCGGGGCTCGCCGCGGCGCCGTACCTCCAGCGCGGCTGGGAGAAGGCGCTGTCCGTCGCCTCCGAGAAGGACGCGACCGGCCTGACCGGGCTGCTGCCCAACCCCGGCGGCTTCCGGTGCTTCAGCGTCGTCGGCTCGGTGCCGCACAAGGACGAGAGCGACTACGAACTGCGGGTCGACGGACTGGTCGAACGTCAGAGGACGTACACGCTGGCGGAACTGCGCGCGATGCCGCAGGCCCGAGTGGTCCGCGACGTGCTCTGCACGGACGGCTGGCGGGTGAACAGCACCCCGTTCGAGGGGGTGCCGCTGGCGGACCTCCTCGATGCCGCCGGAGTGCGGTCCCCGGGCGCGGCGGTCCGCTTCACCTGCTTCGACGGCGAGTACACCGAGAGCCTCACCCTGGAACAGGCCCGCCGCGCGGACGTCCTGGTGGCGCTGAACATGCAGGACAAGCCCCTCACCCACGCGCACGGCGGACCGGTCCGCCTCTACGTGGCACCCATGTACTTCTACAAGTCGGCCAAGTGGCTGTCCGGCATCACGGTCACCGACGAGGTCGTCCCCGGCTACTGGGAGGAGCGCGGCTATGCCGTCGACGGCTGGCTCGACGAAGCCGACCAGCGCCCCGAAGCGGCCTGAACTCCCGGACCGGGTCCGCAGGTTCGGCGCCGCCGAGCGAATGGTCCACCGGGCCACCGGCATCCTGATGCTGCTCTGCCTGGCCTCCGCGGCCTGCCTGTACCTCGGGCCGCTGGCCCAACTCGTCGGGCGGCGCTTCCTGGTGGCCACCGTCCACAAGTGGTCGGGCATCCTGCTGCCGCTGCCCCTCCTGCTCGGGCTGCTCTGCGCCGAGTTCCGCGCGGACCTGCGCCGGATCAACCGCTTCGCACCGTACGACCGCGAGTGGCTGCGGGCCGTCCGCAGGCGCTGGACGTGGCCGGAGGCCCGCCCGGCCGGCAAGTTCAACGCCGGGCAGAAGCTCTTCGCCGGCTGGATCGCCGGCGCCGTGCTGGTGATGGCCGCCACCGGTCTGCTGATGTGGTTCAGGGGCCTGCTGCCGTTCGTCTCCCGCACCAGCGCGATCTTCGTCCACGACGTCCTGGCCTGGGCGATCGCCCTCGTGCTGTACGGCCATCTGCGCAAGGCGTTCCAGGACCCGGAGGCGAGGCGCGGGATGCGCACCGGGTACGTCAGCCGTGCCTGGGCGCAGCGGCACCACGCCCGGTGGCTGTCCCGGGACCGGACCGACTCCTGACGTCCCGATCACCGCCGGTCATCGATCACCCCCAGTCATCCCCCCTGCTCGACACCCCGGCTTCCGAACGCCCCTTTCTCGACCGAATCCTTTTCCACCGAACGCACTTGGACGGGACACCCATGAAGAGATTCCTGATCGTGCTGGCGACCGGCGCCGCGCTGGCCGCCGTGAACCTGCCGATGGCGGCGGCGGACACCCGGAGCGCCGCCGCACCCACGACGTTCAGCTGTACGGCGCCGTCCGTGCAGGCCCCGGCCGGCACGGCGGTGGAGTCCGTGACGGCGCTCCGGCGCGAGGGTGGCACCATCGACGGCACCGGGGTGGTGGGCGGCACGGTCACCGGGGTCCCGGCCTTCTGCGAGGTGACCGTCACCCTGACCCACCCCGGCGACAACGACCATGCCGAGGTCTCGACCTGGCTTCCCGTCAGCGGCTGGAACGGCCGCTTCCAGGCGCTCGGTGGCAGCGCCTTCGCGGTCGGGGACAACGGCGTCGGAATGGGCACCGCGGTCAAGAACGGGTACGCCGCGACCACCACCGACGGTGGGCTCGGCGACGCCGTCGACGTCGGCTGGGCGCTGGACGCCAAGGGCGAGGTGAACCGCGCGCTGCTGAAGAACCTCGCGTCCCGCTCCCAGCACGAGGCGTCGATCCTCGGCAAGCAGGTGGTCGCCGCGCACTTCGGCCGGCAGGCCTCCTACTCCTACTTCAACGGGTGTTCCACCGGCGGGCGCCAGGGCTACCTGGAGGCCCAGCGCTTCCCCGACGACTTCGACGGCATCCTCGCCGCCGCGCCCGGCGTCAACTGGGACGAGTTCGAGGTCGCCACGCTGTGGCCGCAGGTGGTCATGAACAACGAGAAGACCTACCCGTCCGCCTGCGAGTTCAAGGCCTTCACCGACGCCGCCGTCGCCGCCTGCGACCCGCTCGACGGCGCCAGGGACGGCCTGGTGAACGACGCGTCGCGATGCGACTTCGACCCGCGCCGGCTGATCGGCACCACGGTGGTCTGCGACGGGAAGGAGCTGACCATCACGGCGGCCGACGCGGCCGTGGTGCGCAAGATCTGGGACGGCCCGCGGAGCACGTCGGGCCGGAAGCTGTGGTCCGGCGTCCCGGTCGGCGCGGACCTGACGGGGCTGGCCGGCACCGTGCTCGGCCCGGACGGTCGGCTGGAGGGCGCGCCGTTCCCGGTGCCCCGGCTCTGGGCGACGACCTTCCTGAAGAAGCAGCCGTCGTTCGACGTCTCGACGATCACCTACGACCAGTTCACCCGGCTGTTCGAGCAGTCCCGGGCCGAGTACGACGAGATCATCGGCACCGACGACCCCGACCTCTCCGCCTTCCGCGACTCCGGCGGCAAGCTCCTGAGCTGGCACGGTCAGGCCGACCAGTTCATCCCCACCCAGGGCACCGTCGACTACCGCCGGCAGGTCGAGCGGACGATGGGCGGCACCCAGCGGGTCGACGACTTCTACCGCCTCTTCCTCGTCCCGGGTGCGGCCCACTGCGGCCTCAACAAGGGCGCCGGCACGGTCGACGACCTCGCCGCGCTGGTGACCTGGGTCGAGCAGGGCAAGGCGCCCCGGACGCTGTCCGCCGGCCTGATCGACGCGGCCGGACAGACCGTCGGCCGCGACCTGTGCCGCTACCCCGAGGTGTCCCGCTACCGGGGCTACGGCGTCACCAGCGCCGCCTCCAGCTTCCGCTGCGTCCTCCCCTCCCGGCACTGATCCCCTCCCGGCCCTGATCCCCTCCGGTGCCCGCCCGGCCCGCGTCCCTCGGCGCGGGCCGGGCCTTTTCGTGTCGGCGCCGCCGCGTGGGCGGTGCGCCGGACGGCCCGTCGGATCACCGTGCGGCGAAGGGGAATGCCGAAGGGGCCGACAGCGGGTGCTGTCGGCCCCTCGGGGTGGGGTCACTTGGCCTGCAGGGGCCCCGCGAAGGACTTGCGCAGGGCCGGGGGAGCGGCGACGGGGAGCAGGGCGGCGAGCATCCTGCGCTTGAGGGTGTCCGGCTGCCGCGTCAGCTGGACGTCGACCCGGGTGCCGTCGGCCTCGGGCGTCATCCGGAAGACCCAGCCGCCGCCGGGGCCGAAGAGCTTGGAGTCGAGGGTGGTGACGGTGACGGTGTCACCGCCGGGCTCCCAGTCGTAGCGGGCGCGTTCCCAGGCGGCGGCGGTTCCCTCGGTGACCTCGGCCCAGGTGTCGCCGAGCGCGTGGACCTCGAAGTGTTCGGCGTCGATCGTCGGCCAGGCCTCGGAGCGGGAGGGGCTGAAGTCGGTCAGCACCGCCAGGACGCCCTCGGTGTCGAGCGTGGAGACGAGATGGAACCGTACGACTGCCATGGTGGGTGTCCTCATCGAGAGTAACTGTTCTGACCGGTGACGCTAGACTTCCATGAGGCTCCGTCACCTGTCAAGGTGGTGACGAATTGGTGTGGCGGGTCACGCCTCCGGGGGAGCGGCCACCCGGCCGAGGGTGTCGCGCAGGGCGGCGCGAGAGGTTGATCGGTTCCCCCGTGTGCCCACGGCTCCTTCCTGCCGGTCCGCGCCGGCCGAGCTCCCGTGTGCCGCCCCGTACACGGCTGTGCCCGGTACCGTCGGGTGGCGGTACCGGGCGCGCGGGCGAGCGGGAAGGGCCGTCAGTGGGCGGTGGCGCGGGCGGCCCGCTCGATGACCTCCGCGACGAGGCGCGGGTGGGAGACCGCGACCGAGTGCGAGGCGGCTACCTCGGTGGTCGCGGCGTGGGCGCGCTCGGCCATGAAGCGCTGCGCGGCGGCCGGGATGTTGAGGTCCTGGGTGGTGACGACGGCCCAGCTGGGCTTGGTCAGCCAGGCGGCGGAGGTGGCCTTCTCCGTCAGGGCGGCCTGTGCGATGGGCCGCTGTCCGGCGGCCATCTGGGCGGCCTGGCCGGCCGGGACGTCGGCGGCGAACTGGTGGCGGAACGCGTCCTGGCGGATGTACAGGTCGGTGGCGGTGGTGCCGTCGGCCTGCGGGTAGGCGACCGGGTCGAGGGCGTCCGGGAGGGTCGAGCCCGGGTACTTGTTCGTCAGCTCCAGGGCGCTCTCCCCGGGGGCGGGCAGGAAGGCGGCCACGTAGACGAGGGCCTTGACCTCGGGGTCGTCGGTGGCGGCCTGGCTGATGACGTTGCCGCCGTAGGAGTGGCCGGCCAGGATCTTGGGGCCCTTGACGTGGTCGAGGACGGTGCGCAGGGCGGCGGCGTCGGAGGCCGGGCCGCGCAGCGGGTCGGCCGCGGCGACCACCGGGTAGCCGTCGGCGCGCAGGGCGGAGATGACGCCGTTCCAGCTGGAGCCGTCGGCGAAGGCGCCGTGCTCCAGGACGATGGTCGGCCTGGCGCGGCCGCCGAAGGCGTCGGCCACGGTCGCGCCGTCGGCGGCGCCGCCGAGGGTGAAGGCGCACAGGGCGAGGCCCGCCGTGAGTGCCGAGACCACGCTCGCCGCCAGCCGTCCGCGTCGGCCCTTGATGCTCACCACGACAGATCCCTCCCAGGTGTTCGGCACGGGGCGGCCGGCATCACCGATATCGTCACCACCCTGACAGGTGATGAGATTGCCGGACATCGGCGTCACCTGTCAAGGCAGTGACGGTCGGGAAGGGGCGTGACTCCCGGAGGGGCGCCGCACCGGGCGCCGCTACGCCGGGACCACCCGGTAGCCCAGGGCCGCCATCGGGAGGTTGGACTGCGCCGGCGAACCACTGGCCCACGCGTACGGGCCGGTGCAGCCGGCGCCCGGGTACAGCACCACGGACGCGGCGCCGTTGGCGATCTGCATCGAGCGGGCGGGCGTCGACAGGGTGTGGCAGGTGTCGAGGTCGGCGAGGTCGACGGTGGTCACCGCTCCCCGTCCGTCGGTGGCCGAGTAGAGGTGCGCGCCCGGCTCCAGCGGCGGCCGGCCGGCGGCCTCGGCCGAGCCCGCGCCGAGCGCGATCAGGGTGGCGGCCAGGGCGGTGGCCACGGCTGCGCCGCGGAGCCTTGCCTTGGGTGTGAGCTTGGGCGTGAGCTCGGGTGTGGACATGCGACCCGGGGTGGCGCCTGAGGGTGGAGTGTGAGGGCGGAGCGGCCCCGGTGTACGACCCGTCGGGGAGAGGCGCCGGATCGACGGGGGAGCGATCCGGCGCCCGGCTCGGAGGCGAGGGCGAGGCCTCGCGGTGCCACCCGGCGAGGGTCGACCGGAACGCAGCGTCACGGCGCGTCCGGATCTGTCGACCTGTCAGCAGATGCTACCGGGGATCTGTTGATCTGTCCATGAGGAGGGGTCGGTGGAAGCCGGCCGGCCTCCTGTGCGGGATCCGCACCGAAGTGCCCTAGCATGGCCCCGTGTTCCTCTCTCGTGACTAGGGCCCCGGACAGCGACCGCACCCCGGTGGTGCGGCCCTTCGGCGTCCCGGTACACCGGCGCGCGGTGCGCGCCAACCTTCGAGGAACCCCTCCATGTCTTCGTCCTACGCGGCGGTCCTGCGCACCCCTGGCGCGGTCCGGCTCTTCGGCGCGGCCCTGATCGGCCGCCTCTCCTACGGCATCGTCCCGCTCTCGCTCCTGCTGGCCGTCACCGGCGCGACCGGCTCGTACGCCCGGGCCGGCTGGCTGACGGCACTGTTCGCCGGCTCCAACGTGCTGCTCTCGCCCGTCCGGGCCGGGCTGGTCGACCGCCACGGCCCGCGCCGGGCGCTGCCGCCGATGGCGGCCGGGTACGCGCTGGTGCTGCTCGCCCTGGCCGCCGCCACCTGGCGTCCCGGCGTCCCGTACTGCGCCCTGCTCGCCCTCGCGGTGGCGGCCGGTGTGCTCGCGCCACCCCTCGGGCCGGTCACCCGGGCGCGCTGGAGCGCCCTGCTGCCCGATCCCGAACTGCGCCGACGGGCCTACAGTCTGGACACCGTCGCCGAGGAACTCCTGTACGTCACCGGCCCGTTGCTGGCCGGCCTGATCGCGGCCGGGACGGCCCGCCCGGGGCTCGGGCTGGTGCTGGGTGCCGTCCTGGTCCTCTCCGGCACCCTCGCCCTGGCCGCCTCGGTGCGCGGCGTGCCGAGTCGGGCGGCCGTGAACCCACCTGCGGCCGCCGACCGTTCGCGCCCCTGGCGGCTGCTCTCCCGGACCCGCCAGCCACTCGCCGCCGCGGCCGGTGCCGGAGCCGGACTCGGCGCCTTCGGCCTGCTGGCGGTGGTCTTCGCCCAGCGGCACGGGCAGCCGGCCGGCGCCGCCTGGGTGGAGGCGGCGCTGGCGGCCGGGAGTGCGGTCGGCGGTCTCGCCCTGGGCTCCCTCGACTGGCGCGCTCCGGCCAGGGTCCGGCTCGCCGTCCTCTCCGCGGCCTTCGGCGGCGCACTGGCCCTGACCGCCGCCGCCCCGACGCTCCCGCTCCTCGCGGCGACCGCCGCCCTGGCGGGCCTGACCGTCGCCCCGACCCTCACCACCGCCTACCTGCTCACCGACGAACTCGCCGAGCCCGGCCGGCGCACCCGGGCCGGCGCCTGGGTCAACGCCTGCTTCAACGCGGGGAGTTCGGCCGGAACGGCACTGGCCGGCCTGCTCGCCGAGCGCCTGCCGCTGCCACTGTGCCTCGTCCTCGCCGCGACCCCGGCCCTGGCCTCCCTCGTCTCCGCCCCCGCCCGGGCCGCCACCCCGCCCGACCGTCGCCCGTCGGTCACGCCCCGCGCGTGATCAGCTCCTTCACGCCCTCCGCGAGGGCCTTGCTGGTCCGCCACCTGCGGAGGAACGGGTCCGTCGCCAGCTCCGCGACGACCGAGGACAGCCAGGCGTCGTCGCCGAGCCGGTCGACGCGCCCGAGATCGACGATGTCGCCCAGCAGTTGCTGCAGCACCGTGATCTCGGGCGCCGGGTACCACCGCCGGTGGTGGACGAACCGGGGGCTCCACCTGTCGTAGGGGTGCCGGACCATGGCGCGCAGGCAGGAGCCGTGGGCGCCGATCGCGGAGCGGTGGCCGCCCGCCAGGAGACCGCCGACCGGTGTGCTGAGGAACCGGCCGCGGGTGACGGCGAGTTGCAGGCTCATCAGGCGCTTCCACGGCACCAGGAACGGCTCGTGCCCGGCGACGCGGTGCTCGAACCCCTCGGGGAGGACGGCGAGGTACGCCCTGCTCCCGTGGTCGCCGATGAACCAGGCCCCGTCGATCCGTACCAGCGGGCCGAGGCCGACCGGCGGCGCGTCGGCGCCGAGCGTGCCGGTGTCCGGCGCGTCGGGGGCAGGCACTTCGGTGTCGCTCACGTCCGAGGCGGTCGACCGGTCAGCGGCGGTGGGGTGGTTGGCGTTCACGGCTCTCCTCAGGACGGGCGGCAGTTGCTCGCCGACCAGGCTTCCCGGTGCACCCCCTGGCCACCATACCCGCCGACCGGGGGTGTTGAGCGGGAGGACGCGAACTTCCCCGCGTCGGAGCCGCCGTGGACGCTACTCCCCGGAGTCCGCGGCGGCGGTGGGCTCGGCCTCGGTCCCGGCCGGAGCCGGAGCGGCCTCCAGCGCCGTCATCCGGGGGAGCAGGAGCAGCACCGCGACCAGCAGGACCAGCAGCAGGGCGCCGCCGACGAAGAGCGGGGTGCGGATGCTGACGGCGGAGGCGATCCAGCCGCTGAGGGCGGCGCCGGTCATGATGCCGAGGCGGCTCAGCAGCATGTAGCAGCTGTTGACCCGGCCGAGCAGTTCCTTCGGTACGGCCTGCTGGCGCAGCGAGATCGCCTGGATGTTCCAGGTGACGATCCCGAAGCCGATCACGCCGTAGAGCGCTGCCACTTCGGCCACCGAGGTGCTCAGGCCCATCAGGATCAGCGAGACGCCCATCAGCAGGAAGGCGAGGGCGATGCGGGTGCCCCGGCCGAGCAGTCGGCTGAGCCGGCCGGCCAGGGTGCTGGCGGCGGTGCCGCCGATGGCGCCGGCCGCGAGCACGATGCCGTAGGAGGCGGCCGGTGCGTGGATGACCTTGGTGACCATCAGGACCATCATGGTGGTGCCCATGAAGCAGGCCAGCGCGCCGAGGGTGGAGAGCACGGCGAGCATCCGCACGTCGCGGTGGTGGAACAGCCAGTCGACGCCCTCGCGGATCTCGGTGAGCACCGGTCGGCGGTCGGCCCGGGTGCGCGGGGCGGTGGAGCGGCCGGTGGCGGCGACCAGGACGGCGGCGAGCGCGAAGGACACGCCGTCCACCGTGAACGGGGAGGCGACGGCCACGGCGAACAGCGCCGAGCCGAGCAGCGGGCCGACCAGGTTGCCGCCGACCAGCATGTTGGCCTGCATCCGGCCGTTGGCGGCGTCGAGTTGGTCGGGTCGGACCAGCTCGGGCACGGCCGAGGTGGCGGCGTTGGAGAAGACCGTCTCGCCGCAGCCGAGCACGAAGGCCAGCGCGGCGAGCGCGACCAGGGGCGGGTCGGCGAGGAAGACCCAGCCGGCGAAGCCCAGGACGACGACGGCGCGTGCGGCGTCGATCGTCCACATCAGCCGCCGCCGGTCGGCCCGGTCGGCGAGGACCCCGCCGTACAGCGACATCACCAGGAAGGGCAGCGACGCGGCGACGGAGACCACGGAGACCGCGCTGGGGGAGTCGGAGACGGCCACCGCCAGCAGCGGCAGGGCGGAATCCCGCATGCCGTCGCCGACCGAGGATATCGCCGACGCGGACCACAGCAGGTTGAACTTCCGGCCCAGTTGGGGGCGGGTCTTGGACGGTTTTTCGGCCACGTCAGCTGAGGTCACCGACGCAGTATGTCATGTCCGCGGAGGACTGTTCGGGTGGTTTCTGAACTGCCCGGGGTGTCCCGAACTGTCCGTGTCGGCAAGGGTGTCGGGCTCATCCGGGGGTGTCCGGAGTGTCCGGTGGGTTCCGGCTTCCGCCGGGTTCCGGGCGCCGGCGCTCCCCCCGGGCGTTCGGCCGAGCCCCGAGACGCCCTTGACCAGCGCCGTCGCCCCGCCGGCCGGGGCCAGGCCCGGCACCACCGGCCGGGCGCGGTGTTCGGGCACCCGGTCGGCGAGCGGCCGGCCGACCACCGCGCCGCCCGCGAGTGCCGCGGCCACCGGCCACCGGGCGGGCCCGGACGGCGCGGGCAGTCCCTTTCCGGCCAGCGAGAAGGCGTTCACCACCACCCCGTGGAGCCGGGCGTCGGGCAGGAGCTGCCGGGCCGTCCAGCCGGTGTTGACGGCGTACAGGGAGACGGCCGGGCCGCCCACCCCGGCGGCCGCGTTCATGAAGCCGCCGGAGGCTCCCGCGACCAGGGCGCCGCCGGTCCCGGGCGGCGCGGCCGCCCGGCCCTTGCACGGCCGTCCGCCCCCTCGGGCCCGCGTGAGCGCGAGCCCGGACGGGGGCGGGGGTCAGTGCTTCGGGAGGGCGTCCGCGGACTCCGGCAGCGGGTAGGCGCCGGCGTCGACCGGGCCCGGCAGGTCGGTCGCCGGGACGCCGGGCGCGCCCGGGTCCGGCAGCGAGGGCTGGGCGGGCGGGGCCGGCACCTGGCTGAACGGGATGCCGGGCGGTGACTGGACCGGGCTGGTGCGGCCGAACGGCGGGGCGGTCCGCCCCTGGACGGCGCAGCCCGCCAGCGTCTCCAGGCCGTCCGGGCTCTGGACACCCGGCTGGTTGCCGGTGAAGCAGTTGCCCGGGTCGGCGGAGGCCAGCACCAGGTCGGTGCCGTTGCCGGTGGCCCGGTTGCCCTCGATCCGGTTGCCGCTCGCCGGGTGCCCGGGCGGGTCGGTGACGACGATGCCGGCCGCGCGGTTGCCCTGGATCAGGTTGCGCCGCACCTGGTTCTCCGTACCGCCGCCGATCCCGATCCCGATGCCGTACGCGCCGTCGGCCTGCTGGGGGGTGTCGGTGGCGTTGTTGTCGGTGACGACGTTGCCCACGATCACCGCGCCGTGCTGCGGGGCGAGGGCCTCGAGGTCGTTGGAGTTGACGGTGACGCCGACCCGGTTGCCGGTGACCCGGTTGCCGACCACGGTGAGCCCGTCGGAGGCGTTGGTGATCTCGATGCCGACGGCGTTGCGCTCGACGGTGTTGCCCCGCACGAGGGTGTCGCAGGGCTTGCACTGGCCGACGTAGATGCCGGAGTCCGCGCCCCCGGAGGCGTACGAGTTCTCGATGATGCCGCCGCGCGCGTCGAAGGCGTAGATGCCGTACAGGCCGTTGTTGTACGCGGTGACGTTGCTGGCCCGGAAGCCCTGGACGACCGGGAAGCGGACGGTGTCCAGCGGGTTGTAGGCGGAGCCGCCGGCGCCGTGCTGCTGGAGCTTCTCGTCGGTGACACCGGTGAACAGCACGCCGTTGGCGAGGTAGCCGTGGACGGTGAGGTTCTCCACCACCGAGCCGGGGCCGGAGGCCGTGATGCCGTTGACCAGCCGCAGGCCGCCGTCCAGGACGACGGTGTTGCGGTCGGTGCCGCGCAGCACGATCTTGGGCTTGGTGAGGCGGACGCTCTCCCGGTAGGTGCCCGGGTCGACCAGCACGGTGTCCCCTTCGCGGGCGACGTCCACGGCCTGCTGGATGGTCGGGAAGTGCTGCGGGACGCGGATGACCGGGCCGTCCGGGTGCTTGGCGTCGGAGGAGGACGAGCCGCCCGAGGAACAGCCGGAGAGAACGGGGACGAGGGCGAGCACGGCGGCGGTGAACAGGGCGGGCAGCCGCCTGACAGTACGGGCCCCGCGGGGGGGAGTTGCGGTCGGGTCGGGATGACGTGTGGTCAAAAGTTGCATACGGCGTGTTCTATCGTCTCCAATGTCGCCCATGCATGCCGAAGCCGGAAAGGCGCACGACCAGCCACCGATCGTCGGGACCGGTGTGGGGCGAAGGGCCCTGATCACGGGCGGGGCGCTGGCGGCCGCCGGGATCGGCGCCGGCGTCACGGCGCTGGCCCTGGACGGCGGCGGCCGCCACGGCGGCGGGACCGGACGGGAGGCGCCGCCGGAGCAGCCCCCCGTGCCCTTCCACGGCGAACGGCAGGCCGGGGTGACGGTCGCGCAGCAGCCGGCCACCCAGCTGCTGGCCCTCGACCTGGCGCCCGCCGCGACCTCGGACGGACGGGCCGCCCTGCGCGGCCTGCTCGGCGAGTTGACCCGGGTGCTGGCCGAGGCGTCGGGCGGCAGCCCGGCGGACGCGCGGCTGCAGGGAGCCCCGCCGGCCCGGCTGAGCAGCCTGGTCGGGGTCGGGCCCGGGCTCGCCTCCCGGCTGGGGCTGAACGTTCCGCCGGTGCTGCTGACCGAGCTGCCCGCCTTCCCCGGCGACCGGCTCGACCCGGCGCGCGGCGGCGGCGACCTGGTGCTCCAGCTCTGCGCCGCGGACCGCTGGCCGCTGTCCGTGGTCGCCGAGCAGGTGGACGCCGTGGCCCGGGCGGCGGGCGCGACGGTGCGGTGGACCCAGTCCGGCTTCCTGGCCCGGACGGCCGGCGGCGCCACGCCGCGCAACCTGTTCGGCTTCAAGGACGGCACGGCGAACCCGGACGGCGAGCAGAGCGGGCAGTGGGTCTGGGGGCCGCCGGGGCCGCACGAGCACGGGACGGTTCTGGTCTACCGCCGGATCAGGATGGACACCGCCGCCTTCGCGGCCCTCCCCGGAGACCGCCGGGAAGAGGTGATGGGCCGCCGGGCCGGCGACGGCGCCCCGCTCACCGGCACGGCGGAACACGACGAGCCGGACATCTACGCCAAGAACCCGGACGGCTCGTACGTCATCCCGGCCACCGCGCACGTCCGCCTCTCCAGCCCCCGGCTGGACGGCGGCGCCCGGATGCTGCGGCGGGGCTACAACTACGACGACGGCCCGGGCGACCGCGGCCTGCTGTTCTGCGCCTTCATGCGCGACCCGGCCCAGTTCACCCGCGTCCAGAACCGGCTGGCCGCGCGCGACGCCCTGAACGCCTTCGTCGAGCACACGGCCTCGGCGGTGGCCTACGTGCTGCCGGGCGCGCCGGAGGGCGGGACACTGGGGGAGGTGCTGTTCGGATGAGCCGGGAGGGGGAGCGGGCCGCCGGCCTCGTCGGCCCAGGAACCGACCGGGAACCGCCCGTGCCCGGTGAGGAAGCGCGCGTGCCCGGTGAGGAAGAACCGCTGTCCGGCGGGAACACGAGCGCCGGCGTGGTCCGGGTCGGGGACACCGTGCGGCGCCCGGCCGGGCCGTGGACGCCCGCGGTGCACGCGCTGCTGGAGCACCTGCACGCGGTGGGGTACCGGGCGGCGCCGCGCCCGCTCGGCCTCGACGCGCAGGGGCGCGAGGTGCTGACGTACCAGCCTGGCCGGGTGCTCTGGCCGGACCGCTTCCACCTGCTGGACCGGTCCGAGCGGCTGGCCGGGGTGGCCCGCCTGATCCGGGAGTTCCACGACGCCGTCCGGGACTTCACGCCCCCGCCGGACGCCCGCTGGCAGGTGCTGATGCCGCCCGACGGCGCCGACATCATCGCCCACAACGACCTCGCCCCGTGGAACCTCGTGGTCGGCGCCGAGCACCAGTGGTCCTTCATCGACTGGGACACGGCCGCCCCCGGCACCCGCCTGTGGGACCTCGCGTACGCGCTGCACGGGTTCCTGCCGCTGTCGGCGCAGCCGGACCGACGGCTCGCCGACGCCGACGCGGCGGCCCGGCTGCGGGTGTTCGTCGACGCCTACGGGCTGGACGAGGCCGAACGGCGCGCTCTGGTACCCCTGTTGGGCCCGCGGACCCGGGCCATGCACGACTTCCTGCGGGACCGGGCGGGCCGTGGCGTCCAGCCCTGGGCGAGGCTCTGGGAGCAGGGGCACGGGGAGGTCTGGCGCGGTGACGCCGAGTACATCGAGCGGCGCCGGGAGCTCTGGCTCGGCGCCCTGCTCGACGGCTGACGCCGAGCGGGGTGCCGAGGGTGCTCCCGGCCGCGGGTCGGGCGGGGATCGGTCGCGGGGCGGCCGCGGGTTGGCCAGGGTCGGCCGCGGGTTACCAGTCCACCGGCAGGCGGGCCGGGCTGCGGGTGGTGCTGCCGAGCTGCCAGGCGAGTTCCGTGACCGGGGTGGTGAGGCGCAGGCCGGGCAGCGCGGTGGCGAGGCGGTGCAGTGACTCGCGCATCTCCAGCCGGACCCGCCAGGCGCCGATGCAGTAGTGCGGGCCGGAGCTGAAGGCCAGGGTGGGGGCGGGCAGCGGGAGGCCGAGGTCGGTGTCGAGGCCCTCGGGGTAGACGGCCGGGTCGCGGTTGGCACTGCCGAGGCTGACGGCGACGACCGAGCCCGCCGGGATGGTGACGTCACCGACCTCGATCGGCGCGATGGTGCGGCGGACGGTGGCCTCGTCGTCGCCGAGCGGGATGTAGTGCAGCAGGCGTTCGGCGGTGTGCTCGGCGACGACCGGGTCGGCGAGGAGCGGCCAGTGCTCGGGGCGTTCGCCGAGCACGTACACCAGGGCGTTCGCGAGCGCCCCGGCGACGCTCTCGTTGCCGCTGGCGGTGAGTCCGGCGACCAGGAAGACGAGGGAGTCCTCGGGGACGCCGCCGTCCTGGTCGGCGGCCCGGACCAGCCGGCTGACCAGGTCGTCGCCGGGCTCGCGGCGCCGGCGGGCGACCAACTCGGCCATGAAGGCACCGAATTCGGCGAGGGTGTCGCCGTGGTCGGCTCCCGCCTGCTGCTCCGGCCCGTTGCCCGGGTCCTCGCCCTGGGCGAGCAGGGCGAGGGTCCAGCGGTGCAGCCGTTCCTCGTCCAGGTGGTCCGGCCCGTCCCCGTCGAGCCCCATCAGCCGGGTGGTGACGGCGAACGGCACCGGCCGGGCGAACGCGGGGACCAGGTCGGCCGGAGGCCCGGCGGTGACCAGCCGGTCCACGGACTGCTGGACGGCGGCGGCGACCCACGGCTGCCAGCCGGCGATGGCGCGCGGGGTGAAGGCCCGTTGGACGGTGCCGCGCAGTCGGCGGTGGGCGGGCCCGTCCTGGTTGAACAGGGATGCCGGGTTGGCGGCCACGTCGGCGGTGGTGCCGGCGGTGCCGACGTCATGCAGGTCGGCCCGGGTGACCCGGGGGTCGCCGAGGACCTGCCGGACGTCGTGGTAGCGGGTGATCAGCCACGCGGGGGTGCCGTCCGGGAGGGTGGTGGGGTGGGGCGGCTGGGCGGGGGTGGTGGGTAGCCGGTGGAGTGGCGGGAGGGTGGTCCGGGGGGCGGCTGTGACGGAGTCCATGGGTCCCTTCGCGGGTTCGGAGGTCCGGCTGGTCGGGGGGAGTCGGAGCATGCAATTGTCGTATATTCATAGGTAATTGGATACTTATGGCGCTTCTCCCCGTTATGCCCCGATGGTATGCCCTGGATGCCCCCGGTCGGGTGCCGGATCGGCGGGCAGCAGCGGCCGGAGCGCGCCCAGCACGGCGCCGACGCAGACGTCCCGCAGCTCGGTGCGGGTGCAGTTCTCCTCGGTCAGCCAATCGATGACCAGCACCCGGACGAACACCAGCCAGCTGCGCAGGACCTGTGACACCGCCCGCCGCGCCCGCTCGTCCGCGAGCGGGAGGACGCCGAGCAGCCGGCCGCGCAGGGCGTCGAGCTCCTCGTCGATGATGGTCTGGATCACCTGGTCCCCGGCCAGCACGCGGTTGGCCGCGAGCACGGCGTGCCGGTTGGCGATGAAGTAGTCCAGGTGGGCGTCCATGCCCTCCACCAGCTGCTCGACCAGGGTGTCGGCCGGATCGAAGCGGGTCCTGGCGAGCAGGCCGTCGGCGGCCTCCCGGTAGACCGCGGCGAAGAGGTCGTGCTTGCTCGCGAAGTGCCGGTAGAGCAGCGCGCGGGAGACCCCGGCCTTCTCGGCGACCTCCTCCATCAGCACGTCCTCGTACGGCCGTTCGGCGAAGAGCCGGGCGCCGGTGGCGAGCAGCTGGGCGCGTCGCTCGGCGGGGGAGAGGCGCCGGCGTCGTTCGTGGACTGGCATGCGCGCCAGGTTACTTGACACGCGTCTACTTGTCGGCGCAGGTTAGTAGACACGTGTCAACCAGACCTCTGGAACGGGTGGGTGGGTCATGGCCAAGGCGTTACGGGTGCTCACGTGGACGATGGGGGTCGCCTGCGTGGCGATCGGCTTCGTCCACATCCTGCTGGGGAACGCCGCGATGCCCGGCGTCGCGGACGCCGGGCCGACGGCCGCCGGCTTCGGCCGCTTCATGGGGGCGGTCTTCGCCGGGTACGGGGCGGCCTGGATCCAGGCCGCCCGGCAGGCGCCGGTGCCCGCCCGGACGGTGCGGTGGCTGGCGGCGGTGTTCCTGCTGGGCGGCCTCGCGCGGGTGCTGTCCATCGTGGTCGACGGCCGGCCGCACTGGTTCCAGCTGGTGCTGATGGCGCTCGAACTCGGGCTCGCGCCGGTGTACTTGTGGCTCGCCGACGCGGACGAGCGGGCGGCGCGCGGCGGGAACGGGGCCGGGGCTCGGCCAAGCGGGGCTCAGCCGACCGGGGCTCAGTCGACCGGGGCGTAGCCCGCCGGCTGCGCGGCGACGGTGGCCAGGTCGGAGGTGGCGCCGGTGAGCGCGACGTAGCCGTCCGGGCGGACCAGCACGACGGCGTCGCCGCGCAGCCCGTACGCCCGGGCGACGTGACCCTCAGGGGCCGGCACGCCGCCCCCGGCGCAGGCCGGGGGCGGCGGGGTCCGCGTTCTCGCGGAGGTCGGCCGGCGCCGGGTGCTCGCCGACGGTCAGCAGGGTGAAGTGCCGGCCGCGAACAGGTCGAAGAGTCGGGGCGGGGTGCCGTCGGCGGTGGTGCAGGGCGCGTCGGGAGCGCGGTCGCCGGCCCGGATGCCGGTGGTGTCATCGAGGTCGCGGCCGAGCGGCCCGCCCCGGGTAGCCGACCGAGAGCCCGGTGAAGTCGGCCCCGCCCGCGGTGGACGGAGGAGATCCTGGACGAGGTCGTGCTGCCGCTGCTGCGGGCGCCCTCGGAGGGCTGACCGTACGGCCGCGGCGGAGTAGGCTCCTGGCTGATCGAACGTGCGTGCGCGAGGAGGGCCCGAACATGAGCGGCACCGTGGTGGCGGTCAGCAGCAACGCCGAGTACTCGTTCACCAAGACGAACCGCGACGGCATCATGCTGCTCGCCGGGCTGGGCGTCGAGGGGGACGTGCACGCCGGGGCGACGGTCAAGCACCGGTCCCGGATGGCGCAGGACCCGACGCGGCCCAATCTGCGGCAGGTCCACCTGATCCACCGTGAACTGCTCGCCGAGCTCGGCGAGTCGGGCTTCGACGTGCCGCCGGGCGCGCTCGGCGAGAACATCACCACCGAGGGCGTCGACCTGCTCGGCCTGCCGGTCGGCGCGGTGCTGCGGATCGGCCCGCAGGCCGAGGTGGAGATCACCGGCCTGCGCAACCCGTGCGCCCAGATCGACAACTACCGGCCAGGGCTGCTCAAGCAGGTCGTCGGTCGCGCCGCGGACGGCACGATCGTGCGCCGCGCCGGAATCATGGGCACCGTCCGCGCCGGCGGCCCGGTCCGCCCCGGCGACCCCGTCACCGTCACGCTCCCGGACGGCCCGCACCGTCCGCTCGGCCAGGTCTGAGCGGGGCCGAGCGGGTCTGAGCACGTCCGAGTGGGTCCGAGTGGGTCCGAGCGGGTCCGAGCCTGGAGGTCGGCCGTGGCGGCGGCGTCAGCGCGGTGGCTCTCCGTCGACTCGGCGCAGGCCGTTGAGGGATGACCTGCCCGCCTTCCGGCTGCGCCACGGACCGGTGGGCGGGTGTTCCCGGTGTCGGCTCCCGGCCGGCAGGGGGCCGGAGTTGGGCACTCCGTCGGCATCGACCACGCACCAGCCCCGGTCCGGCGGCCACCGCCACCACAGGTCCAGGCCCCGCCGCCGGTAGGACGGGCGGCCGTTGAAGATGCCGTCCGGGTCGAAGCGGTGGACCAGGCCGTCCAGTCGGCGGACGAACTCGATCGACTCCACGGTTGATCGCCCCGATTCGACTGTCCGGTAAGGCGGTTGACCGCCGCTCATACCCCCACCCCGTAACGGCCCCGGCTCCCGGCGCGGGAGCTGCCGGGAGCCGGGGGTCGTGGTTCGGGCGCCTCGGGCGTCGTGGGTGCCTCGGGTGCCTCGGGTGCCGGATCGGGGTCGGGTCAGGACCTGACGAGGCGGGCGATGGCCTGGTTGGCCTCGCGGATCTTGGTGCCCGCCTCCTGGCCGCCCTCGGCGATGGCGTCGCGGACGCAGCATTCGATGTGTTCGTCCAGGAGTTGGAGGGCGAAGGACTGGAGGGCGCGGCTGGCGGCGGAGACCTGGGTGAGGACGTCGATGCAGTAGGTGTCCTGCTCGACCATGCGCTGGAGGCCACGGATCTGGCCCTCGATGCGGCGGAGCCGCTTGAGGAAGTCGTCCTTGTGGGAGCTGTAGCTGGCCATAGCCGTCTCCGGTTCCTGTGCGGTGAGGCGTGCCCTCACTCTACCGGCGGCGCGGTGGTGGGGAGTCGGGCCGAACGGGCGCGGTGGTGCCCCGCCCGTTCGGGCCGACGCGTGCGGGTCAGCCCTCGACGCGGCTGACCAGGTCGTAACCGGCCTCGTCGATGGCGGCGGCCACGTCGGAGTCGGCGAGCGGCAGGGTGCTGCCGACGGTGACCCGGCCGGTCGCGAGGTCCACGGCGACGTCCTCGACGCCGGCGATCTTCTTCAGCTCGGCGGTCACCGAGGAGACGCAGTGGCCGCAGGTCATGCCCTTCACCTGGAACACCGAGGCCCGGACGGACTCGGCGGCCGGCGCCGCACCGGCGCTGGTGCCGCACGAACCGCAGCAGGAGGAGGCCTCGGCGGTGGCGGACTCGACGGTGACGGTGCTCTCGCTCATGGGTGTGCTCCTGTCATGGGTGTCCGGCGCCGACCGGACGGCCCGGGCGGCTGCTTCACGTCGAAGGTACCATACCCCCCTAGGGTAATAGCCGGGCCCTGCGAAGCCCCTCCCCGCCCGGCCGCTCACCGGCCAGCAGATCGTCAACACCCGTCAAGACCAGCATCGTTGACGCGTCGAGGGGCGAAGCCGGAAGCGGAGTCGAGGGAGCGAGTGGACGGAGACCCGGGAACGGCACGGGAAGAGAAGACAGCGCCGGCCTCCTCGATCGAGGAGGCCGGCGCCGGCTCAGGCGCTCGCCGTCGTCACCGGGTGCGGTAGGCGTCGGCGATGGTCTGCTCGAGGGTGTTGCCGTCGGTGTCGGTCAGTTCGGCGCGCAGGGAGACGGCGGTGCCGGCCGGCGGGTTCTGCACGGTGACGGCACCGGCCTCCAGCGGGAGACGGGTCCACGAGGCGCCGCCGTCGGTGGAGGCCGAGACGGTCAGCGAACGGGTACGGCCGTCGGCGGCGGCGCCCTGGACGGTGACGGGGATCCGGAGCGGGCTGCCGGCCGTCGCGGTGCCGGTCGGGCCCAGATCGGGGGAGAACCGCACCACGCTCACCGGGAGCGCCGTCGGCCCGGTCGTGGTGGTCGAGGTGAAGGTCCAGGACGCGTTCACGCGGGTGGTCGCGCCGGCCGCGGCCTTGCGGGTCACCGTGGTGGCCAGACGGTACGAGCCCTGGCCCGGGGCCACGGTGAACTCGCCGCGCCCGGGCGCGTCGGACGCGGTGCCGACCAGCACGCCGTCGCGGTACAGCGCGGTGTACGCGGTGTCGAACGACGGGCGCCACGACGCGTGGCCGTCGCCGTCGGCGAGCAGCGGGACGTCGGCGGTGATCCGGTCGCCGTCGCGCGAGACGGCGGGACGCTCGGTGAGCGCCGGGCCGAACACCGGGCCGTCGAAGGTGTGGGTCGTCGTCGTCCCGGCCCGTACGGCGACGCGGTCGGCGGCGTAGTGGTTCCGCGTCACGCCGTCGGCGCCCGGGACGGTGACACCGATGTCCCAGGTGCCGCGCTCGGGCGCGACGAGGAAGGTGGCGGTGCCCGGCGTCTTCATGACCCGGGGGGCGCCGGCGACCGTCCCGGTGCTCGGCAGGACGCTCAGCAGGGCGGTTCCGTTGCTGCCCGGACCGGCGGCGCCACGGATGTTCAGGGTCGCCAGCTCCTGCGCGGCGTACTGCCGGGCGAGCCCGGTCAGGGCGCGGGTGCCGGAGAAGGTCTGCCCGAGCAGGTAGCCGCCGCTGTCGGTCGCCCAGTGCGCGTCGTACCACTGATTGACCGTCCCGGCCTCGGCCTCGGGCCCCAGGTGGGCCACACGCAGGTTCGTCGACCTGTTGCCGATGTTGGCGCTCCTGGTGACACCCTCGTGCGTGACCTCGACGAACATCGAACTCTGCAGGAACCGCGCGGCGCCGTCCGGGGGCCGGACGTCGACGGGGGCGGTGGTCCGCGCGTCGACGGTGACGGTGGTGTCCCGGTCGAGGTCGAGGCGCGGCTGGACGACCCAGTCCGTCCAGGCCGGGCCGCCCGCCCCCGGGCCGTCGGGCAGGGTGCTGTCCAGCAGGTACCGGCCCCTGGGCAGCCGCACCGTCGTGACCCCGGAGGCGTCCTGCTGCTCGAGGAACTCCTCGCCCCCCGCCTCGAAGACCCCGCTGATGTGGGTGCGGTACTTCCCGGCCGGTTGGCCGGCGCGGTCCAGGTGCTTGATCGTGAGGGTGTACGTCTCCGGCTCGGCGGCGAAGGCCGCACCGCCGAAGGCGGGAGTCGAGGCGCCGACCAGTGCGACGGCGACGGCCAGGGCGCGGAGGGCGTTGCGGCGGGGAAGGGAGGTCGTGGTCATGCCCTGTACTGCTCGGCCGGGCAGCGGAGTTCCCGTGATCAGGGCCACACCCCGGGCGGGTCGGCGGCTGTGACGCGCATCACCGGAACCCGGGCGGCGGACCGGGCAGAGCAGTGTGTGGAAGCACTCATGAGAACGCGTCTTCGCCGCGGCGACCCCGATGCCCTGGGCGAGCTGTACGACGAGCACGCCCAGGTGCTGTACCGCTACGCCCTGCGCGTGACGGGCGACTGGGCGGAGGCCGAGGACGTCGTCTCGACGACCTTCCTGGAGGCGTGGCGGGGCCGGGAGCGACTGCATCCCGCCGGTGACGGGCCACGCCCCGACGGTGACGGGCCGCACGCCGACGGTTACGGGCCGCGCCCCGACGGTGACGGGCTGCGCCCGTGGCTGCTGGGGATCGCGACCAACATCATGCGCCGCAACGCCCGCGCCCGCCGGCGCCGTGACATCGCGCTGGCCCGGACGCCGGAACGCGGCTCGGTCCCGGACTTCGCCGACGACCTGGTCGCGAACCTCGCCGACGTCGAACACCTGCGGGCCGCGCGTCGCGCGCTCGCCCGCCTCCGGCGCCGCGACCGGGAGGTCTTCACCCTCGTGGTGTGGGCCGGACTGGACTACGCGAGCGCGGCCGAGGCGCTCGGCACGCCGGTCGGGACCGTCCGCTCGCGGCTGTCCCGGGCCCGTGCCCGGCTGCGCGACCTCACCGAGGCCGAAATCGCGGCGGAGGCCAGGGCTTCGGCCAGGGCCTCCGCGCGCGTGCGGCGACGGCCGGACGGCACCGGAGAGCCCACCGCGGCGGAGGGCAGGACCTCCTCCGCCGTCACCACCCTGCCCGTACCCGGCCGTGCCCCCGTGCTCCGGCCGTCGACCCAGGAGAGCCACGGATGAATGCCACCCCACGGCGCGGTACGCAGTGCCCGTCGTCCGAGGAGTCCGAGCGGCGCGAACTCGCCGAGCTGCTGCCGCCGCCGGCGGTGCCCGGACTGGACGAGGAGCGTCAACTGCTGCTGAGAAGGGAGGTGTTGCGCAGGGCCGCCGCCGATGGCGCCGAGGCTGCTCCGCCTGCAGCGTCCGTTGGGTCTGCCGTGCCTGCCGCGTCCCCCGCGTCCGCCGGGCGGGCGCCGTCCGGGCGTCCGACCCGTCGTTCGCTCCGGTTCCGGATCGCCGTGCCGGCGCTCGCCTGCGGCCTGGCGGCCGTCGGCGTCGTGGCGCTGGACCTCGGGGGTGCGGTCGAGCCCGACCGCGCGGTCATCGAGAGCAGTGCCGCCGGGACCTCCGAAGCGGGACGGCTCCTCGGCCGCATCGCGCTCGCCGCCGCCGAGGCGGAGCAACCGGCGCTCCGCGCCGACCAGTTCGTCTACATCGAGAGCAGGGTCGCCTTCGCCGGGCAGAGCGCCGCGGGTGGTCCCGTGACGACGGCGCCGGCGCACACCCGGCAGGTCTGGCTGTCCGCCGACGGCAGTCGCCCCGGTCTGCTGCGCGAGGACGGCGGGCCGGACAGCCCGCTCCGCGAGGACGGACCGGTTTTCGAGCTCGACCGGCCGGGCGCGACGCCCCGGCCCCACACCGCACGCCCGGTCGGCCCGTCGATCGCCGAGCCGACCCACGCCTACGTCGCCTCCCTGCCCACCGACCCGGACGCCCTGCTGAAGCTGATCCGGGAACAGACCCGCACCGAGGGCCGGACCGGCGCGGGCCAGGACCCCGACCAGCGGGCCTTCGCCGCGATCGGCGACCTGCTGGCCGAGACCTGGGCGCCGCCGCAGGTCGGCGCCGCGCTCTACCGGGCCGCCGAGCGGATCCCCGGAGTCACCGTGGTCCCCTCGGCCGGCGACGCCGCCGGGCGCGAAGGCGTCGCCGTGGCCCGCACGGCGCACGGACAGCAGACGCAGTGGATCTTCGACCGGACCACGTACGCGTTCCTCGGCGAGCGCACGGTCCTCAGCGAGGCCGGCGACGCGGGGCCGGCCGGGACGGTGCTCGGAACCTCAGCCGTCCTCACCAGGGGCGCGGTCGACCGCGTCGGCGAACTCCCGCTGGAGGAACGGTGATCAGGCGCCCGCGCGACGACCGCTGGGGGTGACAGCCGCCCCCGGCCTCCGGCACCGACCCCGCCGCCCCGGGTCGTCCGCCGGGGCCACGGGCCGCCGGGACCGAGCTTGTTGCGCTTGAGCGGGGAGCGGAGTAGTAAGGCGGCATGAGCGACACCCGTACGATCCAGGAAGCGGTCGTCTGCGAACTCGCACCCGAGGGCGGAGCGGAGGCCGCGCTGCGGCACGACCCGGACGCGACCGGGCCCCGCGCCGACTGCGTCCTGTGCGGCGAGCCGACCGAACTGCCCGCCGACCACCCCGGCGGCACCCTCTGCCCGGTGTGCGCCTGGCAGCAGGCGCAGCGAATCGCCTGCTCGGGCTGACCTCGGGCCGCGTCGAGATCCACGGTGGAGCACTGGGCAGGAACCGGTTCCGCGTCGATGCCCGAGATGCGGCCGGCGGAGTCGAGGCCCGGCGCGGGCCGGCTACCGGAGTACTAAGCGTCCTCCCGTCCGGCCAGTGCCAGGGTCGAGCCGTGCCGCCCCTTGCGGACCAGCAGCTGGGCGGGGATGCGGCTGCGCAGGTCGGCGACGTGGCTGACGATGCCGACCGCGCGGTCGCGCTCGCGCAGGCCGTCCAGGACGTCCATGACCTCCTCCAGGGCGTGCTCGTCGAGGGTGCCGAAGCCCTCGTCGATGAAGAGGGTGTCCAGCGGCATCCCGCCCGCCTCGTCGGTGACCACGTCGGCCAGACCCAGGGCGAGGGAGAGCGAGGCGAAGAAGCTCTCGCCACCGGAGAGGGTCGCGGTGTCCCGCTCGGTGCCCGTCCAGGCGTCGACCACCCGCAGGGCCAGGCCCGAGCGCTTGGTGCCGGTGCCCCGGTCGTCGCTGTGCACCAAGGTGTAGCGCCCGCCGGACATCCGGACCAGCCGGTCGCTGGCCGCCGCCGCGACCTGCTCCAGCCGGGCCGCCAGGACGTACGACTCCAGGCGCATCCGCAGCCGGTTCTCGGCCGAGGTGCCGGCCGCGAGCGCGGCGAGCCGGTTGATCCGCCCGTACCGGTCCAGCGCCGGGGCCAGCTCGGCGGCGAGCCCGTCCAGTTGCCGACCGATCGCGGCCAGCGCCGCGCAGCGCTCACGGGCCGCCGCGTGGGCGGCGTGTGCCCGGCCGAGCCGGTCGGTGGCCGCGCCGAGCGCGGCCGCGACGGCGGTCAGGTCCACCGGCGGACGGCCCGCGGCCTCGGCCAGTTCCGGCAGCGCCAGCTCTCGGCGGACGGCGGCGGTCTCCGCGCTGTGCCGTTCCAGCCGCTTCTCCAACTGCTCGCGCTCCTCGCGCGGCAGCAGTACCGCCAGCGCTGCCGCGGCGTCCGGGAAGCCCGCCGCGGCGGCGGCCTTGCCCAGCTCGTCCTCGGCCTCGCCGAGCCTGGCCTCCGCCTCCGCGTGCGCCCTGGCGGCGGTGGCCGTGGCGGCGACCGCCTCGGTGAGCCGGGACAGGGCCGCGGCCCTGTCCGCGACCGAGGCCGCCTCGCCCCGGGCGGCCGCCACCCGGGCCGTCAGCGCCCGCTGCTCGGTGCCGAGCGCCAGCAGACGGTCGGAGAGGACGGCGGCGCGCTCCTTGGCCTCGTGCAGTTCGTCGACCCGGCGGGCGCGGTCCTGCGACAGCCGGACGATGTCCCGCTCGACCCGGCCGAGCGCCTCCGCCGCCTGCCGTGCCTCGCGGTGCTCGCGCTCCAGCCCGGCGAGGGCCTGCGCGAGCGCCTCCGCGCCGTCCGGCCCGGCCGCGCCGGCGGCGGTGGCCTCGCGTACCCGCAGCGCGGTGAGCGCCTGGTCGGCCTCCGTCCAGGCCCGCTCGGCCGCGGCCTGTGCCCGGCGCGCCCGCTCCTCGTCCTCGGCGCCGACCCGGCCGCCGGGCGTGGCCTCGGCGGGCGCCGGGTGCTCGGGCGAGCCGCAGACCCGGCAGGCCTCGCCCGTGCGCAGCTGCTCGGCCAGCTCGGCGGCCATGCCGCTCAGCCGGCGGTCCCGCAGGTCCAGGCTGTGCTCGCGGGCGTCCAGCGCGGCGGTGCGCAGCGCGACCACCCGGGGCTCGGCCGCGGCGATCTCGGCGCGCAGGCCGTCGCGTTCCCTGGCCGCTCCCAGGCGGACCGTCAACTCGGTGCGTTGCCCGTCCAGTTGCTCGACCCTTGAGCTCGCCGACCGGGCCTCGGTGTGCTGCTGTTCCAAGCGGCCCAGCTCGTCCTCGAACTCGGACAGCCAGTCCTCGGCCTCCTCGGCCCGTTCCTCGGCGGCGCGCCGGTCCTCCGTCAGGGAGCTCTGCTCGTGGGCGAGTTCGGCGCAGCGTCGCTCCTCCGCCCGGGCCGCCTCCAGTCGGACCACCTCGGCCCGCAGCCGCAGTTCGGCCTCGGCGAGCCCGGCGGCGTCCGCCCCGGCGAGTTCCCGGCCCTCGCCACCGGAGCCGGCCAGCGCCTCGCGGTGCCGGCGCTCCGCCAGCCGGGCGCGCCCGAGTGCCTCGGCCGCGCTCTCCCGCAGCCGCAGCGCCGACTCCACCCCGACGGCCTCCTGGGCGGCGGCCAGTCGCCGCCGGTCCGCGGCCGCGGCGGCCTCGAAGCCGGCCAGCCGCTCGGCCCGGTCCAGCGCCTCCCGGTGCCGGCGCTGGCGACCGGCCAGCTCCTCCGCGGCGCCGCGGTGCTCCTGGGCGGCGCGCTGAGCGGCGCCGGCGCCCGCGAGGGCGGCCTCGGCGACGGCGAACTGCTCGGCCGCGCCGCTGCGCAGGACCGCCGCCCAGCCGAGCACCCCGGCGGCCAGACCGGCGTCGTCCTCCTCGGCCGGCACCCAGCCGGCGGCGGGCTCGGCGCCCGGACCGGCCGCCTGCTCGGCCTTGCTGACGAGGTCCCGCAGCCGCCGCCGGTCGGCCTGGACGACGGCCTCCTGACCGCGACGTTGCTCGGCCAGCCAGGCCTCCACGTGCTGGAACCGCTCGGTGTCGAACAGCCGCCGCAGCAGCTTGCCGCGCTCCTCCGAGTCGGCCTTGAGGAAACGGGCGAAGTCGCCCTGCGGCAGCAGCACCACCTGGCAGAACTGCTCCCGGTTCATGCCGATCAGCCGGTGGATCTCCTCCCCGGCCTCCTGGTGAGACTTGCTGAGCCCCCGCCAGCCGGGCGCGCCGTCGCCCGTGTCGGCGACCCACTCGCGCAGCAGCGTCTGCGCCCGCTCGACGGTGGTGCCGGTGCCGACCTTCTTCGGCCGGCGCTGCTCCGGCAGCCGGGTGATCTGCAGCCGCCGGCCGCCGAGGGTCAGCTCCAGCTCCACCGAGGTCAGCCGCTTCGGATCGGCGTGGTCGCTGCGCAGCCGGTTGGCCCGGCGTGCGCCCGGCGTCTCGCCGTACAGGGCGAAGCAGACCGCGTCCAGCACGCTGGTCTTGCCGGCGCCCGTCGCGCCGCGCAGCAGGAACAGCCCGCCGGTGGCGAGCGCGTCGAAGTCCACCGTCTCGCTGCCCGCGAACGGGCCGAAGGCGGTGACGGTGAGCCGGTGCAGCCTCATCGGGGCAGGTCCGCCTTCCGGTCGGTGGTCTCCCGGACGCGCTCGAAGCCCTCGCGCAGCCAGCCGAGCTCGTCCGGCGCCGGCTCGGCACCGGGGCGGACGTGCCGCAGGAAGCCCTCCGCGACCTCGAGGTCCCCGCGGCCGCTGACCCGCGCCGCGTACGACAGGGAGGGCTCGGCGTCGCCGCGCTCGGGGTCGAACAGCAGCTGGAGGGTGCGCGGGAAGCGGCGGCGCAACCGCTCCATCGGCTCGCTCGGCCGGGCCGCGTCGGTGAGCGTGGCCTGCACCCAGGACTGCTCGTGCTCGGCGTACCGCTCGTCGGTGAGCAACTCGTCGAGGGTGCCGCGCAAGGTCGCCAGTCGGCGCGGCTCGGGGCAGGGGACGCGCTCGGCAGTCACCGAGCCGTCGGCGGCGAGGTCGACCAGCCACATGGTCTTGCGCTGGTTGGCCTCGGAGAAGGAGTAGGCGAGCGGGGAGCCGCTGTAGCGCAGGTGCGGGGCGAGCGTCTGGCAGCCGTGCAGGTGGCCGAGCGCGGCGTAGTGCACCCCGTCGAAGACCGAGGCGGGCACGGAGGCGACGCCGCCGACCGCGATGTCCCGCTCGCTGTCACTCGGTGCGCCGCCGGTGACGAAGGCGTGCGCCAGCACCACCGCCCGGGTGCCGGCCGGGCGTGCCGCGAGGTCCGCCCTGACCCGCTCCATCGCCGCCCCGAGCACCGCCGCGTGCCCGCCCTTCGCGAGCCCGAACCGCTCGCGCACCAGCGTCGGCTCCAGGTACGGCAGCCCGTACACCGCGACCGGGCCGTGCTCGTCCGCCAGCAGGACGGGCTCGGCGCACCCGTCCGGGTCGGTCCGCAGGTGGATGCCGGCCCGTCCGATCAGCCCCGCCCCGACCCCGAGGCGGCGGGCCGAGTCGTGGTTGCCGCTGATGAAGACCGTCGGCACCCCGAGATCCGCGAGCCGGTGCAGCACGTCGTCGAACATCGCGACCGCTTCCAGCCCGGGCAGCGCCCGGTCGTACACGTCTCCCGCGACCAGCACGGCGTCCACGCCCTCGGACCGGACCACTGCCACCAGGTGGTCCAGGAAGGCGCGCTGGGCGTCGTGCAGGCTCTCCCGGTGGAACGAACGCCCGAGATGCCAGTCGGAGGTATGCAGCAGTCTCACGACAGGGCCCTCACCTGCATGTTTGTCGCTCCTTGCACATTCGAGTCAGCACCGGACCAGCACGGGTCACGCGGCGAGCGCGTGGTCAGCACCGAGTATCACAGGAGCCTCCGACAGCACCGCGTCCATCACAGCTCTCAGCTTCTCACCCGCATCGGGGGACACATGACCGTAGATGTCGGCAGTGATCTTGATCGAGCGATGGCCGAGCCACCGCGACACCTCCAGCACTCCCCGGCGCCATCAGCTCAAGCGGCGGCATCGCGGGCCACCCTCCGGTCCGTGCACCTCGGGCACGGGCACTCCGGATCAAGCGGGGCGCTCCGCAGCGGCGGCCTGGGGTCCGCGCTGAGCTTGTTCGATTACCTGGGGTGAATTGTCAGTGGCTCTGTGTATGTTCCTCGACGTCGGCCAGTCCCAGCCGGGGTGGTCGGCGCTGTCCGGTGTCGGGCGATCGAACGAGAAGGAGGAGCCATGGCTGCTGTGCGGGAGTCGGTGTGCGAGGTGCTGGGCGGTGCTGCGGCGGGGCGGCCGTCGCCGAGGCGCCGGCAGGTGCTGGTGCTGTCCGGGCGGAGGCCCGGTGGCGGTGCCGGCGGGGCGTCGGCCGGTGGGCCCGGCGGGGCGGTGCCACCCGGAGGCGACCGGCCTCCGGGGGCGCGGGCCGGCGGGCGTGGTGCGCGGGCGGCCGGGCGCGGCGGGCGGGCACGGGGTGCGCCGCCGCCCCAGCCGGTGGCGGTGGCCCTGGCCGTCGACGCGGGGGACTTCGCCGGGCTGGCGCGGTACGGGCTGTTCGGCGGGCTCGGGCACGCGGCCTACCTGCGGCAGGCGGAGGAGCAGCTGACGGCCCTGCACCGGCAGGGGCTGGAGGTGCACCTTCGGGTCCTGGAGGCGGGCGACTTCGAGGACTACTGCGAGGCGCTCGGCCTCGATCCCCGGATGCCCGCCGCCCGGGTCGCCTACGCGGGTGATCCGGAGCTGGCCGGTGAGCCGTTCGTCTACGCGGGGGAGCGGCTGGCCGAGCTGCTCCCGGTGCTGCTGGACGACCACCGGGCGCGGGTGCGGATGTCCGTGGCCTGCGCGGCCCTGCTGGACGCCGTCGGCGACGACCCGTCCGGGCAGCTCCGGATGGCGGCCGTGATGCGGTACGTGACCTCGGTCTACCTGGCGCTGGCCGAGGGCGCGGGGGAGGGCTGCCACCTGCTGACGCTGCGCTGCCACGGCCCCGAGGACGGCGAGGAGCTCACCTCCGCGGTGGACGTCTGTGTGGAGGAGGGCCGGCTGTACCCCGCCGGGCGGGACGCCGAGGCGTTCTGCGTCACGCTCGCGGCGGGTGTCGCCCTGGGTGGGGAGGGGGCGCTGCTGCTGCACGGCGATCCGTCGGCGGGCGTCCGGGTGGACGGCGAGGAGGCGGGCACCCGGCTCCGGCCGCCGGTCCGCGGCTGGGCGCTGACCGGCGGCCGGCTGCGGGCGATGACGGCACACGAGGTGTTCGACGAGCTGGCCGACGACGCCGCGCGCGGGCTGCCCTTCCCGCCCGGGGTGGATCCGCTGCCCGGGTTCCCGCTGCCCGTCTTCCGGGGCGCCGGGGAAGGGGGTGGGCCGCTGGGCTGACGAGGGCGCTCACCGCCTCCGCGTTCACCGCGTTCACGGCTTCCGCATCCGCCATGCGGCGCTGGGGACTGTTCATCGACCGCGTGTTCGGGGAAGATTCGGAGAAGATCAACAGCAGGAGCGCGCGGTGCCCCACGCCGCCGCTCCGGCCGCTCCGCTCCGTACCGTGCCCTGCAGGTCCTCCCCGCGCACCGCCGGTCCGGCGAAGCCCGACAGCGAGAGGGGGACGGATGAGCGAGCGGAGTGCGCTCGGTGCCAGGGGGTGGGCGCGGGCCGGTGCCCCCGCCGAGCGCCGCGGGGCGATTGCATGAGCCCGATCGAGTACAGCGCGGAGGTCGCCGAGCTGCTCGGGAAGGTGCGGCGGCGCCCCACGGCGGGCTGGCCGTGGCGGCCGGGCGAGCAGGTGCCGGAGGGGCTGCCGGTCAAGCAGTCCTGGGGGTGGCTGTTCGCCCCCGACGGGCGGGTGCTGACACTGGTGAACCCCAGGGACGGCATCTGCTCGCTGCCTGGCGGCTCGCTGGAGCCGGAGGACGGTGGGGATCCGGCGGCGGCCCTGGCCCGGGAGGCGGCCGAGGAGGCACAGGCCCTGATCAGCCGGCCGTACTACCTCGGCTACCTCTACGACCGGGTCGGCTCGGCGAACGGCGGGCACGAGTGCGCGCGGGTCCGGATGGCGGCGGTGCTGCGGGCGGTCGGCCCGAGCGCGGCCGACCCGGCCTCGGGCCGGCACTACCGGCGGCTGCTGGTCGCACCGGGCCTCGCCGTCGAACTGCTCGGCTGGGGCGGGCCCGGGCTGCGCCAGGCCCGGACGGCGGTGGCCACCGCCGTCCGCTGGCTCGGCGTGCCCGCGGCGGCGAACGAGGCGATCGAGGAGCTGCCGGTCGAGGGCTGCACCCTCGCCCCGGGCACCGTGTACCCCGGGGCCGTGCACCACGGTGGTGGCCACTCCGGCGTGCAGGGCTGACCGCGCGCGGCGCCGTACTCCCGGACGACGTCCCGGCACCCCTGCCCCGGCACCCCTGCCCCGGCACCCCTGTCCCGACACCATTGTTTCGGCAGCGGTGTTCGCTGTTCTGACGCCACGCCAGGACCGATGTCAACATCCGTCGCACGGCTCGGAGCGGCCGCAACGGTGAATTCCGGCCGTGCCGTTGATGTCCCTTTTCGCCCACCTCTCGGCGCGCCTCGGGAGTTCGATCAGCCCCCCCCCGGGGCTCGCTGACACCCGCTCCGAATCTGACTCGGCGATGTCCGGGCGGCGGCCCCCGGCTTATCGTGCAAGAAATTTCCGCAAGTTGCCGGTCTACGCGCGCAGCGCTACGCGCGTCACCGCGCACCCCTTTTGACCTGCGCGAAGTCACGGACTGTCAGCGGCAGTTCATCTCCGGGCAGTCAGACGTCCCGTCAATATCCCTGGCATGACCGCTTCCAGGTTCGGCTACCGCCTGGTATCACTTCTGTGACCCTCACCACGCCACCCCACTGGAGCTGTGATGATCCGCCGTGCCCGTGCTCTGTCCATCGCCGCCATAGCCGCAGGCCTCACCATGACGACGCTGTTCGCCGCGTCCTCCGCGAACGCCGCCGGCGCCAACTACGTGGCCCTCGGCGACTCGTACTCCTCCGGTGTCGGCGCCGGCAGCTACACGGCCGAGAGCGGTAGCTGCAAGCGCAGCACCAATGCGTACGCGTACCTCTGGAAGAACGCGCACGCGCCGTCCTCCTTCAAGTTCGTTGCCTGTTCGGGCGCCAAGACCGGCGACATCCTGAACAACCAGATCTCCGCCCTGGACGCCAGCACCACGCTGGTCAGCATCTCGGTCGGCGGCAACGACGCGGGCTTCGCCGACACCATGCAGACCTGTGTCCTCGGCTCGGACAGCGACTGCATCAGCGCCATCAACACGGCCAAGAGCTACGCCACCAACACCCTGCCCGCCCAGCTGGACAAGGTGTACTCGGCGATCAAGGCCAAGTCCCCGAAGGCCCACGTCGTGGTGATGGGCTACCCGCACATCTACAAGATCGGCGGCAGCTGCATCTTCGGCATCAGCGACACCAAGCGTGCCGCGATCAACGGCGCCGCCGACACCCTCGACGGTGTCCTCGCCAAGCGGGCCGCCAACGCCGGCTTCGCCTTCGGCGACGTCCGCAGCATCTTCACCGAGCACGAGATCTGCGGCTCGCAGACCACCTGGCTGAACAGCACCACCCTGCCGGTCGACGAGAGCTACCACCCGAAGGCGTCCGGCCACTCCGGTGGCTACCTGCCGGTCTTCTCGGCGCTGTAAGGACCGCCGCGACGGACCGCCCGGCGCGGGCCCGTCCCGGAGCCGCCGTCCCCTCCCACGACTCGGGAGGGGGCGGCGGCAACGCCGTTTCAGCTGCCGGAAGGCGCCGGTCCGGACGCCGGGCCGGACACTGGGCCGGGCACCGGTCCGCGCGTCGCGGACCCGGGCGGCGGGAAGGGGATGCCGGAGAGGACCGGCAGCAGTTCCGCCTCCTCGAAGTCGAGGTGGGCCTCCAACTCGGCGGACATCCGGTCCAGTTCCGCCCGGAGGCGCCCCGGTTCGGTGACCGCGATCCCGGCCAGCAGGGCCACCAGTTCCTCCTTGATCCGACCGATGGCCCGGTGCTGTTCGCCGAGCCGCGCCAGGACGTCGGCCAGCGCCGGATGGCTGCGCGCGAGCGCGGGGAAGACGGCTGTGTCCTCGCCGGTGTGGTGGTGCGTCAGCCCCTCGCAGAAGGCCAGGCAGTGCTGGCGCAGCTGCAGCCCGAGCGTGGCCGGTCGGCCCGGGACGTGGGCGTGCGCCTCCTCCCGTACGTGGCGCAGCTGCGCGCGCAGCCAGGTGTGCGTCTCCACCAGCTTGTCGGCGAGGCTGCGCACGACCGGGGCGGCGGCCGGGGCCGGTCCGTCGGCGGGTGGTTCGGGGCACTCCAGGACGACGACCGGCAACTCCCGTTCGGTGTGCGCCTGGTAGTCCCCGTAACCCGGGGCCTTCCGGACCACGGCGGCGAACAGCCGCTCCCGGCGGTCGCCTTCGGCGGGTACGGCGACGGTGTCGAAGGCCTCGGTGCCGACTTCGACCCGGACGACCGGGTGGACGAGGAGGTTGCGGTACCACTGGGGGTGTTCCGGAGCACCGCCGGCCGAGGCGACGACCAGGAGCTGCCCCTGTGCCCGGACGTATCCGAGCGGCACGGTGTGCGGCCGCCCGGAGCGGGCTCCGGTGGTGGTCAGCAACAACAGGTCGCCGCCCTCGAACGGGCCGCCGACCCTCCCGCCGTTGGCGCGGAACTCCTCGATGACGTTCAGATTGAAGGACATAGGCATGTGTGTGTGATGGATCTCCAGAGAGGAAGGGGGGTGCGGCCACACGCGGTGTCGGTGCGGCGCCCGAACCGGTGTCACGGCCGGTCCCCGCACCCGGCGACGTCCGTCACGGGACATCGGACACAGGGCACAGGACACGGGACCCAGGACACGGGGCTCGGAACACAGGGCTCCGAGCGCAGGGCTCGAAACACGGAACACGCGTCGCGGAACACCGGATGCGGTTCGCGCCCGCAGGTACAGCGGTACCGCGGTGACCGCCTGGCGTCAGATCAGGGAAGCGGAGAGAGTGCTCATCGCGCATCGACCCTTCGGGAAAGGTGCCCGCTCGGCTGTCGGCCGGCCCACTGCTCTTTGGCCGACGCCGCGCTGCACGCCCCCATTAGAGTCAGGCCGCGGACGCGCTGTCAACTGGTCGCCGCCCACCCGCTCGCTGCCCATCCGCCGGCCGTCCTTCCGTCCGCACCCGCCCGGGACCGTCCCGGCAGGGTGCCGTCAGCCCACCCGCCC
>NZ_JBSFKQ010000051.1:0-55474 GCF_053598615.1 Kitasatospora sp. NPDC001095 | reverse complement strand
ATCCGCCGCTACATCATCTGGCGGAACAAGCACGCCGCCGATCAGCGGCTACGCGAAGTCGTCACCAGGGCGAACGTTGCCTGATGCGGCACTAGGAAGTCACGGACGGCCGGATGGGCGGTGTGCGGGAGCAGTTTCTCGCGCAGGCCCCGCAGCTGGGAGGCCGAGCGCGCGGAGTCGACCGACCCGAGGCAGATTGCCGCGTGCCGGCCGGCGGCAGGCTGATGCCCGGCCGGGGTGAACTACCTTGTCAGGTGGTCGAATTCTCCCGCCTTGACACCGAGCAGGAGGGTGCGAAGCCTGTCATGCGTGGTGGTGATGATGGTGTCGGGGTCGTCGCTCTCCCGGATGTTGACGGCGTTGTCGGGGGCTGCTGCAAGGTAGATGCAGTTGGCGGTGTCGCCGCTGAAGGAGGACTTCTGCCAGCGCTGAACGGCCATGGTTGCTCCCGTCTCAAATGCTTTGGGCGATACGGCGGATCAGGTCGCGGGACGCGTCGGGCTTGAGTGCACTGGCCTCCAGCCGATCCAACACGGCTCGATACTTGATCAGCTGCGGCTCGGTGTCAATGAACTCGAACCGGTCCCCATCGACCTGGACGCTGTCCAACCGCGCCACCTCGGCGGCGAAGTACACGATCCCGGCGCCGGAACTGGGGTAACTGCCGGTGCCGAACGGGATCACCCGCAGGTCAATGTGAGGGTGCTCGCTCGTGGTCAGCAGGTATTCCAGCTGACCACGAGCAACCTCCGGACCGCCGAAGCCCATGCGCAAGGCGGTCTCATGGACGATGGCTGACAGCGGGATCGGCTGCTCACGGTAGAGCACAGCCTGTCGCTTGATGCGATGAGAAACAAGGTGTTCCACCTCGGGTGGAGACAAGGCCGGGACCACATCCCGGAAGAGCGCGCGAGCGTGCTCAGGGGTCTGTAGAAGTCCAGGGATGTGAACCACTGAGGCGATCCGCATCGATTGCGCATGGTGCTCGACTTCCGCAAGGTCGAGCGCTCCGGCCGGAAGGATCTCGCGGTATTCCTCCCACCACCCCCGGGTGCGGCCGCCGGTCATGCGGGTCAGCGCGTCGATCAGGGCGTCGTCCGAGCAGCCGTAGAGGCGGGCGAGGGCTCGTACCCGGTCCGCACTCACCGGGTATCCCCCGGATTCGATGTTGCTGATGCGGGATTGCTGGGTGCCGTGGAGCTCCCCGGCTCGTGTGACCGACAGCCCTGCCTTCTCGCGCAACCGACGCAACTCTGTGCCGAGTCGCCGCTGCCGGATGCTCGGTGGGATCTTGCTGGGCGGCATTCGCTGTCTCCTTCCCCTCGCTCGCTGTGGCTGGCGACACTCACTCTTTGGAGTGGTAGTGCAATGGATTCCCCAAAGGTGATGGACTACATACTACCGACTGGCTACCTTTGATTGAGTGTCAGGACAGCAGCTACCTGTGGTGGCGCGGCGTCCAACTCCCCTTCGGATAGGAGATTTTCATGGCTGCTGCGCCCTCGCAAAACCCTCGCTCACTGTTCGACCAGGAGTTGTGCGGGCTCGTGCTCGACACCGCGCCCAGACTGTTCGCCGTTGTGCAGGTGTGCGGCGACGGGAGCGAGGACGCTGACGGGTGGGTCGTGGCCTGGGGAATCGCCGATTGTGACGGGCCGGCGCACGTGATCGGCGTTGACGGGCGGATGCGGATGACCCTCGCGTCGCCCGAACGGGCCCTGCGTCACTTCGCTGGGCGGTCGGGGATCACCGCGCGGCTGGTCTGGCTCGAGCAGCCGGGCGCAGCCGCGTTGGACCGGGCCGAAGCCGCCTGAGTTCGACTGTCGACGGTGTCGGTGCGTGTCGATAGCATCCAACTCGGCGTGCACGGTACTGACGACACAACAGGAAGTGGGGCCTCTGTGGGCTTCCCTACGAGCGACATGCTTGCGGCGGCCGGGAACTTCTTCATGCATCAGGCACTCGGCGAGAGGTTCCGTACGCGGCATCCCGATCTCGCCGACCGTCTGCAGACGCCGAACGAACCCGCGTTGTACCTGTCGGTGCCGCTGACCAGGGGACAGTCCGTAGCCCTCGCCCAGGTGCGTTTCGACAAGCCGTACGACCACACTCCGGTGTGGGCAGTCGTGGGGCCGGGCATCTCCAAGCCGCCTCGCATCTGGTGGGGCCTGACCGACACGGACGTCCTGGTGGATGCCCTCCACGCCAGGGCCGTCGCCGAGCTCGAACACGACGAAGAGCAGAGCCCTTGGCGGTGGGACGAGCCCGAGACAGGCGAGATCGTGGCGCTCGCGGACGAGCTGGCGGCCCGCGGAGCAGAGGTGCTCATGGCCGTGGCGCAGAACAGGTGTCGCGCGGTGAAGGTTGAGCGGGGAACGAAGGCCGAGTACTTCGGGAGTGACCGAGGGGACTTCCTGCTCGTTCAGGGGTTGGGATGTTTGATCAGGGTCTCCCACAAGCCGTTGTCCGGATGGATTGCCGATGTTCGGGCCGATGCAGGCAGGGCCTGGCAGCGGCTTGATTTGGGAGGCCTCCTCCTTGGCGAACCGTCCGTCGTCCCGGGGGTTGAGCGCGGTCGTGTGGACCGGGCGAAACTCGCGGGACTTGTCGTGGATCTGGCCCGCCTTCCCCGTGTCCCCACTGTGGAGGCCAGGCCAGAGCCTTCGACGCCGGTCGAGGAGGCCGTACATGAGCTGGCCAAGATGGGATTCGCGGACGTCGTACCGGATAGCGCCGGCACCCGACTCGAGTCGGAAACCTTCCGCATCGAGTGGTGGAAGCGGTCGAAGAGCTTGGGCCTCGGGGACATGCAGCGGTTGTTCGGCGTCGCGGCTATGGAGGGCCGACGGCTGATGGTCCTCTCGGAGAGCTCCGCCACCCGACCCGCGCTCGCCTTCGCGGACCAGGCGAAGGCGTTCGTCTTTGCGATCGATCCCGGCAGCCGCCGTCCCTACGCCTGCAACGACCTTGCCAGGGAGGTCGTCATCGACAAGGCGAGCTGGGCCCCGGCGCGCGGCCCGCTGGATCGCTGACCCGCTGCGAGGGGGTGGGGAGCTACTTGTCAGTGGCAGGCCCTATGGTGCGTACAGGATCTTCGAGGGTGAGGGGCGGGAGCGGGGCGTGGACGACAAGTTCCAGGAGTTCGAGTTGCGGTTGCCCGCCGGCGGGCCGGTCGCGCGCGGGCGGCTGCTGCCGGAGAAGGGCAGCAACGGCAGTCAGAAGTTCCTGGTGTACGCGGGGGCGCCGGCACGCGGCCAGGTCGTGCCGTCCTACTCGGAGCGCAGGGCGTCCTCCAGCCGCCTGCGGGCGCAACTGATCTCTGAGGGCACGTTGCGGCTGTCCGACCGCTGGCCCGGGCATCTCGAACTGGCCGAGGACGTGGAGTTCGGTTCGCCCTCCGCCGCCGCCGAAGTGCTGATGGGACGCTCGGCCAACGGCTGGACGCGGTGGCGGACGACGGACGACCGGCCGCTGTCGGAGTTCATGCCGGGCGTCTGGGCCGGGCCCAACCGTGCCTGGCTGGTCCGCGGTTCGAACGTTTCCGGCCTCGACCTCGTCCAGCGGCTCTGGCTGCCCGAGGGCCGGGTCACCCTCGCCGCGTCCCGGCTGCGGCAGGGCGTCGGGCAGGGTACGAGCAAGGAGCAGCTGAGCACGTTCGTCCGGGACGACTACGAGGCCACGGCGACGTACAGCCAGAAGCAGGACCTCGTCGAGGACCTGCACGCCTTCCTCTCCCGGATCAAGCCCGGCGACACGGTGTGCACCATCTCCGGCGGGCTGCTGTACGTCGGCGAGGTGACCGGGCCGGTGGAGCAGACGTCCTCGGAGGACGGGCGGTCCAACCTGCGCCGACCGGTGGAGTGGCAGAGCGAGGGGTTCCCCTACTCGGACCTGCCCGAGGAGCTTCAGCAGAAGGTCTCGGTGCAGCACGACGTCGTGGACCTCACGTCCGTGCAGGCCCTGATCAAGGGGCTCGGGCTGAGCGACCAGGAGCTGGAGGAGGAGGCCGAGGCCATAGAGCGTGACCCGAGCGTGGAGATCCTCATCGCCCGGCGCGAACTGGCCCTGCCCGAGCCCACCCCCGAACTCGCTGAAGACCTGCTCGTCCACGACGTGAAGTGGCTCCAGGAGGTCCGCGATCTCCTGTGGGACGAGCGCCAGTTGGTGCTCTACGGCCCGCCGGGCACTGGTAAGACGTACCTTGCGCAGAAGCTCGCGGAGTTCCTGGGCGGCGGCCCCGAGCAGGTCAAGCTGGTCCAGTTCCATCCCTCCTACGCCTACGAGGACTTCTTCGAGGGCTTCCGCCCCAAGGAGGACCCGGAGACCCGTGAGGTCGCCTTCCGTCTCACCGCCGGCCCGCTGCGCGAACTCGCCGACCTCGCCTCCCGCGAGGGCAACCGCCATGTGCCGCACTTCCTGATCATCGACGAGATCAACCGCGCCAACCTGGCGAAGGTCTTCGGTGAGCTGTACTTCCTCCTGGAGTACCGCAACAAGGCCGTCCGGCTCACCTACTCCGGCGACGACTTCGCCCTCCCGCCGAACCTGTTCATCATCGGCACCATGAACACCGCCGACCGCTCCATCGCCCTGGTCGACGCGGCGATGCGGCGCCGGTTCGCGTTCGTCGAACTGTCGCCGAGGACGGAGCCGACCAGCGGCCTGCTGCGGCGCTGGCTCGCGACGAACGAGCGTGACAGCGGACCGGCGGACCTGCTGGACGCGCTCAACGCCCGGATCGACGAACCGGACTTCCGGATCGGCCCCTCGTACCTGATGAAGCCGGGTGTGTACCGGGAGGGCGGCCTGGACCGCACCTGGCGGACCAAGATCCTCCCCCTGCTGGAGGAACACCACTACGGCGAAGGCGTCGACGTCGAGAAGCGGTACGGCTTGGAAGCGCTGCAAGCCGAAGTGGCCGCGAAGCGCTCCAGGTTCGTCATGCAGCCAGGCGACATCGTGTGGGACGACCAGTCCCAGGCCGAGTCGTGACCGTCGTCCACCTGACCGAGCACGCCCAGGCGGTGTCCGTTCCCCTCCCGGACGCCGCCGGCCGGGCCATCGCGGCCTCCCGCGTCCTCGACACCGCAGCCCCTGATCCGTACCGGATGGGACACTGGACACTGCGGGCCGGCAGCAAGGTCGGTGCCGTGAGCGTGGCCGTCCCGGGGGGTGATCCGGTCACCGTACGGATCACCCCCAAGGTGCCGATCACCCGTCTCTTCTTCCTCATCGGGTACAGCCTCGACCCGCACGGCTGGCGCGAGGGCCAGGTCGAGGTCGACGACCACCGCGAGGTGTTGCCGGCCCTCGCCCACGCCGTGGAACGCCAGGTGGACCGGGCGCTGCGCCAGGGCCTCCTCCAGGGCTACCGGACCGTCGAGGACACCGCCCTGGTGGTCCGCGGCCGGATCCGCGAGGCGGAGCAGATACGCCGCCGGTTCGGCGCCGCCCTGCCCGTGGAGGTCGCGTACGACGAGTTCACCACCGACATCGCGGAGAACCGCATCCTGCGTGCCGCCGTCGAACGCCTGCTCCGGCTGCCCGGCGTGCCCCAGGACGTACGCCGCCGCCTGCTGCACCAGCGGGTGCGCCTCGCCGAGGTCTCCCCGCTCGTGCGCGGCCAGGCGCTCCCGACCTGGCACGCGACCCGTCTCAACGCCCGCTACCAGCACGCGCTCCACCTGGCCGGCGTGCTCCTCGACGGTTCGTCACCCGAGCACACCAGTGGCGAACTGCGCATCGACGGCTTCCTGTTCAACATGAACAGGCTCTTCGAGGACTTCGCGACGGTCGCCCTGCGTGAGGCGTTCCGCGGGGCGGACCGCAGCTGCCGGCTCCAGGATCCGCACCACCTCGACGAGGCCGGCGAGATCCGGATGAAGCCCGACTTCGTCCTGTACGGCCCGGAGGGCACCCCGCAGGCCGTGGCCGACGCCAAGTACAAGGCGGAGAAGTCGGGCGGGTACCCCGACGGCGACCTCTACCAGATGCTGGCGTACTGCACGGCCCTCAGTCTGCGGGAGGGGCACCTCGTCTACGCCAAGGGCAATGCCCCGCACACCGCCCACCGGGTGCGGCACGCGGGCATCGTCATCCACCAACACGCGCTGGACCTCGATCGGGGACCGGCTGATCTGCTCGGTGAAATCCGTTCCCTCGCCCGGCGGATGGCCTCAGGGGCGACGGTATGATCACGACCGGAAAAGCCGCCTGGGGGTAGGGAGTAGCCGGTGCCGCAGCTCGCGTTCGCGCACAGCTTCTGGGAGAGCTACGACGTACTGGAGAAGCCGGTCAAAGCCGGTGTCCGGAAGGCGATGCAGAAGTTCCAGCAGCTCACGGTGCCCGAGCTGCACGCGGACAAGGGCCTGCACCTGGAGTCCGTCGACAAGGCGCGCGATCCGCGGATGCGGACGATCAGGATCAACGACTTCTGGCGTGGCGTCGTCCTCGCACCCGACGACGGCAGTGACGTCTTCCTGCTCATCAACGTCGTGCCGCACGACGACGCGTACAGCTGGGCGGCCAAGCGGCTCTACACCGTCAACACCGCCACCCGCGCCCTGGAAGTCCGCAACGTCGTCGCCATCGAGCAGCTGACCCCCGCCCTGGAGAAGGCGGCGACGACGGCACCGACGCTGCTGTTCGCGGAGCACTCCGACACGGTGCTGCGCGATCTCGGCATCGACGACCAGGTGCTGCGCGCCGTACGGACCGTGGTCGACCGGCCGCAGCTGGAGGCTTTCGGCACGCTCCTGCCGGAGGACCAGTTCGAGGTCCTGCAGTTCCTGGCGGAGGGCTTCAAGCCGCACGAGGTGTACCGGGACGTCGTGGTCGAACGGCGCCCCGCGAGCCCCGTGCCGGAGTCCGACCAGAGCCTGGCCGTGGCCATCGCGAACACCGCGAGCCGGATCACCCTGGTCACGAGCCCGGACGAGCTGGCCGACGTCCTGGAAAAGCCGTTCGCCGCCTGGCGGGTCTTCCTGCACCCCTCGCAGCGGCGGGTCGCCTACCGCGCCTCCTACCGCGGGCCCGTCCAGGTCACCGGTGGCCCCGGTACGGGCAAGACGGTCGTGGCCCTGCACCGGGTGAAGCACCTGCTGTCCCGGGCGCCCGACACCCGCGTCCTGCTCACCACCTACACCAACGCGCTGGCCGCGACCCTGCGGGAGAATCTGGCGCTGCTCCTCGACGGCGACGACGAGCAGCTCGCGCGGGTGGACGTGACCACCGTGAACGCCCTCGCGCACCGGGCGCTCGGCGAACTCGTGGGACGCGTGCCCGCGGTCATCACGGACTCCGAGGAGCGGCAGGTCTGGCAGCGGGTCCGCAAGCGCCTGGACCTCCCGTGGACCGAGCAGTTCCTGGCGCAGGAGTACCGGCACGTGGTCCTCGCCCACGACCTGCGCACGCTCGACGACTACCTCGCCTCCGACCGGCCGGGGCGCGGCAGGTCGCTGCTGACGGCGCGCCGCAGGGTGCTGTGGCCGGCGGTGGAGATGTTCGAGGCCGAGCTGAAGTCGCGAAGGGCGGTCACCCACCTCCAGGTGTGCGCGCAGGCGGCAAGGGCCCTCGCCGGGGCGGCGGCACGCTACGACCACGTCGTCGTCGACGAGGCCCAGGACCTCCACCCCGCACAGTGGCGGGTGCTGCGGGCGGCCGTCGCGTCGGGCCCGGACGACCTGTTCATCACCGGCGACCCGCACCAGCGGATCTACGACTCGCGGGTCTCGCTGAGCTCGTTGGGGATCCAGGTGAAGGGGCGCACCAGCCGGCTGCGCATCAACTACCGCAGCACGGAGGAGATCCTCGCCTGGTCGACCGGGATCATCGGGGCCGTCGCGGTGGAGGACCTGGGCGGCGACGGCGAGGACAGTCTCGCCGGATACCGTTCGCTGCTCCGCGGCCGCAGGCCCCATGTGGCGGGCCACGACTCCGAGCAGGCGGAGATCGCCGCGGCGGTGGAGCGGATCGAGGGATGGATCGCCCAGGGGATCCGTCCCGCGGACATCGGGGTCGCGAGTCGCTTCAACGTGCTGCTCGACAAGGCCCGCGACAGGCTGGTCGCCAGTGGGGTGCCCGTGGTGCGGGTCAAGGACAACCCGGCGCCGGACACGGACGGCGTGCGGCTGGCCACCATGCACGCCATGAAGGGACTCGAGTTCCGCGCGGTGGCCGTCCTCGGGGTGGGCGCGAGTGCCGTGCCGTTCGCGCGGGAGATCACCCCGGCCGAGGTCGACGAGTCGCAGCACGAGACGGACCTGCTGCGCGAACGGTGCCTGCTCTTCGTGGCGTGCACCCGCGCGCGGGAAGCACTTGCCGTCTCGTGGAGCGGGACTCCGAGCAGCTTCCTGCCCTCCTACGGGTAGCGGGAGGGTCAGGCTCCTCCGGCAGGGGGGTTCAGCGCGCCGTTGGTGAGGCCTTCACGGGCGAGCGCGGTCGCCTGCTCGCTGAGCTGCGTGAGCCGGCGGGTGCACGTCTCGACTTCCTGGAGCGCGCGGAAGGCCGCCCCGTAGCTGCGTTGGGCCTCGATGCCCATCTGGGGAATGCGGGCGCCCCGGGTGTCGGCGCGGAAGGTGCCGGTGCTGCTGGTGGAACGGCGCCTGTTGCCGGAGCTGACGAGGAATCCGTGCAGGTAGTCGGTGTCCAGGTGTTCGCTGACGGAGATCGGCTCGCCCTCGGCGTACTCGACGAGTCCGGCGCGGGCGAGGTCGGCGACGCTGACCGACGCGGTGTCCAGCGTGCCCGGCCCGCCTCCGGCGGCGAGATGGGGCAGCAGCGCGTCCAGGGTGCGGAGTTGTTCCCTCAGCTGGTCGCGGAGGGCTGTGTACTCGGCGAGGTAGTCCCGGTTGACGCTGCCGAGGTGGCTGCCCGGTGTGAGGTCGACGGTGTCGTCCAGGAGGTCGATGAGCGGGACGTCGACGATCTGGCCGGGCTCGGGGGAGAGGGGGCCGTCCGGCGCGTTCGCGGTGAGGTCCACCATGCGGACGGTCCGTACGGCGTGGCCGTCGGGTCGTACCAGGATCCACAGGTGGACCGGGAGGGAATGCCCCGCGGCGGTTCCTGCCGGAAGGGCGACGACCTGGGTGAGGATGCCCCGCCGGACGAGTTCCGCACGGATCCGGCGGCCCGCCTTCCGGTAGGCGACGGAGGCCGGCATCACCATGACGGCCTTGCCCCCGGGAGCCGTGTGGGCGTACGAGTGCTGGAGCCAGGCGAGCTCGCTCTCGGCACGTGAGGGTGTGCCGAGTTCCCACCGGGAGTCGAGGAGGAGGTCCTCACGGCCCCAGTCGGGCGAGGCCACCGGCGGATCGCAGACGACCAGGTCCGCCTTGAGATCCGGCCACTCGTCGTCGCGCAGTGAGTCCCCGGCCCGGACCTCCGTGCGGGTGTGGCCGCTGAGGCCGGCGCGGAGCCGGGCGAAGTCGGCCATCGCGGCGTCGATCTCCTGCCCGTACCGGGCCGGGCCGGTCGTCGGACCGACGGAGAGGAGCAGGGTGCCGATCCCGCAGGCCGGGTCCAGGACGGTCGCGGTGTCCGGGATCGGGCCCGCGAAGTGCCGCACCGCTCGCACGAGGCGCGGCGAGGACACCTGGTCGGAGCCCGTACGACGGGTGACATCGACGAAGCGTTCGATGAGAGCGTCCAGCAGTTCGGCTTCGGACGTGCTCCGCGCGGTGTCCAGCGCTTGCCGGGCGACCTCCGCTCCGAGGCGGGGTGCGGGCGTACCGTCCGTGAGCAGTCGGGCGATGGCGGTCAGGCCTTGGACGATGTCGTCCCCGAACTCACTGCGCAGGGACTGCCACAGCCGCACTTCGTCGGAGACCTCGTGTCCCTTGCGCTGTTTGGCGAGCCAGGCGTTCACGTCGGCGAGGTTGAAGAGGGGACTGGTCGGCCCGCCCCCGGCAGGTGCCGGAAAGTCCTCGTGGCGGCGCCGCCAGTTGGAAACCGCGGCTCGGGTCACTCCGGCCAGCCGGGCGATCTCGGCGCCGGTGATCAGCGGATCAGGGGCCTGGCGCGTGTCGTCCTTCATCCGGCCACTGTACACGCGCAGTGGGTTTCCAGGGGTGTGCCATCTGTGTTGGCGACGTACACAGGCCAGTACTCTCTGTACGGTTGACGCACATGACCGCAGCGCTTCAAGGGGCTTGGTGGAATCCCGCCCCACTGTCGGTCGCGCTCCGTACAGTGGTCCGAACACTATGCGCATGCCATGGGGGGCACATCTATGACGCAGGCCGAGCAGCCCTACCCGGTTCCCGAACTCCTGGCCGCCGTGCGGGCGGAGATCAGGGCGGAACGTCGCGATGACGCCAAGGACGCGGAGAAGGCGGCACTGTCCGGCGGGCGGCAGGTTTCCGTAGCGGAGGGGCGGTACGAATACCTCTTCGGCTGCCGCCGGTGGCCGGCGTCCTTCGACGGCAGCTCCGTCCTGGTGCGCCCCTCCCAGGCGCGCGGCGCCTGGATCCCCGGCGAGGCGTCCCCGATGCCGGACGGCAAGGTCAGGCTCGTGCTGGCCGAGGGCCTGCCGGCGGGGGCGCGCAACGTGCAGGCGCGGAAGGACGATTCGGCTGGCCTGCTGGTGCTCGCGGAACGACTGGAGGCGGCGGGTTCGGACGACGGCGGCATCCGGATCGAGAGCGCCGGGTGGATCGTCGGACGTGGGGCACCGGCGGTGGGCCGGGTGCCGGACCCCGAGCGGTGGGTGGCCGACTGGCACGGGCTGAAGCTCAACCCGCGCCAGCGGGCCGCCGTGGCCCAGGCCTTGGCGAGCGAGGCGCTGTTCCTCTGGGGGCCGCCGGGAACGGGGAAGACCGACGTCGTCGGCCACATAGTGGAGGGCAACGTCCGCCAGGGGCACAACGTCCTGTTCCTGGCGCCGACCAAGGTCGCCGTCGACCAGGCCCTGGAGCGGATCTGTGATCTCCTGCAGGCCGAGCCGGGTTTCGCCGAGGGCCTCGTCCAGCGCGCCGGGGAGATCGAACTGCCGTCGCTGTGCGAGCGGTACGGAGACTTCGTCGACCCCGCCCGGATCGCCGGTCGGGTCTCGGCGCAGCTTGACGAGGCGGTACGGGTGGCGCGGGAGGCTCTGCAGCGGGCCCGTGCCGGCATCGCCCTGTACGACGAAGCCCGGGAGCTGGAGCAGCGACTCGCCGAGGACCGGAAGGCCCACCGTGGCGCCCTCGACTCGGCCGGGGCGGCTGAACGGGACGCCCTGCGCGCGGACGCCGAGGTGGCCCGACTTCGGCTGGCCATCAGTGAGGTGGGCGAACCCAAGGGCTTCTTCGCCGGACGGAAGGAGAAGCAGCTCGCGGCACTGCGGGAGGATCTCGCCCGGGCCACCGAGGCCGCCTTCACCGCCCAGTACGTCGGCGCGGCTGCCCGGAAGCAGGCGGAGGAACTGGCGGCCCGGATCAGCGCGATCAGTGGAAGCCTGGAGGGCGTCCGGCCCCGACTCGTCGGTCTTCCGGCGCACGCGACGCTCGTCCACGAGGCGGGCAGCTCGCAGGAGCGCGTCCAGGAGCTCGAGCGGCAGCTCGCCCGCATCCAGCAGACCGTACGGTCCCGGTGCCGGGTCATGGGGACGACGGTCGCCAAGGCGGTCCAGTCGCGCAAGCTGCTCGACCGGGTGGACGTCGTGGTGGTGGACGAAGCGGGCATGGTGAACCTGCCCTCGGCATGGCTGGCAGCGGGCTTGGCGGGCAAGCGGATCGTCGTGGCGGGCGACTTCCGGCAGTTGCCCGCCGTCACCAAGGGGGACGGCGACCGTAAGGCCACGGAGGACGAGCGTGCGCACGCACGGCACTGGGGCGCCCGGGACGCCTTCCACGCGGCCGGCCTGGTCAGCGAACGGGGCTCGGTTCGCCAGGACCCGCGCCTGGTGGCGTTGGACACCCAGTACCGCATGCGCGAACCGATCTGCCGACTCGTCAATGCCGTGGCCTACCCCGACGCGCCCCTCGCCACCGGTCGCGCCGAGGGCAGCCGGATCCCGTCCAACCCGCTGGTCGACGTCCCCGTGATCCTCATCGACACCTCCAAGCAGCGCATGCCGGGGCCGGATTACCGGGCCAACACCGTGAACGAGGCCGTCGTCCACGAGCTGATCCGCGGCCTCCAGTACGAGGGGGTGCTCCCCGGCCGCAAGTGGGGGAGCGCCGAGGTCGGTGCGGGGGAGCGGGCGACCGACCGGCTTGCGGTCATCGCGCCCTACCGCGCGCAGGTCAAGGCGCTGAAGGGAAGCCTGAAGTACCGATTCGGCGAGGACTACGAGGGCCTGGTCGACACCATCCACCGGTTCCAGGGGAGTCAGCGCCCGATCGTCGTCTTCGACACCGCCGTGGGTGCCGGAAAGGACCCGGGGATCTTCTACGCCGGGACCGGTCTCTCCTCCCAGACCTGTCGCCTGCTGAACGTCGCGCTCAGCCGGGCCCAGGACCACCTCATCGTCGTCGCCGACGTCGAGCACCTGCGGAGGCACCTCAGCGTCCACAGCGAAGCCCGGGTCATGCTCGACCACCTGGAGAGCCACGCCCAGGTGATCTCGGCCGACCAGCTGATCCCGACGCGTGACGCGGCGCAGCTCTCGGCCCTGTCCGAGGAAGAACTGGCGCGGCCGGCCTTCTTCCCGGCCGACGAGGTGCAGAAGGCCGTGGAGTGGGACATCGCCCGGGCCCGTACCAGCATCGAGGTCTACTGCGCCTTCCTCGACCCGCAGCCGGTGCGCCGGTGGTCGGCACTGCTCGGTGCCCGAGCCGCTGAGGGTGTGCGGGTCGTCGTCCACACCCGCTCGCCCGAGGAGCAACGGGAAGCGGCCGGAGCAGCCCGCCATCAGAAGCAGATCGACGTCCTCGAGGAGGCCGGGTGCCAGGTGGACTTCCGTGAGCGGATGCACGAGAAGGTCCTCATCCTCGACAGCACCGTACTCTGGCACGGCTCGCTCAACCTGCTCGCGGGCAGCGGGCCGACCGATCTGATGATGCGCTTCACCGACCCCGCGTCCTGCGAACGCGTCAGCCGGGTGATGGACCGGGCCCGCAAGGAGCGGGCTGCGTGGAACCCGCGGGCTGCCGGAGGAAGCACCAACAGCGCGGGGCTGGCTTCGTCCGAGTCCACTCAGCCCGGTGCGACCGGTACGGCGAGGATCAGGCCCGGGGACACCGTCAACGGACGGCTCTACCTCATGGTCCCTTTCGGGGAGAAGGACGAGGCCAAATCGCTCCTCAAGGCCCAATGGGATGGGCTGAACAAGCTCTGGCACGTCGACGCCACGCGGGTCACCCGGGAGGAGGCAGCCCGCTGGCTGCCGTGAGGACAAGACGTGAGCAACTGGGCGTTCTCATCCTGCCGGGGCGACTTGTGGCACCTCAATGTGAGCTGGCCCAATTTCAGGTGGGCATCGCTGCATTGTGGACAGGAAGTCGTCGAGCAGACGCGGGGAGGGGACGGGACTGGACCGGGTGAACCTGCGGGCCGCGTTCATGAGCGGGCTGTCGTCCACCGTCACGGCGCAACAGATCTTCACCGACCGGGGCGACGAGGTCGCCGCCTTCAGCCGGTCGGTTGAGGGGCCGAGTCGCACCCTGGACGAGGCCGATGTCTCACCGGTCGTGGACCGAGCGCAGGGGCGCCGCAACGTCCTGACGCTCTACGGGGTCGGCGGCATAGGGAAGACGACGCTCTCCCGCAGCGTCGGCCCCGGCGAGCAGATCGCGGAGACCGTCCGGGAGGCCGACCCGGCGGGTCTCGGCGGGCTGACCGTGCTGGCACCGCGCGCGGCCCTGGCTACCTATCGCGCCGTCCGCGACCGGCTGCGTGTTCCTCGCCCACCTTCGAGGTGTTCAACGATGGCGCCGACTGGACGGTGGAGCGACTGGTCCAGCTTTGCCCGGCCCCGAGTGCTGGCCGAACCTGCACTTCAGCAAGGACACGGTCGAACTCCGCCAGCATCTCGTCGGGTACCTCTCGGATTCCGACGCAGACAGCTACCTCAGCGAGGCACTCACGACCTCACCGAACTCACGTCCGCCCGGCAGATGGACGGCGGTGCAAGTGCGTGGTGCACTGTGGACTTCCGGTCCCATAGCGAGGTGGGAACAGCCCGGCTGCGCAGTAGCTGGCTGACCGGTTCCAGCAGCAAGGAGAGCAGCTTGGTATTCGGTATCGCCCGCTCTACGCCAGCCTGCTCTCCGGTCGGCCGGACCCGGTGATCGGCTTCCACGCTGCGGCGACGATCACCGCAATCCATCGCGCGGTGCCGGGAGTATGGCGGCGGTCGGCTGCGGTCGGTCTCCTCCCGTCCGATGCTGACGATTTGCTGACCGCGGATGGCCCACCGTGCCACTGGCCTGGGAAGAACCGTGGATCGAGTGACATGTGGTGGAACGTCATCGGCCGCACCACCGAGGACATCGCCCGGGCCCGCGCCGACTGGATGGCCGGCGAGCGCTTCGGCGAGGTCCACGGCTGCGCCGGCGACCGGCTGCCCGCCCCGGAGCTGCCTGACGTGCCGCTGAAGGCCCGGGGGCGCGAGCGCTGACCCGGGGGTTCGGCCCGGCGGGGGTGCGGTGAGCGGATCCACCGCGGTCTCCGTCCCCGCCCCGGGTGCTCACAGGGCAGGCGCATCGACAGCACATCGAGCGAACAACTCGGCTCGGAATGATGGCCGTGCAGGCGGCGCGAGCGCCCGGCGGAGCCTCTTCGCGGGCCGCACACACCGCTGCCTGCTGCACGAGCGGACCCGCGCTCGGCGTACGAGCCATCGGCATGAGGTGGAGACAACGTGCTGACCACACCGCCAGACCTTGATTCGACGATCGCGCGATATGCCACGGCAGACTTCGACGACTCCACGCTGATCCAGGAGGCCGGCCTCGAGTCGCTGTCGCTCCTGCGCCTCGCCGTCGAGGTCGCCGACGAGGACGTGGAGATCGACGCCGCGGGCCTGGTCGAGGTACGGACCGTCGGGGACCTCAAGGTCTGGCTCACCGGCCTGCTCCCGGCCGGCGCGGACGAGCCCGGTGCCGCATGCTGAAGGACGACTCGGCCGTCGGCACGGCGGGCCCCGCCCTGCTCCCCATCACGGACCCCCAGAAGGGGCTGCTCGTCGTCGACAGCCGGGTGTCGGCCCGCGAGATCTACAACCAGACCATGCTGTTCGACCTCGACCCGGGGGTCTCGGACGACGCCGTCGGCGACGCCCTCACCGTCCTGGTCACGGTCCAGCCGGCGCTGCGTCAGGTCTTCGGTCACCTGCCGCGGATGCACGCCAGGTTCACCCCGCCGCCGGAGCCGGGGCAGGTGCCGTGCGAGCGGGTGGAGGTGGCGCCGGGCGGGTACGCCGAAGCCGTCGAGGCCCTGGCGGAGCGGCTCGGACGGCGTCCGTTCGACCTCGCGGCGGGGCCGGCCTACCGGTTCGGGCTCGTGCGCGCCACCGACGGCTCCGCGGCCGTCCTCGTGATGTGCGGCCACCACCTCATCGGGGACGGCGTCTCGGCGGAGCCGCTCGTCCGTGACCTGGAGTCCGCGCTGACCTCGAAGCCCACCGCCGAGGCAGTCGAAGTGCTGCGGGTGGCACGCGAGTCCGCCTTCGTCCGGGAGCTCGAGGCGCAGAACCGGGCCTCCGGCTCGCCGGAGACGGCCGAGCAGGCCGAGGTCTGGGCCGAGCGGCTGCGTGACGTCCCGCCGCTGGTGCTGAATCCCCGGCCGGGGCGGCCGGAGGAGACGGACTTCACCGGTGGGCGCCTCTCCTGGCTGCTCGGCGAGCAGGAGACGGCCGCCTTCCAGGAGGCCTGCAAGCGGCTCTCCGTCACGCCGTTCGTCCTGCTCAGCGCCGTGTACGGGGCCGTCCTCGCCCGGCACGGCGGTGTGTCCACCGTCCTGATCGGCAGCCCGCTGTCGGCCCGGCGCACCGTCCGCGCGTACGACCTCTGCGGCTTCTTCGTCAACACCCTGCCCGTCACGGTCGACGTGGACTGGTCGCGCACGGTGGACGAGCACGTCGCCGGGACCGTCCGGGAAGCCGTCGACTACTGCCGCGCCAGGGTCGCCGTCACGCTCAACCAGCTCGTGGCGAACGTCGGGCAGGACCGCACCAGCAACCGCAACCCCCTGTTCTCCTGCATGCTCGCGATGCAGGACACCTTCGAAGGCACCGCGGACGGCGCCGTCCTCGGGGTGCGGGAACCGGGCAACGGAACGGCGAAGTTCGACCTGTGGCTCGGCGCCACGAAGGTGGACGGCCGATGGCTGCTGGAGCTCGAGTACGACCTGCAGCTGATATCGGAGCCGGTCGCGGAGGCGCTGCTCGCGTCGCTGCGCACGGCACTGCGACGCGCCCTCGAGGACGGCACCCGCTCGCTGGCCGAGCTCTTCGTCGACAGTGAACTGCCGTACCCGGCCGTCGAGTCGGCGGGCGCTGGCGGTCCGGCGCCGGCCCGCGGTCTCACCGAGTGGATCGAGCGGGCCGCCCGGCGCACGCCCGACGCGATCGCCGTCGAGGAGCCCGGGCGCGAGCTGACGTACGGCGGACTCCTGGCCGCCGCCGAGCGGGCCGCGGACGGACTGGCCCGGCACGGCGTCACGCCGGGGCAGGTCGTCGGCCTGTCCCTGGGCGGGCTGTGCGACGCCACGACCGCGATCCTCGCCGTCCTGCGCTGCGGTGCCACCTATCTGCCGCTGGACCCGAGCCTGCCGGCCGAGCGCCTCGCCCACATGGTGGACCGGGCGGGCTGCCGCCTGGTCGTCGGCCACGGCCTGGACCTCCCCGGGACGCGCACCACCGGCCTGGCCGAACTCTCCGTCCCCGGGGACGGGCCCCGCGCCTCGGGCGGCTCCGCGGACTCGGCGGTGTACCTGATGTTCACCTCGGGATCCAGCGGCACCCCCAAGGGGGTGGTGATGGGCCACCGGCCGCTGCTGAACCTGGCGGCGTGGCAGATCTCCGCCATGGAGCACGGCGCGACGACGCGCTTCCTCCAGTACGCGCCGCTCGGCTTCGACGTCTCCTTCCAGGAGATCGTTCCGACGCTCGCCTCGGGCGGCACCGTCGTCTCCCGCGAGCCCGCCGACCGGCGGGACTTCCCGGCGCTGGTCCGCCGCGTCGAGGAGACCCGGGTCAGCCACGTCTTCCTGCCGGTGGCGGCCCTGCGCCCGTTCGTCCAGGCCGCGCAGCGTGCCTCGGCCCGCTTCCCCGACCTGCGGCGCGTCTGCGTCTCCGGTGAGCAGCTGCTCGTCGACGACGAGATCCGCCGGTTCTTCGCCGCCCACCCGGCGTGTGTCCTCGTCAACCTCTACGGCCCGACCGAGACGAACGCCGCCACGGTGCACGAGCTGCGGGGCGACGACCCTGACTGGCCCGCCCACGCACCGATCGGCCGCCCCCTGCCCGGTGTGGTGGCGTACGTGGTCGACGTGACGGGCCACCTCGCACCCGTAGGCGTGCCGGGCGAACTCCACCTCGGGGGCGTCAGCCCCGCGGACGGCTACCTCGACGCGGAGCGGACCGCGGCGAGCTTCCTGCCCGACCGGTTCTCCGCCGACGGCACCGCGCGCATGTACCGCACCGGTGACCAGGTGGTGCGCGACGCCGACGGGACGATGGTCTTCCTCGGCCGGCAGGACAGCCAGACGAAGATCCGCGGGTACCGGGTGGAACTCGGCGAGATCGAGGCGGTCGCCAACGCCGCGCCCGGTGTCCGGCAGTCCGTCGCCGTGGCGCGCGGGCTCGGAGCCGACCGCGAACTGGTCCTCTTCCTCCTCGCGGAGCCCGGCGCCGACCCCGACCACGCGGAGGTCCAGGCCCGGATCACCACGGCGCTGCCGTCGTACATGGCGCCGTCCTGGATCCTCGACACGGACCGGATCCCGACCTCGCGCACCGGCAAGACCGACCGGGACGCCCTGGTCACCCTGGCGGAGCGGCTGATCGCCGAGCGGAGGACGAGCGCGGCCACGACCACGGTCGCCTACGCCTCCGAGCTGGAGCGCGGGCTGGCCGCCATCTGGTCGTCGATCCTGGACACCGACGGCATCGCCCGCGACCGGTCCCTGATCGACTACGGCGCCCACTCCCTGAACATCTTCGCGGCCTTCGCCGAGATCGAGGAGGAGTACGGCACGGCCGTCCCGGTGCCCGAGTTCTTCCGCTCGCCCACCATCGCGACGCTCGCCGAACTCGTCCGCGCGGGCCTGGCCGAGGACGCGCGGGACGGCCTGGAGGCCGAGGACGCGCGGGACGCCCCGGAGGACGAGGACGCGCAGGACGGCCGAGAGGACGGCGACGCGGACGGGGCCCGGGCATGACCGCCGCGGCGGCGCCCGGCCGGCTCGTCAGGATGGCCCGGGGCAAGGACCGCCCCGGCTGCCTGATCCTGCCCGGAGCCGGCGGCGGCCTCACCCCGTACCTGCACCTGGCCTCGCTGCTCGGCGGGTCCCGTGCCGTGGACTTCGTTCGGCCCCTGGGGCTCATGCCGGACGAGGAGCCGGAGACCTCGGTCGCGCAGATGGCCGCGTCGGTCCTCGACATCGTCGGGGCGGCGGCCGCGGCGCCGCGGTTGGTGGTCGGCTGGTCGCTCGGCGGCGTCGTGGCGTGGGAGCTCTGCGTCAGGCTCGCCGAGGCCGGACACCGGCCCGATCTCGTGGTCATCGACAGTTCTCCACTGCCCCGGGTGCCCGGCCCGGGCGAGGACGAGGAGATCGCGGACAGGATGGTGGCCGACCTCGGCCCGAAGGCGGATCCGCGGACCGTCGACCGGGTGCTGCGCACCCTCGCGGCGCAGGCCGCCGCCCTCGCCGACTACCGGGCCGAGTCGCCCTACCCGGGCCGGGTGCTGCTCCTCGTGTGCTCCCCGTACGACGAGGACGGCCGGGAGGACGCCGTACGGCGCTGGCGGGAGCTCGCACCGCACCTGGACGTCGTCCGCCTCGACGCCGGCCACTACGAGGTCCTCGAGCCCGCGCACCTCCCCCAGTTGGCCACGGCCATTCACACGTTCCACAACCAGGACGAGAACCAGGACGAGCGATGACAGAGGAAACAGCGACGACCGCGACGGCCCGGCCCCCGGTGGCCGTCGTCAGCGGCGGCACCCGCGGCATCGGGCTCGCGTTCAGCCGCCGGCTGGTGAAGCTGGGCTTCCGGGTGAGCGCGCTGTACCGGTCCGACGAGGAAGGCGCGCGCGCGGCGCAGCGGGAGCTGGGCCCCCGGCTGGACACCGTGCGGGTGGACCTGTCCGACGGGACCGCGGTGGCCGCGGCCGCCGAGGCGGTGCTGGCGCGGTACGGGCCGCCGACGGTCCTGGTGAACAACGCCGGGATGAACATCGACCGCCCGTTCCTGGAGATGAGCCACGACGACTGGCGGCGGGTCATCGACACCAACCTCTCCGGCGTCTTCTACCTGACCCGCGCGCTCGCCCCGGCGATGGTCGCCTCGGGCGCCGACGCGACGATCGTCAACGTCGGTGCCACCACGGGCATCCGCCCCCGCCTCAACGGCGCCAACTACTGCGCGAGCAAGGCGGGCCTGCTGCACCTGACCAAGTGCCTCGCGCTGGAACTGGCACCCCGCGTCCGGGTCAACTGCCTGATTCCCGGCAACACCGAGACCGACGAACTGGTCGAACGGTTCAACCTGAACGATCCGGACTCCCGGCGCCGGATGCTCGCCGAGATCCCGCAGCGGCGGATCGCCGACCCGGACGAGATCGCGGACGCCCTGGAGTTCCTCGTCGGCCCGAACAGCGCCTACATGACGGGACAGAAGCTCGTCGTGGACGGCGGACAGTTCATGTGGTGACGGGCCCGGCGGCACGTTCGGAGGCGGGCGGCAGACCGCTCCGTCGCCCTCCCGGTCCACGCGACCTCCCGACCAGCGACTCCTCCGAAAGGGAAGCACCATGACGACCCGTTCCCTCTACGACTGGTTCCGCGCCTCGGCCGAGGCGAATCCGGACGCCTCGGCCCTCGAGGTGCTCGACGTCACCCTCAGCTACGCCGAACTGCGGGCCGCCGCCGAGTGGATGTCGGCCCGGATGGTCGAGGCGGCGGGCGGCCGGCCCGGCCGGGTGGGCCTGCTCACCTCGCGCACCGCGGTCAGCTACGTCGCCTACCTGGCGGCGCAGCGGCTCGGTGCGACCGTCGTGCCGCTGAACCCCGCCGCACCGGCGTCGCGCAACCTGGACATCACCGAGGAGGGCGGGCTCAGCCTCACGGTGTTCGACGACAACGCGGGCGACGGCGCGGCCGAGTACCGGCGCGACTGCGCAGTGGCGCTGCTCGACATGACGGGCGACAAGTGGCGCCCCCTGCTCGCCCCCGAGCCCTCGGACGACATCCCGGACCAGGGCCACCCGGCGGAGACCGACACCGCGTACATCATCTTCACCAGCGGGACCACCGGCCGGCCCAAGGGCGTGCCCATCCGGTACGCCAGCATCAACGCGTTCCTCACGGACACCATCGCGCGCTACGAACTCGGCCCCGGCTGCCGGGTCTCGCAGTCCTTCGAGATGTCCTTCGACGGATCGGTGTCCGAGATCTTCGCCACCTGGGGCTCGGGAGCGACCCTCTGCGTGGCGCAGCACGGTGACGTGTTCACCCCGGTGCGGTTCATCAACGCCAAGCGGATCACCCACTGGATGTCGGTGCCGTCCGTCATCTCCTTCGCCAAGCGCCTGCGCGCGCTCGCCCCCGGGAGCATGCCGACGCTGCGCCGGGCCATGTTCGGCGGGGAACGGCTCGCCTTCGACCAGGCCGAGGCCTGGTCCGCCGCGGCGCCGAACGCGGTCATCAGCAACTGCTACGGCCCGACCGAGACCACGATCGTCATCACCGGGTACGCGGTGCCGCGGGATCGGGCCGACTGGCCGGAGACCACCGGCCGGTCCCTCCCGATCGGGATCCCGAACCCGCACATGGACTGGCTCCTGCTGGACGAGGACCTCCGGCCCACCGACGACGGCGAGCTGTGCGTACGGGGGCCCCAGCGCTTCCCCGGCTACCTGGACCCGGACGACAACGTCGGGCGCTTCGTCCGCATGGAGCCGGGCCCGGACGGCGGCCCGCGGCGCGGCCGCCTCCACGACGGACGGGAGCCGCTCACGCCGGAGCACTACTACCGCACCGGCGACCGGTGCCGGCTCGAGCACGGCGAACTGTTCCACCTCGGGCGGATCGACGGACAGGTCAAGATCCGCGGCAACCGGATCGAACTCGGCGAGATCGAGACGGCGCTGCGCTGCCACCTGTCGATCGACGAGGCCATCGTCCTCGTCGTGCCCGCCGCGGACGGCGAGAACGAGCTGCGCACCGTGTACACGGGCAAGGAGGTCCCGGCGGAGGAGTTCGCCGACCTGGTCTCCGCCCTGCCCCGCTACATGCGCCCGCGGAGCTACCACCACCGGGACTCGCTCCCGCTGACCACCGTCGGGAAGGTGGACCGCAAGCGGCTCACCGAAGAGTTGGCGCACTGACGTGCGTCCGGTGCCCGACCCGACCGGTCGTACGGGCCGCCCAGTGACCGAGGAGACGAGCGTGACCGCCAGATCCCTGACCATCCCGGCGACGGCCCAGCAGGCAGCCAGGTGGCGCGCCCTGCGGACCGCCAGGGACAGGTCCGTGTACCACGTCACCTGGCGCCTGGGGTGCGCCGGCCGCGTCGACTTCGACGCGCTCGCCGCCGCCTGGCAGGTCGTGACGAACCGTCACGAGAGCCTGCGCTCCCGGTTCGAGGAGCTCGACGGCGAGCTGAAGATGATCACCGAGCCGACCGTGGACGTCGCCGCGCAGCTGATCGAGCCGGACGTGCCGGAGGCCGGCGGGGTCGCGGAGGAGTTCGCGCGCGTCGCCGCGGAACTGCACCTGCGGGAGTTCCACCTGGAAGCGGGCCCCGTGGGCCGGCTGGCCCTGGTCAGGATCGGCGCCCAGCAGGAGATCGTCCTGACGATCCATCACATCGCGGTGGACGGCTGGGGGATGACCGTCCTGTTCGAGGAGCTCTCCGCCGCGTACGTGAGCCTGACCCGGGGAGAGAAGCCGGTCTTCGCCCACGACGCCGTCAGTTTCCACGAGTACGCCGAGAAGCTGCGCGCCGAGGAGGCGAAGGGCCGATGGCGGCGGACCATCGACCACTGGCGCACGGCGCTCGACGGGGTCACCCTCGGCACGGTCGCCCACGACCGTGAGCTCGGCCGGCCCACGGCGGTCGGGGATCCCGGCACGACCGTGCGCTACCGGTTCAGCGAGCGGGCCGACGCGGCGCGTACGGCACTGGCCCAGGAACTAGGCGCCACCCCGTTCGCCGTGATGCTGGCCGCCTGGCAGATCGTCCTGGCGCGGGGCGGAGTACGCGAGTCGACCATCGGCGTCCGCAGCATGAACCGGACCACCCGCAGCGAGTTGGCACTGGTCGGACTCGTCAGCAACGCCTGCCTGGTCCGTGCCACGGTCGACGACGGGGCGTCGATCCGTGAGGTGATCGGGGCGGCGCGGGACGCGACCTGGGACGTGCTGGGCCGCCAGGGCGTGCCGTTCCCGGTCGTGCACGCGAACCTCCCGGAGGAGACCCGGTCCCGTCTGACCAACGTCAAGCTGACCCTCAACTACCTCGGGCCGATCGGTCGCAACCTCAGCCTCGGCGACGTCCGCCTGACCATGCTGGAGACGCCGAACCGCGCCGCCCGCGCCGACATGGTCGTCGGCTACTGGGACGGCGAGGACGGGATCCTCTCCGAGACCGAGTACAACACCGAGGCGTACGAGGAGGAGACGGTACTGCGGATGCTGCGCGACATGGACGAGGTCCTGGTCGCGGCCGGGGAGGACCCGGACCGGCCGGTGGGCGGCGTACGGGTGCGGACCCGGTCCGCGCTCGCCGCGTGGTAGGCCCTTCCCCCGCGACCCGTCCCGGACGGAAGGGGCGTCGACGGAGGAGGCCCGGACGGAAGGGGCCCGGACGGCTGTCACCCCGTCCGGGCCCCTTCCCCGCCGGCCGTGGCCGGCCTAGGACGCCGCGCGTGCCGAGTGGGACCCGTTCGCGCTCGACACGTACCGCGCTCCGCCGAGCGGCTCGGCCTGGGCCCCGGTCCGGTCACGCGGGACCAGGGCCGTGAGCCTCGCCCTCGCCTGGTCCCGCGCGGCGCCGGCGTCGTGGTCGACGACGCGCCGGACGGCCTCGGCGTCCTCGTGGTCCGAGGCCGCGATGTGCTCCGAGGCCGCGATCTCCCGCGCCAGCGCCCGGACGCTCTGCGGAGCCCGGTAGCGGTCGATCGCCAGCGACTCGAGGAGCCCGACGTCGACGAGCCGTTCGGCGACCCGGTGGGCCTCGCCCTCGGCCCTGCCGAGGAGCACGGCCAGCGCCGTGACGGTGACGACGGCCCGGTCGAGGAAGCCCAGTCGGCGCAGCGCCGTCAGCGCCGACGCGTCCGTCCCGCCGGACCGGTGGCTCCCGTCGGCCCCGTCGCTCCCGTCGGCTCCGTCGGCCCCGTCGGTCAGGAGGCGGACGCTCGCCATCAGCGACTCCCGCAGGCTGACGTTGCCGTCGGCCAGGAAGTCGAGCCGCTGGTGCGGCTCGGCCACGTACCGGGCGAAGTCCGCGACCGTCCAGTCGGGCCGGGTCGCGAGCCGGTCCGCGGCGAGCCGCAGCGCGAAGGGCAGGTGGTCGCAGGACTCGACCAGTGAGGCGGCGGCGGAGAGTTCCGCGTCGATGCGCGGCACACCGACGCTCTGCCTGAGCAGGTCGATCGAGGCGGACTCGGTCAGCCCTCCCAGGCGCAGATGTGTGAGGCCGTCCACCCCCGCGATGGGCGACCGGCTGGTGATGAGGAACGTGATGCCGGGCGCCGCCGGGAGCAGCTCCCGGATCTGCGCGGAGTCCCGGACGTTGTCGAGCACGACCAGGGCCCGGCGCCCGGCCGGACCGGCCCCGGTGCGCAGCGCCGCCTCCTCCTCGCTGCCCCGCTCCATCCCGAAGGAGGCCGGCATCAGCTCCATCGCCTGCTCGGGCCGCAGCGCGCGGGCGCCCGCCGTGCCCCGCAGGTCCAGGTGGACCTGCCCGCCGGGGAAGTCGCCCGCCGTGGCGTGCGCGGCCTCGACGGCCAGTGCGCTCTTGCCCGACCCGGCCGGCCCGTGGATCGCGACCGCCGGGCGTCCTTCGGCCAGGAGCCCGACCAGCTCGTCGAGTTCGGCCGTCCGGCCGACGAACGGCACGCGCCGGCGCGGGAGCAGGCGTGGCGCAGCCTCCGCGGCCGCCGCCGGCCCGCCGGGAGCGGCCGCCGTCACCGTCAGCTCGTGGCGGGCGGCCCGGTCGTTGAGGCTCGGATCCTCCTCCAGGATGCGCTGCTGGAGCTCGCGCAGCGGCCGGCTCGGGTCGATGCCCAACTCGTCCGCGAGCAGGTGGTGCAGGTCCCGGTACACCCCCAGAGCCTCGGCCTGCTGCCCGGTCCGGTAGAGCGCCGTCATCAGGTACTCGTGGAGCCGTTCCCGCAACGGGTGCTGGGCGACCAGGAGTTTGAGCTCGGGCAGCACGTCCTCGTGTTCCCCGAGGGCGATCTGGACGCCGAGCTTCGCCTCCATCACCGCCAGCCGGGACTCCTCCAGGCGGGCGGACTCGGCCATGATCGAGGAGGTGAGGGCGACGTCGGCGAGGGGCGCGCCCCGCCAGAGGTCGAGCGCGGCACTGAAGGACCTCAGGGCCTCGACCGGGTTCCCCGTGGCGCGCTGGGTGCGGCCGGCGGCGACCAGCGACTCGTACTCGTGCAGGTCGAGTCCGCCGGCCGGCACGGCCAGTTGGTACCCGGCGGGGCGGGTGAGGAGAACCTTCCCCTCCGGGTCGCCGATGGCGGCGCGCAGCCGCCACACACAGCCGGCGAGCAGGCTGCCCACGTGACTCGACGGCCCGTCGCTCCACAGTTCCGCGTGCAACTGCGGTGCGGGTACCAGATGGTTGGCGTTCAGGAGCAGGACGGCCAGGAGCGCACGCTGCTTGGCGGCCTTGACGGCGACCCAGTTCTCCCCGTCGTGGTGCTCGACCGGCCCCAGGATGCGGAACCTCACAGGTTGTTGACGCATCGTTCGGCTCACGTCCCTCAGGCCGGGACGGTGACCGAGGCGTGGCGGCGGGCGACCAGCGAGGCCCGGATCTCGCCGGCCCGGACGGCGACCATGGACAGCAGGTTCGCGGTGATGCCGTGGGTGTGTTCCGTGCCGCCCTGCAGGTAGAAGCCCGTCTCGACGGTCTCGTCGGTGTCGATCCGGTAGTCGCGGTGGACCAGCGGCCGGCCGCTCTCGTCGCGCCGGCAGCTCCCGGCCAGGGCGCCGAGCAGCACGGTGGGGTCGGGCTCGGTGTAGCCGGTGGCGTACACGACGGCGTCGGCGGTCAGCTGCTCCACGGATCCGTCCGCCAGGTTCCGCACGTGGACGGTCACGGCCTCGGCCCCGTCCTCGACGTGCGTGACCCGGGCGGTGCCCATGATGCGCAGCCGGTTCTCGCCCCGGACCTTCTCCTGGTAGGCGCGTCGGTACAGCTCGTCGATGAGGTCGATGTCGACCACGCCGTAGTTGGTGTTGCGGTGGTAGTCCATGAGCCGGCGGCGCACCGAGGGGTCCGCGCGGTGGTAGAGGTCCACCGCCTCCGGGTCGAAGATGCGGTTGGCGTACGGGCTGTCGTCCGCCGGGCTGTAGCCGTAGCGGGAGAGTACGGCGCAGACCTCGGCCCCCTCGTAGGTGCGGTGGAGGTGGTCGGCGACCTCGGCGGCGCTCTGCCCGGCGCCGATCACGACGAAGCGGCGCGGCGCCGTGGCCGGGAACTCCGCGAGGCGGTGCAGGAACTCGCTGGAGTGCCAGACCCGTGCGGAGCGCGCGACGCCCTCGGGCATGCAGGGGACGAGACCCGTGCCGATCGAGAGGTTGCGGGCCCGGTAGGTGACCCGCTCGGTGCCGTCGACGCCCCGCGCGGTCACCTCGACCTCGCGCACCGGGCCGTGTTCCGTACCGCCGCCGACCGGGGCGACGGCGGTGACCTCCAGGCCGTAGCGCACCATGTGGTCCACGCCGGCGGCGCTCCAGCACAGGTAGTCGTGGAACTCCTCGCGGCTCGGGAAGAGCAGCTTGTGGTTGATGAAGTCCACCAGCCGGCCCTGGTCGTGCAGGTACGACACGAAGCTGAAGCGGCTGCTCGGGTTGCGCATCGTGGCGAGGTCCTTGAGGAAGGACACCTGCATGGTGGCGCCCTCGATGAGCATGCCGCGGTGCCAGCCGAAGGACGGCTGCTTCTCCAGGAAGGCGGCGGTCAGCCGCTGGGCGGGGGCAACGGTCTCGTTGTGTTCCTCGATGGCGATCGCCAGGGCGAGGTTGGCCGGGCCGAAGCCCACGCCCACGATGTCGTGGACGGAGTCCGGCCGGTCGAGTTCGGACAGGGAGCTCAGGAAGGTCATCGTCGAACGTCTCTCGCTCGCGAAGCCCCGGCGAGAGGGCTTCTGGTGTGGGGGGAGGGGAAGGGCGCAGGGGGTCAGCCGAGTGCCGCGAGGGCGTGGGCGGCGGCCGACTCCGCCACCGCGGGAGCGGTCTTGAAGCCGGCGCCGGAGCCGCCGGTGGCGAACACGACGCGGGGCGCGGACGGGTCCGGGCCGACCAGCGGGCGGCCGTCGGCCGTGAACAGGTCGACACCGTGGCGCCCGCCGAGGAACTCGGCCCGCGCGAGTCCGGGCCAGCGCCGTACGGCACCTTCCCGGATGTGCTCGGCCTGGGCGGCGGTGACGGTGTCCGCGCCGCCGGGCGGGACGTCCCACTCGTCCGCCGGGCGGCCCACCAGCCAGCCGCCCGCGCCGAGCCCGGTGTGCTGGGGGCGCGCCCACAGCCCCGTGACGAGGTCCACCACCGTCGGCGTGGCCGGGTTCCCGGGGAGCCGGAAGAAGGCGTAGCGGATGCGCTTGGTGCGCGGCTGCCCGGCGGGCGCGTCCGCCGTCGCCGTGAGGCCGTGTCCGCGGATCCCCGGGGTTCCGGCGCCGGCCGCGAGGACCACGACGCGGGCGCCGACCTCGCCCCGCTCCAGGGTGACGTGGACGTGGTCAGGCCGCTGGTCCAGGTGCAGGACCCGGCCGGGCAGGACGAAGGCCCCGTGCGCGGCGGCGTCCCGGCGGTGCCGCAGGCAGGTGGCGGCCGGGTCGGCGTAGCCGCCGCCCGGTTCCCACACCGCGCCGGCCACGTCCCGGGTACGGAGCCCGGGGAAGCGGTCGTCGAGTTCGCGCGGGGTGAGGAGGGCGGCCTCGATCCCGGCGCCGCCGAGCTCGGCCACGCCCTTCGCGGCCTCGTCCAGGTCCGCCTCGCCGAGCAGGACCAGGGAACCCGTCCGCCGGAAGCCGCTCGGGCCGTGCGGGGCGGCGCCTTCGCGCCAGGCCGGCCGGTGGCTGCGCACGGCGAGTTCGCGCATGGCCGGGTCCGGTTCGTAGGCCCGGACGAGCCCGCCCGAGTACCGGGTCGCCGCCGGGTCCTCGGCGGACGGGGCCGTCATGGCGACGCGCAGGCCCTGGCGGGCCAGGAGGTCGGCGGTGGCGGCGCCGAGGACGCCGGCCCCGACGACCAGCACGTCGTAGGCCTTGCCGTCGTGCCCGGCGCCGTTCCCGGCACCGTGCCGGGCCGCCGTGGGCCGGGTGGGCGGGTCCAGCGGGACCACCTCCCAGCCGGGGCCGCTCGTGCCGGCCGCGCTCGGTTCCGGGTCCCCCTGCGGGGTGAAGCGGCGGTCCGCGTGGGCGCGCACGGCGTCCAGGAGCGCCGTCCCGGTGAGTTCCGGCCGTGCGGTGAGGACGGCGGCGGCGGTGGCGAGGGCCGACTCGACGTAGGCGGCGGCGCCGCCGCGCAGCCGGGCCACGCTCGCCGCGTGGCCCGCGTCCCCGAGGAGCCCGGGGAACTCGTCGACCGCGCAGTCGTCGGTGAAGTACAGCGCCCCCGTGAAGCCCGCCGCCCGCCGGGCACGGGCCTCGCGGGCGGCGCCCACGTGGGTGCCGCAGACGACGAGCGCGTCGGCGCCGCCCGCGTCCACGAGCCGCACACCGTCGGCGGGCAGGCCGCGCAGGAGCTGGGCGAGGACCGCGCCGTAGGTGCTGCCGTCGTCCGCCACCGCGAGGCGGGTGTGCCCCGCCCGGCGGATCGCGGAGCGCAGTTCGACGAGCTGGGCCAGGTCGTCCGGGCACCACCGCAGCGCGGCGCCGGCCGGCCCGTCGAGCAGGCGCGGCGCGGTCGCGAGCGGGAGCAGGAGCGGCACGCCCGCGCAGCGGTAGACCGGGAGGGCGAGCCGGGCACCGGCGCTGTTGAAGTGGCCGACGACCAGGGCGTGGCCGCCGTCGGCGACGATCGTCTCGGCGACCTTGCGGGCGACGATGGCGTCGCCCCGGTCGTCGTGGAACTCCCACCGCACGCCGTCGTGCGCCGCCGCGGCGCCTTCGAGCAGCTCGCCCCAGGCGGCGCGCGGACCGGAGAACGGGCCGACGACCGCGACGCGCACGGTGCCCGTTCCCCGGTCGTCGGCCGTGGTGCCCGCCTCAGCCACCGAACACCGCCGAGTCGGGCACGGCGAGCGGGGTGCCGGCCGGCGGGGCGGCCATCGCCGCCGCGTCCACCCGGCGGCCCGCCGGGACACCGAGGAGTTCCGCCAGGCGGGCCGAGGCCGCGGGCAGGACCGGGGCGGCCCAGGCCGCGAGGCCGACGGCGACCGCGAGCTGGGCGACGACGGCCGAGCGGTGGGCGGCCGCGCCCTGGGGGCGGTCCCGCTCGTGGCTGTGGACGTGCCCGAAGTCCGTCGCCAGCGCGATGGCCTCGTCGAGCAGGGCGACCGCGCGGCGGGTGTCGTAACCCGCCACCCCGTAGGCCTCCCGCAGGTCGTCGGCCAGGCGGGCCAGCCGGCCCCGCAGCCGCTCCCAGGCCGCTCCCTGCGGGCGCTCCTGGGGCACGACGCCGCCGAAGTCCTCGGCCACCGTGGTCAGCAGGCCGTGCAGCCAGCCGTCCCAGGCGTCGGCGAGGTGCTGCCGGCTGCGTTCGAGCGCCGCCGGGGTGAAGTTGGTCTGACGGCCGTTGGGGCGGTCCGAGAGGACGTGGTAGCGCAGGACGTCCGCGCTGGTGCGGGCGAGTTCGTCCCGGGCCCAGACGGCGTGGCCGCGGCTGGTGGAGAACTTCAGCCCCTCCAGTCGGTAGAACTCGTTGACGACGAAGGCGCGGGGCAGCGGCGCGTCCGCGGAGCGGGCCAGGAAGGCGGCCGGGTTCAGCACGGCGTGGAAGTAGCCGTTGTCGAAGCCGAAGAACTGCACGGGGCCGGGGGCCGGGCGGCCGGTGCCGCACTGCTCCCACTCGACGAGGTACCCCGGGGCCATCTCGAACCAGACGTACACCCGCTGGTCCCGGAAGCCCTCGACGGGAACCGGCACGCCCCAGTCGGAGGGGTGGCTCACGGCGATCTCGGGCAGCCCCTCGTGCAGCATCCGCTCGCACAGCGCGCGCAGGTGCGGCGGCATGTCGACGCGCTGCCAGAAGTCCTGGAGCCGTTCGGCGAAGGGGGCGAGCGGGAAGTAGAGCCGCTCGCAGTCGCGCAGTTCGGCGGGGGAGCCGCAGCCGGTGCAGACGGGGTCGCGCAGATCGCCGCAGTCGTTGGGGCGGCCGCACGGCTCGCAGGCGTTGCCGTTGGAGGCGGAGCCGCAGTGCGGGCAGTCCCCCTTGACGTAGGCCTCGTACAGCCAGCGCTCGCAGCCGGTGCAGTACGGCAGCGGGCGGGTGCGCGCGACGATGTGGCCGGCGTCGTGGAGCTCCTTGAAGAAGTCCTGGACGTGGGCCTGGTAGCCGGCGGTGCGGCGCGGGCGGACGACCGTGTCGAAGTCCGCGTGGGCCCGGGACCAGACCTCCTCGATGGAGTCGCCGTAGTGGTCGGCGACCTCCTCGCCCTTGAGGCCGCCGTCCTTCAGCCCGCGCACCGGCACGTAGCTCTGGTGGTCGTCGAGGCCGGTGGTGTAGCGGACGTCCACGCCGTCGGCGGCCAGGAAGCGGCGCAGCACGTCCCCCGCGAGGTAGGGGCCCGCCAGGTGCCCCAGGTGCAGGGGGCCGTTGGGGGTGGGCGGCGTGGCGGTGATCCACTCGGCGGTGCTCATGCGGAGGCCTCCTCGGCCTTGGCCGGCTCGTGCAGCGGCCAGTAGAAGGAGACCCACTGGAGCTCCGCGTCGCCCGTGCTGTGCACCACGTGCTCCTGGTTGCGGGGCAGCACCACCACGTCGCCGGCGCCGCAGGACGTCTCCTCGCCGGCGAGGGTGACCCGGCCGGTTCCGGACACCACGATCATGACCTCGTCCTGGTCGTGGCAGTCCGGTGCGGAGCTGCTGCCGGCCGGCAGGAAGCAGGCCATGGCACCGACCGGCGGCTCCTCCCCGGCGGCACCGGGCCAGGGGATGATCCGCTGGCAGCGCATGCCGAACTCCTCGGCGGCGGAGTTCCGGTCGATGCGGATTTTCGTGATCAACGGTCGGGTCCTCTCACAACGTGCGGGCGGTGATTCGGTGTTCGGGTCTCAGACGCTGGAGAGCACGTCAGCCGCGCAGTTCCAAGGTGCAGCACTTGGCGCCGCCGCCGGCCTTGAGCAGCTCGGGCAGGTCGATGCCGATGGGCTCGAAACCCCTCGTGCGGAGCTCCTCGGCGAGGTGGGTCGCGGCGCTCGGCAGCAGGACGTGCCGGCCGTCGCTGAAGGCGTTCAGCCCGAACACCTCGGCGTCCGCCTCGGTCGCGATGACCGCGTCCGGGAAGAGTTCGCGCAGTACGGCCTGGCTGCCGGCGGAGAACGCCCCGGGGAAGTACATGACCTCCTCGTCGGACAGCACCGCGAGCGCGGTGTCGAGGTGGTAGAAGCGGGGGTCCACCAGGGTGAGCCCGGTGACGGGGACGCCGAAGAACTCCTGCGCCTCGAAGTGCGAGCGGAGGTCGCTGCGGAACCCGGTGCCGGCCAGCAGGCGGCGTCCGGCCAGCAGGTAGTCGCCCTCGCCCTCGTTGATGAACTCCGGCCAGTGGACGTCGGTGTAGCCCTGCTCGCGGAACCACTCCAGGTAGGCGGGGCCCTCCGCGGTGCGCTCCATGTGGCGGAAGCGCGCGCCGAGGACCTTGCCGTCGACCATGGTGGCCCCGTTGGCCGCGAAGACCATGTCGGGCAGTCCGGGGATCGGCTCGATGAGTTCGACGGTGTGGCCGAGGTCCCGGTAGAGGTCGCGCAGCCGCTCCCACTGGACGAGCGCGCTCCCGGCGTCCGACGGCTTCTCGGGGTGCATCCACGGGTTGATGGAGTAGGTGACGTCGAAGTACCGGGGGGCGCACATCAGGATCCGCTTGGGCTTCGCGGTCCGCCGCGGCCGTGGCGCGATCGATCCGGGTCGGTCGGAGGGGGCGATGGAGTCCGAGTACGGCATGGTTGTTTCCCTTTGCGTAGACGAGAACCGGCCCACCGGAGGCCCGCGGGAGGCGCACCGGGTGGTGGGCGCGAGGCAGCGCCGCGGCGGTGCGGTCGGCACCGGCGCGTCTGCGGGGGGGAGGAGGGGGGCGGACGTCGGTCGGATCAGTCGACGACGAACACCCCGGAGCGGTTGAGCTCCTGGAGGAACGCCAGGTCGCGGAGGAGGACGTCCTCGTCCGCGTGCCTGAGCAGGACGATGGCGCCGGCGCCCTCGTCCACGGTGGGCTCGACCGGATCGCCGAGCGCCGGCATGAAGAGGTCCTGGCGGTACGACGGGAGACGGCGCACCTCGTCCAGGCCGGTGAACCCCCTCAGCGTGCCGCGCCGCCGCACCTTGAAGGCGTAGTCGGCCACGAACCCGTCCGGGGTCTCGGCCGTCCGCCCGGCCTGGCCGGCGATGCCGACGAACGCGCAGAGGTCCGGCAGCGGCGCCCCGGCGACCCGGTGCGCGAACTTCACCACCTTGACCTGGTCGTCGCCGAGCACCACCTCGAAGCAGACCGGCCCGTCGCCGTCCGCCGTCGCCGCGGCCAGCGGCTGCAGCCGGTCGCGCAGCAGCTTGACCTCCGGCGCGTCGGGCAGGACGTTCACCACCGAGGTGAGGAGCGAGCGCGGCCCGTCGTCCATGGTGTAGCAGCGCCAGGTGTCGGTGAGGCACAGCTGCCCGTCCACCACGACGCCGTTGGCGAAGTAGGGTGTGCCCGGGACGTGGTCGTGGACGACGGCCCGGCCGCCCTCGCGCCACAGCCCGCCGAGCTCGGCCGCCGGCAGCGGCCGGTCCGGGCCGGTGAAGAACGCGGACCCCGTGTCGGTCGAGAACTCGGGCCGGAGTACCTTGAGGCTGCCCGCGGTGTCCTTCAGATAGCGGTCGAGCGCCTGCGGGTCGCTGAAACAGACCGTCTCGAAGGCGAGTTGCTCATCGACGTTCCGTACGGTCTCGTGCTGGACCACTTTGCTGTTCGTCATGGCGTGAGTAGCTCCACCGATTGTGTGTCGAGAAGGGTGTCCGGCGGGCCCCGGACCGCCCTGCGGGCATGGCGAATCCGGGGCATCCGCCCTTGCAGTACACGTCGGTGACTCCCGGTCACCCCGTCGTCGCGGTGTCCTCGCGTACGACGTCCTCCACGTACGGGAAACCGTTCGCGATCCGGTCCCCGGTGAACTCGCCGTCGAATCCCTCCGACGTGAGGTACAGCCGGATGGCGCGGTAGTCGGGGCGCAGCCCCATGTCGAACCAGTGCCGGGTCCCGGCGGGCAGGGACAGCAGGTTGCCGTCGGTGGCCACCAGGATGTGGACCCTGCCCCGGGCCCGGATGTAGAAGCAGGCTCCGCCGTCGGCGAAGAACCAGATCTCGTCCTCGGAGTGGGTGTGCTCGTTGAAGTACTTGTGGCGCGAGGCGAGGACGTCCTCGACCCACTCCCGGTTCGTCTCGTCGGGGCGGACCGTGATGGTCTCGGCCTTGCGGTGCCGGCCGTCGGAGTCGAACGACGCGATCTCCGGGCGGTAGGCGTCGATCAGTGCCGCGTCCGGGGCGTCCCGGTCGACCCGGCCGGTCTCCCAGTTCTCGAACCGCACGCCCAGCGGGGCCAGGACCTCGGCGATCCGCCGGTCGTCCCGGGTGCGGAGCAGCGTGTGGGCGGCGTCCGTCTCGGGCGTGACATGGAGCAGTGCCATCGGTGTCACCTTCTCTGTTTCCCTGTGGGGCGGACGGGCCCGGGGTCAGGCGAGCTGCAGCGTGGGACGGTGGATGTCGAGCCAGGTCGCCATGTCGAGCCAGCGTTCCAGGCCGGTCCGGAACGCGGGGGACACGTCCTGCGGGCGCCGGCCCAGGACCTCCTTCAGCACCCGCCGGTCGGTCAGTTCCTGGACCGGGTGGCCGCCGTCGGCCAGGACGTCGGAGGCCTGCCGCAGCAGTTCGCCGGTGTACGCCGGGTCCTGCGTCGAGGGGTAGGGGGCCTTCCTGCGCTCGACCACCGACCGGGGCAGCTCGTTCCGGGCGGCGGCCCGCAGCAGGCTCTTCTCCGCGCCGTCGAAGGTCTTCATGGACCACGGCGTGTTGAAGACGTACGACACCAGGCGGTGGTCGCAGAACGGGACGCGGACCTCCAGCCCGGCGGCCATGCTGAGCCGGTCCTTGCGGTCGAGGAGGATGCGCATGTACCGGGTGAGGTGCAGGTGCATCTGCGTCCGCATCCGGGCGTCGAGCCCGGTCTCCCCGGCCAGGCGGGGGGCCCGCGCCACGGCGTCCGCGTAGCCCTGCCGGATGTACCCGGGCAGGTCCAGGGAGGCGCGCAGTTCGGGGGTGAACACGTCGATCCCGGTGTGCGGACTGGTGACGTGGGTGTGGTCCACCCAGGGGAAGTCGTCCGCGCCCTGGGCCGCCGGGTCGTGCATCCACCGGTAGCCGCCGAACACCTCGTCCGCCGACTCCCCCGAGAGGGCCACGGTGGAGCCCTTCCTGATCTCCTGGAAGAGCAGGTAGAGGGAGTTGTCGGCGTCACCGAAACCGGTCGGCAGGTCGCGCGCGCCCACGACCGCGCGGCGCACCTCGGGGTCGGCCATCCGCACCGCGTCGAGGACGACGTTCGTGTGGAGCGTGCCGGAGCGTTCGGCGACCTCGCGGGCGAAGGGGGCGTCCGGCGAGTCCCGGAACCGGTCGGCCGTGAAGCGCTCGCCGTGCCGCGTGAAGTCCACGGAGAAGCTGCGGATCCGCTCGGACGCGCCCAGCTCCCGCTGGGCGAAGGCGGTGATGACACTGGAGTCGAGGCCGCCCGAGAGCAGGGTGCACCGCGGCACGTCGGTCACCAGCTGGCGTCGGATGATGTCCGACAGCAGCTCGTGGACGCGTTCCACCGTGGTGTCCGTGTCGTCCTCGTGGGCAGTGGCCTCGAGCTCCCAGTAGGTGTGCTCGCGCAGCCCGTCCCGGTCCACCGCGACGAGGGTGCCGGGCCGCACCTCGGACATCCCCCGCCACACGGCGTGGCCCGGGGTGCGGATCCAGGAGAACGCCTCGCGCAGGCCCGCCAGGTCGACGGCGCGCGGGACCTCGGGGTGGGCGAGGATCGCCTTGGGTTCGGAGCCGAACAGGACGTCGTCGCCCAGGCGGTACTGGTAGAGCGGCTTGACGCCGAGCCGGTCGCGGACCAGCAGCAGCCGTTCCGTGCGCCCGTCCCAGATCGCGAACGCGTAGATCCCGTTGAGCCGTTCGACGAAGGCGTCACCCCACTCGAGGTAGGAACGCAGCACGACCTCGGTGTCACTGGCGGTGCCGAAGTCGTGGCCGCGCCGGCGCAACTCGTCGCGCAGCTCACGGAAGTTGTAGAGCTCGCCGCTGTAGGTGAGCGCCACCTCCCCGCCGGCCGCGTCGACGACCATGGGCTGCGCCCCGCCCTCGAGGTCGATGACGGCGAGCCTGCGGTGCCCGAGCGCCACCCGGGGGCGCAGCCACACGCCCCCGGCGTCGGGCCCGCGCAGGGCCATCGTGTCGGTCATGGCCTCGACCGTCGCGCGCTCGTCGACGAGGACGCGGACGGGCGAGTACCAGCCGGTTATTCCACACATGTCGGCTATCCCTTGACGGTCTTGGACAGCGGCTCGAAGTTGAAGTTGCGGATGAAGCAGTCCCTGGGCTGGCCCACGGCGAACAGCACGCAGTCGAGCAGCGACTGCGCGGTCAGCGGTGCCCCGGCCCGGCGGTCGGTGGTCTCCCAGTCCGCGCTCAGCGGGTCCACGTTCTCGAAGTCCGGCGGGTACAGCGAGATGACCCGCACGCCCTCCGGGCGCAGCCGCTGGGACAGGATCTCGGCGAAGTTCGACTGGGCTCCCTTTGCGGCGTAGAAGGCCGGGCTGCCCGAGCACGAGTCGGTGCGCGAGGACGCGGCCACCGAGACCATGTTGACGATGTCGGGACGCTCCGAGGCGCGCAGCAGCGGCAGGAAGTGCTTGACCATCAGGACGGTGCCGGCGCCGCCGGACGTGACGGTCGCCATGATCTGCTCGTCGGTGGCGGTGCCGAGGTCGAAGCCCTCCAGCCACATGGCGCCGTTGTTGAGGAGGATGTCCACCCGGTCGGTGAGCGCGCCGACCTGCTCGGCGAACTCCCGGACCGAGGCCGGGTCGGTCAGGTCGCAGGAGAAGGCGTGGACCTTGTCGTGGCCGAGCGCGAGGATCTCGTCGCGGGTCGCCTGCGCCGCCTTCAGGCTGCGGGCGGACAGGTAGACCTCGGCGCCCAGCTGGGCGAACCGGATGGCCAGGGTCCGACCGAAGTCACGGGCGGCTCCGGTGACGACGACGCGGGTGTTGTTCAGGAGTGCGGTGTTCATGCGTGTGGTGTTCCTCAGTTCACGGTGAGGCCGGTCGCGTCGCTGTGCGCCGGCAACCGGTGGAGTAGATAGTCGACGGCCTTCTCGGCCCACTCGTCGGCGCCCGGGTAGGTGTGGTGCTCGTCGGGCAGGCAGGTCGCCAGCATCGCGGTGTCCACGCCGCCGCCCGGGTCGACGGCCACCACCCGGACGCCCGGGCGCAGTTGGGCCGCCTCCTGGGCCACGGCCCGGGTGAAGCCCTCGACCGCGAACTTGCTCGCCGTGTACGCGGCGAGCATGCCCCGGGGGTTGCGCCCCCAGCCCGACGAGACGGTGACGAGGGTGCCGCCGTCCGCGATGCGCGGCAGGAACGCCCGCGTCATCGCGTACACGCCGCCCACGTTCACCCGGATCACGGTGTCGAAGTCCTCCGGAGAGACCTCCCACACCGGGGCCGGCCCGGTGATGGCACCGGCGTTGGCGATAACCAGACCGGGTGCGCCGAGCTCGCGGTGCACCCGCTCGGCCCAGGCGTCGACCCAGTCGGCGTCGGTGACGTCGACCCGTTCGAAGCGGTGGCCGTCACCCAGTTCGGACGCCAGCCCGCTCAGCGCGTCGGCGTCGCGGCCGCACCCGGCCACCGGGTGGCCCAGGACGGCGAAGCGCTGGGCCAGGGCTCGTCCGAGCCCTCTGGTCACCCCTGAGATGACCACCGGCTGCCTGCTGTCCGTCACTGTGTGCCTCCCGTGTGACTCGGTACCTTGTTCTGCCGACGCCCGAACCGTCGGGTCAGTCGTGATGCTCGGTCAGAAGCCTGACCGGAGCGTTCGGGTTCAGTTCGGTGACGATACGGGCCGGGCGCCCGACGCGGTCGCGGAGGGTCCGCTCGGCCGGGAAGAACCCGTAGCGGGTCACGAGTACGAAGTCGATGCCCGTCTCGTCCGCGGCGAGGACGTCCTGGCGCGAGTCACCGACCAGCACCACGTCCCGCGCGTCGACCCCGGCGTGCCGCAGGATCTCCGCGAGACGGCGGGACTTCGGCTCCTCCCCGCCGAGCACGGCGCGGAAGGCGCCGAGCAGTCCGCCCGCGGCGAGCACCTTGTCCGCCTCGCCGCGGGGCGTGCCCGTGGCGACGTAGAGCGGGACGCCCCGGTCGGCCAGGTGCTGGACCGTCTCCGCGGCGCCCGCGCACAGCGGCGCCGCGGGGTAGCGGTGAGCCAGCCGGTCCGCGTACGCGCCCGCGTACCGCTCGTAGAACGCCTCGAAGTCCGGGCCCGCCAGGCCGCGTTCCACGCTCGCCCGGTGGAAGTGGGCGAAGTGCTCCTGCCGGGACCGGCCGAACGTGCGCCGGAACTCGTCCGTGAACTGCTCGACGAGGTCGGCCGGGAAGCCGTCGAACGCGGCGCGGACGCACTCGACCTTCAGCTCGTTGGAGTCGACGAGCACCCCGTCGAGGTCGAACACGACCACCGGGTAGCGCGCCAGGACGTCCGCCAGCCGCTCGCCGGCCGCATGGGCGAGGGCCTCGTCGAGGAGGGCCGCGGAGAATCCCGCGGACGCGGCCCCGGCGAGGAAACCGACGGCCCGCAGCTTCTCCTCCGCACCCAACGAGGCGTCCTCCTCGACGCGTTGGACGTAGGTCGGGTGGATGTCGCGCATGCCGGCGATCGCGTAGAGCCCGCTCGGGCCCCACCGGTACCGGTCCATCAGCGGGTGGAAGTGCCGCACGATGAGCTCCATCAGCGGCTGCAGCCGGTCCGCGTCCTCGCCGAGGACGGCGAGCAGCTGCTCGATGCGCGTGTTGCCGGCGCCGCGGCCCATGCCGTACGCGGTGCCGTCCAGCCACAGGGCGCCCTGCTGCGCCGCGACGACCGTGTTGTGCAGGGCGAAGCCCTGGTTGTCGTGGGCGTGGATGCCGACCGGGGCGTCCTGCCCGGTGCGGAACAACTCGACGAGTTCGACGGTGCGTTCCGGACGCAGGGAACCCAGCGAGTCGGCTATGTATACCGCTTCGAGCGGGCCCATCGCGACCACGGCGTCCAGGCAGACGGCGAGTTCGTCTGCGGTCGCGAGGTCGATCTGCATGAGGTTGATGCAGACACCGTACCCGGCCTCGCGGAGCGAGTGGACCGCGGCCACGGCGCCGGCCGCCTTGTCGTAGCGCACCGCGACCCGCACGAGGTCCACCGGAAGCGAGCCGGGGGCCAGCTTCTCCCTGAGCAGGCCGCCGACCTCCGCCGCGGGCAGACCCACCATGTCGGCGGCGTCCACCATCACGGCGAAGCGCAGCGCGTGGTCCGCGGGAAGGGCCTCGCGCAGATTGGGGGTCAGCCCTTCGGGAAGCTGCCCGTACGGGCCGAACCCGCTCTTGGTGAAACGGACGTAGCCCAGCTCCACCACGTCGATGCCGAGCCCCGGACAGGCGGCCAGGTACTCCTCGACGAGAGCGGTGTCGAAATTCCAGTTGGTGTAGTAACCACCGTCACGCAGCGTGCAGTCGAGAACGGTCAACCCGACGCGGTCCACAGGAGCTCACTTCCCGTCGAGGTCGGGCAGCGTGTTGGTGAAGTCCACGTGGTGAATGCGCTGCATCTCGGCCCAGTTCAGCTTGTTGCCGTGGTTCTCGTGCCGGACGAGGAGGCCGCCGTCGGCGTGCATCATGTCGTCCCACTCCTGCACGGCCGGGTGCAGGTCGTTGGCGCGCAGGAAGTCACGGGTGGGGTCGAAGTGGTCCTCGGCCTCGACGTACATGAACAGCATCAGCGGCTCGATGAAGAAGATCTGGAGCTTGCGGACGCCGATGGTGTCGAGCGCGCCGCCCGGGGCGACGATCTCCGGGATGACGTCACGGTGCAGCGCGATGTACTTCTCGGCGGCGGCGGCGTCCTTGAGACGGATGGTGAAGGCGTGGTTCTTCATCGGGTGAGCTCCTTCGCGAGCGAAAGCAGGTTCTGGTAGGTGTGGTTGACTTCGGTCCACGTCTCGTCGTCGAGCACGTGCCGGCTCGGCCCGCGGACGTGGGTGCTCTTCACGATTCCGCGCTCCTTGAGGAAGCGCTTCGCGATGGACACGTAGTAGTCGGTGCTGTTCATCATGTGGCACATGAGGTAGGAGAGCGGGTGCGCGATCCGCTCCGCCTCCGCGCGCCTGCCCTGCTCGAGCAGGTTCCACAGCGCCACGACGATCTCGGCGATCTCGGTGGCGGGGATCGTGCCCGTCAGGCCGCGCCGGTGGCAGTCGAGCAGCATCATTCCGCCGTCGCCCTCGAAGATGCGGGCCCGGCCTCCGGTCGCGTCGCGCAGCAGGCTGACGCGCGGCGGCGTCGGCTGCGCCTCCGGCTTGAAGAGCACGCGCTCCTCGCCGTACTCCTCCAGCAGCCGCACCTGGGCGGCGATGCTCAGTGGCTGCTTCGCCAGGCTCTTGGCGTGATGGATGATCACGGGGATCTCGACGGACTCGATGACCTCGCTGTAGTACGCGACCATGCCGTCGTCGTCGAGCGGGATCGTCGCCGGGTGCATCACGAGAAGGGCGTCGACGCCGGCCTCCTGGGCGTGGCGCGAGTACTGCACCGCCGCCTGGGGGGTCTCGGCGCCGGTGCTCATGACGGAGACGCCCCGGCCCCGGGCGGCCTTGGCGGAGAGCTCGGCGACCCGCAGCCGCTCCTCGTGGGTCAGCCGCAGCACCTCGGACACCTGGCCCACGACGAAGCCGTTGCAGCCGGCCTGGAACATGAACTCCGTCTGCGAGAGGAAGTCGTCCTCGTCGACCCGTGAGCCGTCTTCCGTGTACGGCATGAGGACGACCGGGAGAACTCCTTTGATGTCCTGGGACATCGACATCCACCTTTCGTGTGGGCATGGCGGAGGAACGGCAGTCGGAATGGACTGTCGTGAACTGCGGGGAGACCGCGGCGGTCCGGTGCTCAGCCGGCCAGGAGTCGGGCTGCTTCTCCGGCGGCCCACGGGGCCAGCTTGAACGCGCCTCCGTTGAAGCCGGTGGCGAGCATCAGGCCGGCCTCCCGCGGAACCCACGCGACGCGGCCCCGCCCGTCCGGGGCGTAGCACTCCGCCGCTCTGAAGCCCCCGAGCGACACGCTCGCCTCGACCCAGCCGAAGCGCCGTCGCCCGGCCTCGACGGCCAGCCGGGACTGCTCGGGGTCGACGGCGGTGCGTTCGATCGCACCGTCGACGCGGTACCCGGTGGGGTGGCCGAGCAGCATCCCGGCGGAGTCGGGATCCGGTCTGCCGTTGACGGAGCAGACGTCGTCCATGTACGCGGGGTGGTCTGCCGGCGCACCGTCGACGCCGCGCAGCTCGACCTGGATGGCCTGCGCCCAGAGGTCGTGCGGGACGCCCCAGGAGTCGAGGAGCCGTGGCGTGTGGGCGCCGGTGGCGAGGACCACCGCGTCCGCGGCCACCACGCCCGTGCTGCCCCGTACCCCGCGAATGCGTCCCCCCACCCGGTTCAGGCCGTCGACCCGGACGCCTTCCAGCAGCCGGCCGCCCTTGCGGACCGCGGACCGGACGAGCGCGCGCGTCACCTGCGTGGCGTCCAGATATCCGGCGTGCGGTTCCCATACCGCGAATTCGGCGGAACTGTTGAGGAGATGGCCGAATTTGCGGTCCAGATCGGCCGAGGAGAGCAACTCGACGGGAAAGGACCGGGCGATGCGGTCCGTCAGGGACCGGGCTTGTTCACGCATGCTCGGGCGCGGTATGTAGAGGAATCCGCTCTCGATGAAATCCGCGTGAATCCCGGTCCGTTCGGCGAAGTTCCGGAAGAAGGAGAGCCCCTGTACCGCGCGCTCCACGAGAACCGGATCGTCATGGTAGCAGCGCACGATCCCGCCGCTCCATGCCGTGGTGCCGAGCCCGGTCCGGTCCTGCTCGACCAGGCACACGCGGCCGCCGCGGTCAGCGAGTTCATGGAAGACGGCCGCACCCACGATGCCGCCGCCGACGACGACGGCGTCCAACACTCCAGACGTACCGGAAAGCAAGGCCATCCCCTTTCCCCCGAAAGGACCAGCTTCTAACCTACGGCCGGGCGGCGCATTCGGCCGCCCGGTTTCTGACTTTCATTCAACTCTTAAGTCAGGTGCACTGGTCGGTGTCTTGACGACCTGACGTCAAAGCGGCACCGGAGAAGTAGACCATGAAGCCGGGGCCCCGGCAAGGGGGTCAAGATCGAACCGTCGCATCCTGATAGAAGACTGATAGAACGTCAGCGATCCTTGGCGTGAAGGAGGCGACGGCATGCCCCCCCGGCGCGAGAGCGTCGAGGGGGCATGCCGTCGCCCGGGCGGCCCCACAACGGGTCGGTGTACCGCTCTGGAGAGGACCGGCGCTAGGGAAGGGTTTTCATTCGCCGAAGCGGGGAGAAGACATAGGGGAGCCAGGCGACCGCCAACCCCACCGCCCCGACGTAGAGCGACGCCCGTACACCGAAGAACTCCCCGACCAGTCCCGAGGCCCCCGCACCCAGCGCGGTGGCTCCGGTCAGGGCGAAACGCATGGTCGCGTTCATGCGGCCCAGCAGGTCGTTCGGGGTAACGCGCTGCCGGAAGCTCACCAGGACCACACTGTTCATCCCCATGCGGTACGTGACCACGAGCCAGCAGACGGCGGACACCCAGTACACCGCCCCGCCGTCGACCAGCGGCACCAGGCAGGCGAACGGCGCGGTGACCAGGCCGGCGAGCCACAGCACGCTGCCCTGCCCCACCCGCTCCGCCAACCGCGGCCCGGTGTACGCGCCGATCAGCGAGCCGACGCCCCCGACGGCCAGGTACAGGCCCAACCTCCACGCGGAGAAGTGGAGCGTGTGCTCGAAGAGCAGGGGCAGCATGATCGTGACCATCTGGAGCGAGAAGTTGGTGATCGCTCCGGCCATCGCGATCGGGCGGAGCAGGGGATGGGAGAAGACGAACCTCACCCCTTCCCAGATCCCCCGGTACAGCGCCTTCTTCTCCGCGGCCCCCGCGTGGGACTCGTCCACCCGCTCGATCCGGGAGATCAGGATTCCCGACAGCAGGAAGCCGAGCGCGTCGACGAGCACCGCGGCCGGGGCCGCCATCAGCTGGAGCAGAAGACCGCTCAGACTGGGCCCCGCGACCCCGGAACTCTCCCTGACGCTGCCGATGTACCCGTTGGCCTGGAGCAGGCGCTCCCGGGGCACGATGGACGGCAGGAAGCTCTGCGCGGAGATGTCGGAGAAGACCGTCAGCGTTCCGCTCACGAACACGACCAGGTACAGCTGCGTCAGGGTCAGCGCGTCGAACAGCCACGCCACGGGTATCGATCCCAGCAGCAGTGCCCGCCCGAAGTCGGCGGTGAACATGATCGGGCGCCGGGGCATGCGGTCGACCCACACGCCGGCCGGGAGGCCGATCAGGAGGAAGGAGACCGTGCTCAGGACCCCGAGCAGGCCGACCTGTGCCGCACTCGCGTCGAGCGCGGTGACCGCCGTGAGCGGCACGGCCAGGTAACTGACCTGGGAGCCGTACAGACTGACGGAGTTCGCGGCGAAGAGCCTTCTGAAGTTTCCGTTCCTGAAGATCGACGGTTCGGCGGCGGTGCTGCTCCCCGCCGTCGAACCGCCCTCGATCGGCGTCTGCCTTCCCACTGCCCTGGAAGGATCGTCCGCGCTCGTCCGGGACCGAGTCATTCGTGGAGTCCTCCGCGGTCTCAGGAAGCGTGGCGGAACACGGGGGCCGCCTTGACGCGTCGGTCGGCACCCATGTTGATGACCGCCTGACCGCCGGAAGGTGTGGCTCGCACCTGAGCCCCGCCGTACCCCTCCGGAGTGATGAAGACGCCCCAGACGGAGTCGTGGTCCTGGACGGCCCCGCTCTCCGGATCGACGATCGGCTCCGGATCCGGGACCACCCTCTCCTGAACGATGTACCCGCGCCCCCGGGCCCCGGCCAGGAGCTCCCGCCAGTCCCGGTCGGACTGCTCCCAGCCGGCGTAGCTGCCGATCCCCGAGTATCCGTTGACGGGCTTCATGATGATCTTCTCGCGGTGCTCCCGGCAGTAGTCGAGCAGATCCACCGTGGTCCCCCCGGCCTCGACGGTCCCGGAGTCCAGGACCCGGGCCCAGGGGAGGATCCGGTCGATCAGCGCCCTCTCCTCGGCGGAGAAGGCGTCGTGCCCCCTCTGGTCGTGCAGCATCGCCAGGCAGGCCTTGTTGTGCACCAGTCCCGTGCGCATCGTGGTCCACAGGACCACGCGGCCCTCCTCGTGCGCCCGGAAGATCGGCTCCAGGACCTTCTCGCCGTCGGGGCTCGCCACCACCTCCTCCACCGTGAAGTAGCGCGCGATGACGTCCAGCGGCCGGCCCTGGAGGTACAGCCTCCCTCCCTTCTCCCGGACCTCGCTCAGCTCGCCGAGGACCATCTCGATGCCGAACCCGCGCATCATCTCCTGGAGGCTCAGGTACATGCTCCGGTACTTGGCCATGGCGCCGTCGCAGTCGACCGCGCCGACGACGGGTGGCGCACCGCCGGTGACGGTCCTCGACGCCTCACGCAGGGCCCGGACGAAACGCTCGCCGGTGTGGACGTAGTCGAGGCCGTGCTCGTCGGCGAACTCCCGGAACTCCGGCACCTCCAGCATGTACTTGGCCATGTCCGACCAGGAGACCCCGCCGACGCTGCTGTTGATGTTGAACTCGAGGAGTTTGAAGGAGCCGTCGACGCGGTAGAGGTCGGCGCGCCCGTAGAGGGTGATCTCGCCGCCGAGCCGCTGGATCAGCGCCGCCCGCCGGGGGTCGATGCCCAGTTCCCGGGAGTAGCCGTCGACGTCCCCGCCGAAGAGCCGGTCCGGCAGCGAGGTCAGGACGTGGAACAGCGACGTCAGGTCGTCGGCGCACGCGGCGATGGAGCCGTGCGGCACGAACATCGGCCGGGGCAGGAGGATGCTCCGGTAGTCGGCGTCGGCTTCCTTGGGGAACGGCACGCGGCTCACGAGGTTCCGCAAGGCGCTGCCCTCTTCCAGGCACCGCTCGACGTAGCTGCGTGTGACGGAGTCCCTCGTCATGGGCCTTCCCCTCGGGTTGCTGTCGGATGATCGGGTTCCTTCCGGCCTCGCGGTCGGGACCGCGAGGCCGGAAGGACTCGGCGCTGCGGCTTGCGGGTCACACCCCGGATTCGACCCTCGGCCGCGGTCGGGAGGTCGGGTGCTCGGGCGTGGTGCTCTCGATGAGGTCCCGGATCGCGGCCACGGCACGGGCGATGCGCTCCTCGGACTCGCTGCCCACGGAGACCCGCACGTAGCGGTCGCAGGAGTCCCCGTACCCGATGCCGGGCACCACGCTGATCGCGCTCTCCCTCAGCAGCCGGTCGGCGAACTCGGTGGAGTCGAGGCCGGATCCGCCCAGGTGGACGAAGAGGTAGAAGGTCGACGTGCCGGGCATGGTGTCGATGCCCTCGTCCGCGAACCAGCCGGCGACCCGGTTGCGCAACCGGACGGTGCGCTGGATCTGCGGCCGGGTGACGTCCAGGAGGTCGTCGAAGCGTTCGGCCAGGTAGGCCGCCAGGATGGTGGGCGCACAGGTGACCAGATGCTGGTTGATCTTCAGGATCTGCTCGGTGAGCCGTTCGTTGGCGATGAGGTAGCCGATCCGCCAGCCCGAGACGCCGTAGTTCTTCGACATCGAGTTGACCGTGACCGTGTGCCGCTTCTCCGGGTCGAGCGACCCGGCCGAGATGAACTCGGCGCCCGGCGGGATGAACTCGTTGTACGCCTCGTCGACGATCAGCAGGAGCCCGTGGCGGTCGGCCAGTTCGTGCAGGTACTCCAGCTCGGCGCGGGTGTAGACGTGCCCGCTCGGGTTGTTCGGGTTGTTGATGATGACCGCACGGGTGCGCGCGGTGACGAACCGCTCGAAGTCGAAGACCGGCACGTCGTGCGGAACCATCACCGGCTCGCCCTGGCACATGCGGATCTGCGCCGGGTAGCTCAGCCAGTACGGCTCGGGCACGATCACCTGGTCGCCGGGGTCGACGATCGCCATCAGCGCCATGTAGATGGCGGCCTTCGAACCGGCGGTGACGATCACCTCGGTGTCCGGATCCACCGGGAGCGCGAACCCGGACCCGTAGTACTTGGCGAGCAGCCTCCGCAGCTCCGGCAGTCCCCGGGAGTGCGAGTAGTGGTGCAGGCCGGGCGTGGTGAGGCCGTCGAAGGACGGAAGGGGGAGGTCGAAGAAGGCCTCGCCGAGGGACAGCGTGATGATGTCCCGTCCGGCGGCCTTCATGTCGTAGACGACGTTGTTGTGCTGGACCGACAGTGCCTGGGTGATGCCCTCCATCAGCCGGGAGGTGCGCAGCGACCGCTCCGTCGCGGCGTGCGGCTGCCCGGCCATCAGACGACCCTCGTCTGGCCGCTGCCCCAGACCACGTTCTTCACCGTTGTCAGCGACTCCAGGCCCATCGGGCCGCGCACGTGCAGCTTCTGGGTGGAGACGCCGATCTCGACCCCGTAGCCGAACTCGCCGCCGTCGGAGTAGCGGGTGGAGGTGTTGACGAAGACGCTGCCGGAGTCGACCTCCCGGGCGAAGCGCCGCGCCACGTCGATGTCCCTGGCCACGATGCCCTCGGCGTTGGACGTGCCCCACCGGCGGATGTGCGCGAAGGCGGCGTCGGCGTCGGGAACGACCTTGACCGCGAGGACGAGCCGCAGGTACTCGGTGCCCCAGTCCTCCTCGGTCGCGGCGACCGCCTTCGGCCAGACGCGGCGGACGGTCTCGTCGCCGCGGATCTCCACGCCCGCCTCGGCCAGCAGGTCGAGGACTCCGGGCAGCCAGGACTCCGCCAGGTCCGCGTGGACCAGCAGGGTCTCCATCGCGTTGCACACGCTCGGCCGTGAGGTCTTGGCGTTGATCGTGACCGCGGTCGCGATGTCCGGGTCCGCGGAACCGTCGATGTAGGTGTGGCAGTTGCCGGCGCCGTCGATCACCGTGGGCACGGTGGCGTTCTTCTCGACGGAGGCGATCAGCTCGGGGCCGCCCCGCGGGACGAGCAGGTCGACGTACCCCTTGGCGCGCATCAGCTCCAGGGCGGCGTCACGGGACGGGTCCGAGATCAGCTGGACGGCCGCGGGGGGCACGTCGTCGTGCTCGGCGATGGCCTCCGCCAGCGCCTCCATGATCGCGGCGTTGGTGGCGGCGGCCATGGACGAACCGCGCAGCACCGCGCAGTTGCCGGTCTTCAGGCACAGGGCGGCGACCTCGGCGGTGACGTTGGGCCGAGCCTCGTAGATCACCGCGATGACGCCCAGCGGCTCCCGCACCTGCTCGATCAGCAGGCCGTTGGGGCGGGTCCAGCCCTTGACGACCTCGCCGACCGGGTCCGCCAGCGACGCCACCGTGTGGATGGCGTTCACCAGCCCGGCCATCCGGCTCTCGGTCAGGGTCAGGCGGTCGATGAGGGTCGGGGTGATACCGGCCGCACGGGCGGCTTCGATGTCCTGCTCGTTCGCCTTGATGATCGAGTCGCGGTTGCGCTCGACGGCGGCAGCCATGTCCAGGAGGACCTGGTTCTTCTTCGCCGTGGTCAGCCTCTTGACGGCGGCGGTCGCTTCCGCGGCAGCACGGCAGATCTCGATTACCGACACAACTAGCCTCCAAAAATCCGTACGTAGTCACAGTCGTCGATGAGTTCCGAGGCGGACCGGTCGCCGGCCCGGACCTCCGCCGCGCGGAGGCGGACGGTGCCGCGGGCGATCACCCGGGAGTCCGGACCGAGGACGTCCACGACGTCGCCGCGGTCGAACGGCCCGTTGAGCACGCCGACGCTCCCGGCGAGCAGGGCCCGGCCCGACTCGACGGCCTGCCGCCCCGCGGCGTCGCAGACCACGGTCCCGCTCGGGGGGTACCGGAAGGCCCGCCACAGGCGGCCGAGATCGGGCGCGGCGGCGTGGGTCGTGCGCGGCGGGAAGACGGTTCCCTCCACCTCGTCGCCACGGAAGGCCGCGATCAGGACGGTGGAGTCCATGGCGTCGGCCACCACGGTGCGGACCCCGGCGTGCGCGGCGATCCAGCAGGCGCTCAGCTTCACGAGCATGCCGCCGGTTCCGCCGTCTCCGGTGGATCCTCCGGCCATCGCCTCGACTTCGGAGATCGGACCCGTCACCTCGGCGATGCGCACGGCGCCCTCTGCGAGCATCGGGTTGCCGTCGTAGAGGCCGGCCACGTTGGTGAGCAGCAGCAGGAGCCGCGCTTCGAGGAAGCCGCCGAGCAGAGCGGCCAGGACGTCGTTGTTGCGCACGCCCAGCGCGTCGTTCTCGTTGACGATGGGCACCATGCCCAGCGAGCGCATCAGGTCGAACGTGCGGCGGACACCGCCACCGCGTTCCGGCGCGACGAGATCGTGCGGGGTCAGCAGGATCTGCCCCGTCTCCAGGCCGTACGCGGCGAACCGGGCACGGAGCGCCGAGTACAGCATTCCCTGACCGAGCGCCGCCGCGGTCTGTGCGGCCTCCGCCGTGTCCCGGGTCAGATCGCCGTGCCTGGTGCGGCCCAGGGCGATCGCCCCGGAGGTGACGAGCACCGGCGCCAGACCGGCCTCGATGCCCTTCGCCACCGTCGTGCAGAGGGTGTCGAGCTTGACGGGGTCGACTTCTCCCCGGGTGATCAGAGACGACGTTCCCACCTTGATGACGACGCGGTTGCCCGTGCCGTCGCTGATTGCATCCCGCATGGTCTCCTCGCCTGAACCTCGGCCGTCGGGTGTGGGAGAGCGGAGGGGCAGCCGCTTCCAAGAAGATGGTTACCGGGGGCGGTGTTCTCCCAATGTGCTGGCGATTCGCGGCCGCTGTCGGGGACTCGCGGCGCACGCGGGAGCGGGGGGAGGCGCGGCGCGCGCGGCCGCGCCGACGGCGGGCGCTGTCGGTCCTCGCGCCCGCGTGACCTTGGGGCGGCGTCGGCGGCCTCAGGTCAGCAGCAGGGCCGCGTCCCAGTCGGTTTCGTCCGCCCCGTCCGGATCGGCCCGCGCGTCGGCGTAGCCGGCCAGGGCCAGGGCCGCTCCGGTGGCGCCGTCGATCAGGGCCGGGCTGTCCAGGTACCGGGGGCCCGTGCCGGTGGGGACGTGCTGGCGGTATCCGAACGGCGCGTCCTCGTCGAAGGCGGCGGCGAGTTCGGCGGCGGCACGGTCCGCGGCCGCCCACAGCGCCGGGTCGCCGGTCGCGGCCGCCATCCGCACGGCGGTGTGCAGCACGCCGGCGCGGCCGTGGCACAGGCCGGGGTCGTCCGCCATCGTGCTCGGGAGCGGCCGGCTGACGGCGGCGCGCATGGCGTCCCGGGCGCGGGCCCCGACCGCCGGATCGGCGAGGGCGTCACCGGCGAGGTGGAGGGACCACGCGATGCCGGACGCGCCGTAGCACCAGCCCGCCCGGGGGTGGCCGCACCGGTGCCGACGGCCTGGCCGGTCTCCTCCTCGTACGGGATCCGCGCGGGCCAGTAGGCGCCCGCCGCGTCCGTCAGCTCCCTGGCCAGGAGCCAGTCGGTGACGGAGCGGATCGCCTCCGACCCGCCGGGCACCACGACTCCCGCGCGGTGGGCGAGGGCGAGCAGTGAGAGCGGGCCGCAGATCCCGTGTGCGGCACCGAGGTTGAAGTCTCCGGACGGGTACGCCAGCCGGTCGCGGTCGACGACGTAGCGCTCCGGGGCGCACCACCAGCCCGGCACCTCGCGGCCCCGCACCTCGGTGGGGCGGGTCAGCCGGACCAGCAGGCGCAGCAGGTCGGACAGGACCGCCGCGACGCGCTCGTCTCCGGAGCTCGCGGCGGCCAGCAGGGCGCGGCCCCGGCCGGCGAGACCCGCGACGACGTCGTAGTCCAGGTAGGAGAGGCCCGGCCCGTGTTCGGTCAGCCGGGCGTCGAGCGCGGCGACCACGGCCGCCGTGTGGGCGGTGGCCAACTCGGTGCTGCGGGCGAGCAGTTTGGCGTATCCGCCGGTCAGGCGGGCGTGCAGCAGGGCCGGGAGGATCAGATCGCCCGCCCCGGCCGGGCCGGCCGCGGGGGCGGATCGGACGGCGGCGGCCAGGTGCGCGTGCGCGACGGACGACCAGTCGGGCTCGTGCCGCGCCCGGACGATCTGCAGCAGGGCGATCCCGGCATGCCCGAGCAGGGCGGAGGCGGGTTGCCAGCCGGGCAGCAGCAGGTCGGCCGGGGCGGTGGCGAACGCCCGCCCGGCGGTCTCGGCGACGTGCTGCGGGTCACGCAGGCGCTCGCCGACCCGGTGGGCGACGGCCCGGGCCGTGCGCGCGGTCCGTTCCGCGCCGCTCGGTCGCTCCTGGTGCGCGGCGGGCCGGGCCGTCCCGGTGCGGTGGGTCTCGTGGGTGCTCATCGGCCGTGCCGCTTCCGGTCGATGCGCAGGGACAGGGCCTCGCGGGCGATCGCGTGGGCCAGGGCCTCGTCGTCGGGGCGGGGGCCGAGGAGGCGGTTGCAGTGCATGTGGGCGAGGCTCGTCGCGATGGACGCCCGGCGGGTCGGAGAGGTCGCGGCGGCGGTCAGGGCGGTGCGCAGGTCGGCGAGGGCGTCCGCCCGTGCGGCCCACGGCCCGGCCGTCTCGGGTGTCAGCCCGGGCCCGGGCCGGCAGTTCTCGTCGAGCAGTGCGGCCATCGTCCTCTTGCCGTCCCGGTCGACGTCCCCGATGCGGGCGCGGACGGGCTCGCCGCTCAGCCAGGCGAGGGCCTCCTCGGGGGTGCCGAGGGCGGTGACGAGGTCGAGCACGCCGAGGGCCGCGAGCGCCGTGCCGGACAGGCCGAACACCTCTTTGCCGGAGGTGAGTTGGGCGATCACCAGTCGACTGTCGGCGTGGAAGACCCGGGTGGCGCGGTCGTGCGGGGCGGGCCCGCCGTAGCGTTCGGTCTCGGGGTCGTAGGTGTCCAGGACGAGTCGCCCGCCGAGCCCGGCGTCGCGCAGGTCCTCGGCCCAGCCGTGCAGGCGGGGCAGGAGGGCCGTCCAGAGGCCGGCGGGCTTGCCGTGGAAGCGCAGCCGCAGGTGCGGATCCGGATCGGCGTAGCGCAGGAAGAACCAGTCGTCGACACCGGCCTCGGCGAGCAGGTCGGGGTCCGTGAGCAGCGCCGAGCGCCGGGCGAGGAGCCCGTCCTGGCGCGCCTGCGGGACGTAGACCTTGGCGTACAGCCACTCCCCGCCGGGCAGGTGGGTGGCGGATGCCCGGTCCGGCAGGGGGCGGGGGGCGCGCCGCCGCGGCGCGGTGCGGTTCGCGGGCTCGCGTGCGGCGAGCAGCGGGAGGACGAGCTCGGTGGCGTGCGGGCCGTCCGGGCCGGTCAGCCACGTGCCGGGGCGGTCGGCGCCGAGGCGCTCCACGACGGCGAGCCCGGGGCGGGCGAGTTCCTCGGCGAGGACCGTCCGGTGCAGGGGCTGGTCGAGGTCGACGGCGATGCGGTGGTCCGCGCGGGTCAGCAGGACGTGCCGGGGCACGCTCCAGCGCCCGCGCCAACGCGCCACCTCCGCCTCCCAGTCGGGCCCTCCTGCGCTCGCGGTCAGCTCGCGGTCGGGCAGCCAGCGCGCGGGGGCGAGGACGGTGCGGCCGTGGCTGACCCGGGGTTGGACGGGGGCCGTCGACCACGAGCCCCAGTTCCAGGGCAGACACCAGTCCTGGCCCTCCTGCCCGAGCTCCAGGAGGAACCGGGCGACGTGCGGGAGGTGCCCGCCGGCCGGGTTGAGCATCGAGTACGAGACCGGGCGGACGGGCTCCCCGCTGCGGGTGTCGGTGAGCCGGAGGCCGTCGAGGTCGGCGTGGACGGCCAGGTGCTCGACCGGCAGGTCCCGGGTGCCCTCCGTCGTGGCGGGGCCGACGCCCAGCGGGATGCGGTCCGGGAGCCACTGCGGGACGGCGGCGACGTTGCCCGAGCGGATCGCGCGGGGCCGGTAGGCGACGGTCGCGGCGCGTTCCCCGGGCTCGGCGCCGCCGCCGGCCCGCCGTACGAACGCGGCGACGTCGTCGGCCCGTTCGCCCAGGAGGTGGGCGAACCGGCCGAAGGTGGCACCGGCCAGCGGGGAGCCCGGGTTGCCGCCCAGGACGAGCCGGAAGTCGCCCGCGCACAACGACTCCCAGCTGTCGGCGAGGAGTTCGGCGCCGAGTTCGAGGGAGCCGGGGCGCCGTCGCGACACCGGCCCGGCGAGGTCGCCCAACGCCCCCTCGTCGAGCCGGACTTCCGGCACCGAGCCGTCGGCCGCCCGCCGGACGGCGGCGAGGAGGAGTTCGCCGAGCACCCGGTCCCGGGCTTCCGCCCCCGGATGCGGGGCCGGGCGTCCGGGGGCCGCACGGTACGCCGCGGGAAGTCCCAATCCGCGGCCCTCGTCGAGCAGTTCGAGCAACGGTACGGCCCGGTCGGTGCCGTACCGTTCCAGGAAGGCCTCGTGGTACTCGCGCAGGTGCGCACTGCCGGGCCGGATCAGGGAGACGCTCCACAGGGCGTCCGCCGCCCGTTCGGCCTCGCGGGCGACCTCCGCCGGCAGGACGACGCGGGCGTCCAGGGCGAGGTCGGTCTGGATCGGGTGCTCGGTCGGGTGCAGTGCGGCCATCCGCTCGCGCGCCGCCGTGAGCGCGCGTCCCCGGTCGCCCGGGGCGGCGGCGTCCAGCGCGGCGAGGCAGGCCCGGACACCGCGCAGGGCCGCGGCCGCCGGGTGGTCGAGCCCGTCCAGCCGGTCCAGGACGTGCCGGAGCGGGTCCGCGCACTCGGGCGGCGGGACGAGGTCGCTTAACAGGAAGCGGGTGCGGACGAGCTGGGTGATGGCTCGGTCGACGGCGGCGCCCTCCGCCTGCGGGAAACGCTCGGCCGTCCGGGCCAGCAGCTCCGACCAGCCGACGGGCTCGGCCGCGCACTCCAGCAGGTACCGCACGGCTGGACTCAGCCCGACCGAGTGGCGCAACTGGCTTGCACCGTCGGCCTGGTAGACGTCGAGCAGCACCAGGCGCCCCTCGCGCTCGACCCGCAGGGCGTTGGCGACGAGCCGTCCGCCGCGGAGCACCGCGGGGTCGGCGAGCAGGGCGCTCAGCACTTCGTCCAGCCACCCGGCGTCCGGACGGCTGACCGGCCGGTGCCCGGTGCCCAGGTCCGCGGCGGGCGAGGCTCCGAAGCCGGCGACGGCGACGCCGGCGAAGAGGCCGAAGGGGGTCGCGCGGTGGGTCATCCGCAGCCGGTACTTGAGGAGCGAGACGGCGAGGCGGCGCAACCGGCGGGGTTTGAGCGGCTCCCCGGCGATCACCCGCCGGGCCTCGGCCGCCAGGGCGGGGCTCGCCAGGTCCACCGCGGCCATGAACTCCGGTTCGGATGCCAGGCGTTCGACTTCGGCCCGCAGGCGGTCGGGGTCACCGGAATCGGGAGAGGGTGACCCGCCGCCGTCCGCGGGCAGTGGCAGGACGGCCGCGCGGAGCAGCGCCACTCCCGCCGATTCGAAGCCGGTCCCGCTGTCCGTCCGCATCCTGTCCATCCCCGTTCCGCTCGTCCGTCCCGTCCGTCCGTCGTCCCGCGCGGCCCGTGGGCGCGCGCGTCGGTGCCGGGCGGAGGACGCGGAGTGCGCGCACCGCCCGGCACCGGTCACCGGATCAGCAGAGCCAGGAGGTGATCGGGCAGGACAGGCAGGTGCCGGTCCCAGTGAAGGACTTCGCGCCGGCGACGGCGCCTTCCTCCACGACGATCTCCAGGTCCAGGTCCAGGTCGAACTCGAGCTCGGCGGTGACAGTGCTCATGGTGTCCTCCAGTGGGTGGGTGGGTTCGCCGGAAGTCCGGCGGCCGGTCCGCGCGGCTGCGCGCACCGGAGCTTCGGGGGGTCCACTGCCGTACGGCGGCGGATCGGGTCAGGCGGCCGTCCGCGCGGGGCCGGCCGCGGCGCGTGCGGCCAGGCAGTCCGCCAGGAAGGCGAGCGCCCGCAGGTGGTAGGGGCGGGCGGCCCAGCCGAGGCTGATGTTGTGGCCGGCCTGCGGCTGGCGGTCCACCAGCACCCGGGGGGCGGCGGTGAAGCGGGCCGCGAGGTCGCTCAATGCCCGGTCGTCGTGGCGCCACCAGGCCTCGTACTCGGCGAAGGTGAGCCGGAGCGGCACCCGCACGCGCGGGGCGAGCGCGGCGAAGTCCTCGGCCCAGGCGATGGCGTCCGCCTTCTCGCGGTCGGGCATCGGGGCGACCACCTGGCCGCCGGCGCGGAAGGTGTCCGGCGGGTACAGCCGCACCGGACCCCAGTGTTGCCGCCACAGTTTGCCGCCGGGCGCGAGGATGTCGCGCGGGTCGACGGCGTACTCGTGGCCGCAGCCGGAGACGTCGACGCCGACGAGGTCGAGTCCGTCCGGGTCGGCGGCGAGGCCGAGGGCGAGCTTGCCGCCGAGCGAGTGCCCCAGCAGGAACAGGTCCGCGCCGGGGGCGTGCCGGGCGGTGAAGTCCCGCAGGGCCGCGCGGACGGTACCGGCCTGGTCGGCGAGCCGCTGCCCGTCCGGGAAGCGCCCGGCGGACCCGCGGTAGCCGGGACGGTCGACGGCGAGGACGGTGTAGCCGAGGTGCGCGCCGAGGGTCAGCAACGACTGGTCAGGGTCGGCCTGGCCGTCGAAGTACGACGCGCTGGTGCCGCCGCCGTGCAGGGCGACGACCACGGCCCGCGCGGGGCCGTGCTCGGGCTCGCAGAGCAGCGCGGACAGGGCCGCGCCGTCGGCGTCCAGGACGATCCGGCGGACGCCGGGGGAGACGGACGCGCTCATGACGTCGAGCAGGTGTGGGGGTGCGAGCCGATCGGCCCGGTCTCGGGACATGGCTGCTTCTCCGGTCGAGTGCGTGGGGTTGCGCCGGACTCAAAGATTTTGGATCAACGATTCGAACCTAACGGCCACTCAGTCAGGTTCGCAACCCACAAGTCCACAATTTTGAACCCGTGAGTCCAAGTCGAGTTCGCCGCGAGTACGATGACCGGGTGACCGAAGCACGTGCGACAGTCGAGGCCGGACGCGGGGCGCCGCGCGGCCGCATCGACAAGAGGCAGGCCATCCTGAGCGCCGCGTTCACGGTGTTCGCCCGCCAGGGCTACGCCAACGCGTGCGTGAAGGAGATCGCGGACGAGGCCGGTGTCGCCAAGCCGACCGTCTACAACCACCTGAACGACAAGGCGAACCTCTTCCGCCAGGCCGTCCTCATCGCCGCCGACGAGGCGACGGCCCGGAACCTGGCCGCCGTCGAGGGCCTGCTCCTGTCCTGCGACGACCTTCACGACGCGCTCGTGTCCGTCGCCCAGGCCCTGCTGCTCTGCCACCGCAGCGAACAGTCCTGGGCCCTGCGCCGGCTGCTCCACTCGGAGGTCGCCCGCTTCCCCGACCTGCTGGACACCGTCCAGGGCCGGGGCGTCGACCGGGTCACCGAGGCGATGGCCGACCGGCTGGCCCGGCTGACCCTCTCCGGGCGGCTGAACGCCACCGACCCGGCCTGCGCCGCCGAACAGTTCATGGCGCTGCTCGCCGGTCCGATGGAGGCCCGTTCCCGCTGTGGCACCCGGCAGGTCCCGGACGCCGAGCTGAACGGCATCGCCCGGGCTGCGGTGGACACCTTCCTCAAGGCGTTCGGCCGTGAACCCGGGGCGTCGGGGAGCGGTGCCTGAGCGGCCAGCATCCGCATCTGTTGTCAACTGACTGTTCGTCAAGTCTCTTTCCTTCTCCCCCTGGTGGCGCGCGCCGTCGACCACTGTGACGATCTCCGTCCTCTTTGCGCCATCGTCGAGGCCGATGGCGCGGTCGGTCGTCCGCGCCCCCGAGGGGATCCGCCCATGTGCCGGCGCCCTCGATCTGACGTTCCATCAGGATTCCCGTCGCACGGCCATGGCCGAAAAACGGTTTGTGTAGCTCGGCTACCCGCCGGTCGACATGGTCCTGCTCTCCTTCGAGGACATGACCCGCAAGCAGCTGTTCGCCGGCACGGCCCCGCCCTGGGCCGGGCTGGACTACGGCGGTCTGATGGCCGGTGCGACCCTCACCGCGCTGCCGGTGGTCGTCGCCTTCCTCCTCGTCCAGCGCCGGATCGCCGCGGGCCTGGCGACGGGCGCGATCCGGGGCTGACGGCCCGCGGCGGCGTGGCGACGCGGTGGCCGGCGGCTCAGGGTGGCGGGTCGGGTGCGGCCCCGGGGCCGGCCGGCCGATGTCCGGACATGCGGCGATGTGCTGGCGGTGCACCGCGATACGACACTCTGCGCACCGTTCGCGGGGTGTGCGGGCGCTCCTCGGCCTCGTTCCCGTCCTGTCCGCCCGGTCCGGCGGCCGGGGAGCGGCACGGCCGAAGGGTCATCCCGGCCCGGCCGCCATCAGGGGTGAACTCCGCCGCGCTGAAAGCCTTTTGGCCTTCCTCCGGTTCGCCCCGGAAGTCCCTGTGCGGCTCCCTCCGGGGGTTCGGCGCCGTCCCGGGTGACCGCCCGCCCCGGTCGGGTGGAGCCGTCGGATCCTCGGTTTGTTGAACGTTGTCCTTCCGCTTCGCTCCTTGTATGAATGGCGGGCCAGGAAGGAGTTGATCATGGCGATGTGGATCCGGCGCGCGCGTGCGGGAGGCGAAGTGCTGCAGGCGCTGGTGGACGGCCTGGCCGAGGAACTGGGGCGCTCCGTCGTCCTGGACGACCCGCTGGTGCGGATGATCTGTGCCAGCCGGCACTTCGGGGACGAGGACCGGGTGCGGGTGCGCACGCTGCTGCAGGGCGTGGCGGACGA
>NZ_JBSFKQ010000050.1:0-59051 GCF_053598615.1 Kitasatospora sp. NPDC001095 | reverse complement strand
AGTCCAAGCACACCTGCTCGAACTCCTCGGTACCGACGAAACCCGACCCCGCTGGCTGGAGACCTAAAACCCCATGTGCGAAGTCACCGGCTAGCGCAGGTGCAACCGAGGGTATGCGATCAGCGGGGTCGGATGTCGAGGTCCAGCTGCCAATAACTCACATCCTTGTGGAAGGTAAAGCCGAGATCGGTGAGCTGGGAACCCACGTAGGCGGCCGAGCGGGCTACGTTTCCGGAACTGTCCTCCACACGGACAGTCGCCGGAACGAACGTCCCACCGCTCGCCACGATCACCGGGACGCCATCCCGGTACTCGATTGCCAGCGTCGCGATGTCCTCGGGCTTGACCTGATCGGCCCGGACGAGCGAGGGCTGGGTCGCTGCGGTCCCGAGTGTCGCCGGGGCCGGCCCCTTGGAGTCGGGCGTGTTCTCCGACATGGTCTCTCCTCACCGACCGGCTTCCTGCCGGCCACTGGGAGCCTCCCATGACCCAGCGTGGTCAGGCAATCACGGGTTCCCCTCAATGTCGACGACACCACTAGAACAGCAACATTGCGCGGCAAGCGGCTCTGACACCCGAGGCGGCACCTTCGTGGCCGCCGCCCGCCGCCCACGAACAGCCAGGAAGGTGAGTCGGCCCCCTTTGCGCGCCAAGCGGTCACTGACGTCCTCCATGCCGGCTACCTGGTGATGCGGCGCCGCTGGGAGCTGGCCGAGCGGATGCTCGCCGAGCGTCCGACCCAGACCCCGACGGCGGGACAAGGTGCCACGGCGCCAGCTGAACCCCCCAGGGTGAAACCCGCGCCGTCCCCGGCGACGCCCCGAGGACGGTCGGGACGGCGCCGGCCGCCGTCCCCGGTTCCCGCCCCGCGGCCGCCGCCCCGGACCCGGGCTCCGGCCCCGCAGGTCTGTCCCCCGGGGAGAAGCGACCGGGGGACACGACGCTGCCCGCAGCGCCGGAAGGACATCGGGGTCGAGCGAGGCCTGGACGGCGGCGACGGCTGGGTCGCGGTGTACGCGGGCTACTTCCTCGGCGACGCCGCCACTCAGCAGGCTGTCCTGCGCGCCACCGCACAGGAGGCCGCCCGCACCGTCCACCAGCCCTACCTGGAAGACCTCTGGCGACTGAGGAACAGCCGGCGTCACCGTGATGCCACCGGTGTGGTCGGCCACCGCCACCCGGCGGGCGGTGCCGGGCGAACTTGGTGAGGCACACCCCGCACAGCCGCGGTCCTTGGTCGAAGGTGAAAGGCGGGATCTGGAGTCGCCGCGGTGGCGAGCACCCCGAGCGCACGACGGCGAACCGGCTGCCAGAGCGGGGACTGCGAGGGGCCTCTGGGCTGCTTCGTCCGGGTGGCTGCCCGGTGGACGGCCCGGCCGGCCGTTCGTGGAGCCCGAGCTGTGGGCGGGCGAGGAGGCCCTGGCGCCGTCGGGGGTGGGAGTCAGGCCACGGCTCGCGGTCGGCTCCGGTGACACGCTCATCCCTGCAGGGCGCCTGACTTGCAGTCATGCGCCGCTGGGGCCCTACTGGAGGACGGAAGCCTTCAACCAGTCAGGAGTGCCTGTGTCTTCGTTCCTCCTTCGCGGTTCACGCGGTGTCCCGCCTGTCGGCGCGGGTTCTTCGTCGTCGCGGGAGTCGGCCTCGCCGCGTCGGTTCTTGTCGCCCGGTGCGGTGGCCGGGGTCGTGTTCCTGTCGGGGGTGGTACTTCCGCTGGCGGTGGTCTCACCTGCTCACGCTGCCGGGGAGAGACAGGAGCAGTGGGGACCGGGCCGCTGGGAGTGGAGCGTCCCCAAATTCGTGGATTCGATCACTTTGACCCTGTGGGCCGGTGGTGGCGGCGGTGGTGGCGGCGGCGGTGGGGGTGGGGGCGCCAGCGGCGGCGGTGGGGGTAACGGCGGACGGGCCGGAATCATCAGGAAGGACGGTGGTGGCGGTGGTGGCGGTGGCGGCGGCGCTTCGGGCGGTGGTGGTGGCGGTGGCGCGGGCAGCGGCGCGTACGTGACGTGCCAGGTGAAGGTGGAGCCGCCGGAGACGCTGACCATTGTCGTCGGAGCCGGCGGAGCAGGCGGTGAGCGCGGCACCGGCGGAGAGGGCGGCATGTGGGCCAAGGGCAACGACACCTTCTTCGGTGGTGGCGCTGACGGAAGCCCCGGGAAGAGGGGAAACGACGGGCTCCGCGGATACGACGGGGGAGCGAGCGCTGTAACTCGCGTTACCAGCATCCTCGACACCGTCCCTCTTCCCGCGACCCTGGCCTCTGCGGAGGGTGGCAAGGGCGGAGCGCCGGGCAAGGCCGGGCACGCCAGCAAGCCCGGGGGCGGGGGGACCAACGGCGACACCGGAAGCGGCGCACCCGGCGCGGGTGGTGCCGGTGCGAGGTTGTTCGGAGCGGGCGGGCCTGGAGGTGCCGCCAGCACCAGTACCTCCAACACCTGTGAAGGGATTGCAGGAACCACTGTCACCAAGATCCCGGGTGATGCCGGCAAGGCCGGAGCTGCTGGCGATGCGGGCATGGACGGGGAGGTCGGGAAGAAGAGTCCCGTGCACAACATCGGCAAGGGCGGGCCGGGCGGGATTGGTGGCTCCTACGGGGAGGGCGGGAAGGGCGGCGCGGTGGGCTCTCTGTATGGAGCCGGCGGCTCAGGCGGTGACGGCGGACGTGGAGGAAGCGGCGGCGACGGAGGTAATGGCGGGTTCTTCGAACCGAATGCCGGCAGTGCCGCCGACCCCGGCTACAAAGGCGACGACTCCGGTTACGGAATCATCGGCGACGTAGGCACCAACGGAACCAAGGGCGGCGACGGAGCAGTAATCATCACGTGGAACTCGCCCTTCTGACCAGCCCCACAAGTCTCCGGCCGCAGGTAGGGGCCGGCACATCCAGCGTGGCGCCGCGGCCACTCCGTGTCTGCCTCCTCAACCGCCGTGCAGTCCGGGCCCGCCGTGGACAATCTCCCGGCGACCGACCGGGGGAAGTCGCGCGCCGGCCTGCGTGATCGGGCGTGGTACCACCAATGGCGGGCGGCGGGTCGGCGCAAAGGGCGGACGCTGGTGAAAGCGCCGCGGCCCAGGAGTCGGTGAGGAGTCGGAGCCGATGAGGTGAGGAGCAGGCGCGCAGAGCAGGAGCGGCCAGTGCCGGCCAAGCATCCGTCGACGGCTCCCCTCCCGTCGGCGGGCCGCCCCTCGCGGCCCGTTCCGCCCTCTGATGCAGCAGCGCCCTCCGATATGAACTGACGGAACGTCGGCAATCGACCATGGGGCGCGAAGGGTTTCGGACGCGGGCCTCGTGCCGATGCCGGCATCCCGGCGGGGCCGGCCGACGGCCTCGGCCCAGGCTGCCGAACCGCCCTCGTCCCGGCACCCGCACCGCCGGTACACCCTGCCCCGCTGCGCACGCTGCCCCATGTGTGTTTCTCCTTCTTGAACGCGGTGACCCTGGTCCAAGGCTCGCTGCTCGGCCGGGAGTGGCGGCAGAGCGTGCGGGGCGGTGCGCGAGGCACGTCAGGACCAGCCGGCGAGGACACGCTCAAGACGACACACCGCCCGGAAGGTCACCAACCGTAGCCAGTGGGTAGTCGACCTTGATCCGCCCGGGGCGCCAGGGCTGGCCAGTGGCAATGCACGATGGGCTGCAGCGGTAGGCGGGCGGGTCCTTCTGAAGGGCCGACAGATTGCTGCTACTCGCAGTGACCAATGCCGGTCCGGGACCCTGGGGACCATTTGGGGACCAGCCTGGGACCGCGCCCGGTGAGCGCCCATGAGCGCCCGTGGGCGATAACGGGCATCTATGTACGAACTTGAACCCGATTGCGCATCGCGCGGATTCGAGCCATGTCGACCGTGGATCTCCATGATGAGCATCAACTTCCCATGTATTCAGCGCAGTTGAGCAACAAAAGAGCCGAGACCCGAAGGCCGCGGCTGTCGACAATAGTTGAACCCCTTGACTGGGGGTCAAGGGGTCGCAGGTTCAAATCCTGTCGTCCCGACTGGGGTTCTCCCCATTGTCGCAGGTCAGAGGCCGTCTTCTCGTTCGCGAGGAGGCGGCCTTCGGCATGCCCTGGGGCCTGCCTCTCACATTCGTCTCACGGTTTCATGGGTCGACGCCGGGGCTGGAGGCTAGCCAGGTGTCGTGAGCTGGGGGCTATATTCGCCTTTCCCGCCCGAATGTCCGATCTATCGATCACTGCATGGGTTCAATGGTTGCTCGGCGTGATCGCGGATTCTGGCTGGTGGGTTCGCACTTGACGCTTCTGCCGTCGGTCAAGTGCGCGCCGAAAGGTCCAGCGGCTGCCCAAGAGCCGGATGAGCCGGGCGATGATGAGCCAACATCGCAGCCAGCTGTGGGTCGGGGCACGCGCTGCGGGTCTGCCGGTAGCGGATTCGGATCCGGTCGTACAACGCAGGGGGTGGCGCCGTTGGAGATGGGGCAAGGCGGCCGTGGATCTTCCGGCCTGGGGTCTGACGAGTGGTCGGTAGGTGCTGGTGCCCTGCCTCAGTGGCCGTAGCGCCGTTCCCTGCTGGCGAAGCTGCGAATGGCGCGCAGGAAATCGATTTCGCGGAATGCGGGCCAGTGGGCCTCGCAGAAGTACAGCTCCGAGTAGGCGCTTTGCCAGAGGAGGAAATTCGACAGACGTTGTTCGCCGCTGGTGCGGATGACCAGGTCGGGGTCGGGCTGGCCGGCGGTGTACAGGTGGGGGGCGACGTCGTCGACGCTCAGGGTGTCGGCGAGTTCGGTCAGCGACTCGCCGGACTCGGCCCGTGCGTACATCAGCTCGCGGAGCGCCTCGATGACCTCCTGCCGGCCGCCGTAGCCGACGGCCAGGGTGACGTGGGCTCCGGTGGTGCAGGTGCGGGTGGCCTCGACCGCTTCCTTGAGGGCGTGGGCGGTGCTGTCGGGGAGGGTGTCGATCAGGCCGGCGAGGTGGACCTGCCAGCCGGCGTCCGGCTGGGTGAGCCGGCCGGCCACCACCTGTTCGATCAGCTGCATCAGGAAGGCGACCTCGGTGTCGCCGCGGCGCTGGAGGTTCTCGGTCGAGCAGAGGAAGACGGTGACGTGCTTGATTCCCAGGGCTTCGCACCAGGACAGCACTTCCTCGACGTGCTCGGCGCCTGCTTTGTGGCCGAGGCTGAGGTTGGCCATGCCCATCTGCCGGGCCCAGCGGCGGTTGCCGTCCACGATCAGGCCGACGTGCCTGGGCAGTGGTCCTGCCATGACGTGGCGGCGCAGGCGGTGGGTGTAGAAGGAGCGGAGCAGGTCGGGCATGGGAGCCGTCCAAAGGGTTTGGAACGCCCGGCAGTTCGGGCAGGGGCGGGTTTGCGGAATCACCAGAGGCTGTTGGGGGGCATTCGCGGGATGGGGCAAAGACGGGCAGGCCGAGCCGGGCGGCCGGCCGCCCGGCCGCGGGAGTTCGCGCGGGTACTGCGAGTCAGCCGGCTGTCGGCAGCTCGCGCAGGTCGCGCAGGGTGCCCGTGCATGCCGCGGTCAGCAGCAGCAGGCCCACGCCGACAGTGACGCCGAGCACATGGAAACCGCCGCCGGCCACGGAAACGCCGAGGATGGTCGCACCGCCGGTCGCACTGGTGGCGGCCAGCGTCCAGACACCGAGGCGGAGTCGTCCGGCGTGCGGCGGTACGACCGCATCCGCGCCGACACCGGTAAAGATCCGGGGGATCTGGATCGCCCCCAGGCCCAGGGCGATCCACCAGGCGGCGAGCACGGCGGTGCGCAGAGTGGGCGGTGAGGCCGCCGCGTCTATGCCGTGCACCAGGACCACCACGCTCGCGCCGAGCACCGTCGGTACGGCGAGGCGCCGAACTGCCCATCGCAGCAGCGTGGCCGTGGCGCCCAGGGTCGGCCGGGGCCTGGGCGCGACGAGCGCGATCCCGAGCAGCAGCAGGGTGGTGCAGCCGTGCGTGATCCCGTTGCGGACGCCGTCGGCGGGCAGCGGGCCGCCCTGCTCGGCCACCAGATGGCTGAGGAACCAGGCGGCGAGCGCGACTGTGATGCCCATGGTCGCCACCCGCCGTTGCCGCTGGGCCGGGGAGTCGGCGGGCCAGAGCGCCGGGTGCAGCCACATGTCGGCGATGCCGGCGATCAGATTGGGCCACGACTTCCAGCCCACGCCCTGGGCTTCCTCCTCCACCATGGCGCCCCAGCGCTCGCGGAAGGCGTCCGGGTAGAGCCTGACCAGGTTCCGGACGACGACGCTCACGCGGGGTTCACCCCCAGGCGCCGCAGCCCGGCGGTTGCCACCCGGGCCATGGAGCGCAGTTCGCGTTCCAGTACCTCCCGGCCTTGGGGTGTCAGCCGGACCGGGCGCTGGCGCCCCTGCCCGTCGAGCGGCTCGATCAGTTGCTTGGACTCCAGTCGGGTCAGCGCCCCGTACAGGCTGCCGGGGCCGAGGCGTTCCCCGGTCAGTTCCTCGATCGCCGCGTTGATGGCGTATCCGTGCAGCGGTCCGTCGGCCAGGGCGCAGAGCACCAGCGTCTGGGCATCGTTGGCTTGCATGCCGATCCCTTCGTTCTGACGCCGCACCATACTACGCGTCATGAAGTACGCGCCACGTAGTACGCGGCATGTACTATCGCCGCCATGCATGAAGATATGACGCGCCCTCACATCGCGGTCCCGGTCCTGCCGGTCGGGCACCGCGCTCGCCCGGTCACAGTCACAGCGCTGTGGACCTCCGTCGCAGGCGCCGGCGTCTTCACGGCGTTCGCCTACGTCACAACGCAGGTGCGCGTCGTGCGGGCGGGAAGTCCCTGGCAGGGCGATCCGTACGACACGGTCGTGACCTTCACGATCTTCTTCGTCCCGATGCTCGGCGCTCTCGGTCCGGTGCGGGCGCTGTTGTGCCGCCGCGACGAACCGGTGCCGCTGTACAGGGTCGAGCAGATCCTGCGGGCCGTACTGGTCTGCACACTGCTCGTCGCGGCAACGGTCGCCACCGACTGGGTGGCCGTGGCCGCCCGCGCGGACCGCGAACTCTGGAACGGTGGTACGCCTTGGCTGATCGGCTCGCTGGTGCCGCTCACGGGAGTCGTGGTCGCGGGCCTTCTGCTGCATCGGCGTGCGGTCCGACTGCTGCCGAGGACGTCAGGCGGGAGCCGGCGCCAGGTGGGCGGGGACTGGCTCGGAGATGTCGTGCCCCTGGTGAACGCACTCGCGCGCCACTCGAGCGCGGCGCGCGGACTCGCCGCCCGACTGGGCCTCGGCGACGCGGTCGACTTCATCCGCCGCCGCTTCACCGTGTTCGCTGCGGCGGCCGCCCTTGGTGCGGGCCTGCTGGTCGCCACGGGGCTTGCGGTGGGCGAGGGTTGGCAAGGGTCACTGCTCTTCGCCGTCGAGACCACCGTGTTCGCGGGCGGCACCTTCGCCTTCCTGGAGATCTGCAACAGCGTCCTTCGACTCACCGCACCGCGCACCGTGTCGGGAGCGCGACGAGCTGCCCGGATCGGTGCCACCGCGGGGGCAGCAGTCCTGCCGCTCTCACTGGCGCTGCGGGATGCGGTGTGGCGCGCCCTGGGGCTCGGCGGCCAGGTCGACTCCGTTGGACGGTGGGCGGTCGTCACACTCGCCGGCGCGCTGCTGACGGGCGCGATCGCCTTCGGCGTGGCGATGATCGGAACCACGCAGTGACGACGGAACGCAGTTTCCCGAAGGTCACGGTCGTTGTCCCCACCTACAACGAGCGGGACAACCTGCCCCGGCTCGTCGGCAGGCTCACGGCCCTGCGACTGCCGGACCTGCATGTACTCGTGGTCGACGACAACTCCCCGGACGGCACCGGTGACGTCGCCGACAAGCTGGCACTCGAATCACCGGAGGCCGTCGCGGTACTGCACCGCACCGATAAGGACGGGCTGGGTCGCGCCTACATCGCCGGCATCACCCGTGCGCTCGACGAGGGTGCCGACATCGTGATCCAGATGGACGCCGACCTCTTCCACCCGGCGGAGGCCGTCCCCGCGATGGTGGACGCGCTGTCCAGCACGGACGCAGCAGCGGTGATCGGGTCCCGTTACGTGCCGGGCGGCTCGGTCGCCACAGAATGGCCTTGGCGCCGCAGGGCGTTGTCTGCGTGGGCGAACCTCTACGTCAACGCCATCCTGCGGCTGAAGGTGAAGGACGCGACGGCCGGCTTCAAAGCGTGGCGAGCGGAGACCCTTCGGAAGATCGACGTCCATTCGATATGGAGCAACGGCTACTCGTTCCAGGTCGAGATGAATCACCGGACGGTCAGTCAGGGCATGTGGATAGCCGAAATACCGATCCGATTCGAGGAGCGGAGCACCGGAAAGTCGAAGATCGGCCTTGCGGTGCAGATCGAATCCGCTCTCATGCCATGGAAGTTGTTGTTTGACAGGCGTGGTGACGGCGCCGGCCGCCGGTGGTGGCCGGCCACCTGGAGATGATCCTGATTCGAGACAGCGGATACCTCCCTCGTGCGTCAACGGTGCACCATGGTCGGAAGGGAGTTGGCGCTCACTCCGCGTCGGGGAGGTGAGTGGTAGGAAGCGCTCTGAGGGAGTCGAACAGGGCTACAGGCGGGGCATGACGCAAGTCACTGTCGAACTCTCCCCTCGGTCGATGCCTCTCACATGCCTCTCACGGATTGGACGTCATGAGGCGGCATCAAGCGTCGTGCGGCTTGGACGAGATGGGCCCTGACCTGCGTGCTTCGGACTGGTAAACATCAGTCAGACTCCCTTTCGGCCGCTGGGGGTCAAGGGGTCGCAGGTTCAAATCCTGTCGTCCCGACTGGAGTCCGCTCCATTGTCGCAGGTCAGAGGCCGTTTTCTCCTTCGTGAGGAAGCGGCCTTCGGCGTGCTCTGGGGTCTGCCTCTCACGTTCGTCTCACGGTTTTCACAGGTCGACGGCGGGGCTGGCGGCTGGCTCGGCGTCGCGAGCGGGTTGGTTTATGTGCTTTTCTCGCTTATGTCGGATTTGTCGACCACTGTAATGAGTTGGATGGTTGCCCGCCGTGATCGGCGATTATGGTCAGACGGTTCGCACTTGACGCATCTGCCATCGATCAAGTGCGCGCCGGAGGGTCCAGCAGCCGCCCAAGCGCCGGGCGAGCTGGGCGGCGATGGGCTGCTTCGTTCGAGGGGTCCCTGTCCAGCGCGTCACCGACGCCGCGCGGACCTGGCGGCCGTGAAGGCGCTCGCACCGGACCGCCGTCATGTCAATCAACAGGCTCTATCTACAGGCTGGTTACGCGTCCATTTGATGTGCGGACGATGAGTCGGACAGCCGGTGGGGCCTTCACCCGTGAAGGTGGACACGTGGTTGGTTGTCACACGGCGAGCGTGAGCTTAGCGGTGTGGTGTCGGCGTTCGTATTCATTGGGGCTGGGATGGCCCTTGGCGCGGCGGGTGTTGTAATCGAGCGGGTGACGCCCAGGCCGGAACACAGGTCGGTGAAGACCCTGGACCCGTATTGCGCCCTGTGGTCGGAGTGGGACACAGCCCCATCCAAGCCGCCGCGGGTCGCGGCTGCCATCCGCAGCGCGTCGGCGACCAGGCCGGTGCGCATGTGGTCGGCGATCGTCCAGCCCACGACCTTGCGGTTGAAGCCGTCCAGCACGGGTCGTGAGGTAAAGGAACTCCCCGTCTGCCAGGGGTAGATAGGTGATGTCGCCGATGTACTTGCGTCCCGGTTCGGTGGCGGTGAAGTCCCGCTGGAACAGGTCCGGGACCGTCTGGGCGTCCGGAGTCGGGGACGGTGGTGCGGACTCTTCTGCGCAGGCGGATACCGGCGATGGAGTACGTCCGCGTGACCCAGGCGACCCGTTTGTGGTTGATCGGCGTCCCGGTTTTGCGGAGTTCCGCGGAAACCTGCGTGAGCCGTAGGCGCCGCCGAAGTCGGTGTGGATTCTGCGGATCTGTTCGGCCAGGATCTGGTCCTCGCGTCGGCTGACGGCCCTGGCATCGGCCAAGAGCCCGGAAAGCTATCTCGCCGGCCTTCACCTCCGCGCCTCGATGACGTCAGCACGCGGTGCACGGTTGCTGGGTTGAGCCGCAGCAGGTAGGCGATGCGGGCCGGGCCCCAGCGGCGCAGGACGCGGACCTTGATGATCCGCCGCTCGGTGCGCGACGGGGTCCGCCGGGGGCTGCGGTGCGGGCGGCTGGAGAGGTCGCTCATACCGGCCTCGCCCAGCGCCCGGTAGCGGTCCGCCCAGCGCTTGGCCGTGGTGGGCGAGACCTGGAAGCGCTCGGCGGCCCGCCGCAACGGCCAGCCGTCGTCGACCACGCAGCGGGCCAGGCGCAGGCGTCCGGTCTCGGTCAGCGGTGCGTTACGGTGTGGCATGAGGGCCTTTCTGGCTGAGGTGCAGATGTCGCAATCCACACCGAGCCAGAAGGCCCTCACTCATTTCAAGATCACCACGCCGTGAGCCCTGTCACCAACCTCCGTGGTCAGTACACCTAGTGCCTCCACCAGTACCGACGCCGGCGGCAGGGCCAACGCGGAGAGCGTCACCGGGTAGCTGAGCGCCGGATCGGGTGACCAGCCGGACGGCTCCACCAGGGTCCGGTCGACCCTGACCTCCCGGGCGGTCAGCAGGTGCCGGTCCTGGCTGCCGGGCCCGGGCTCGACGCTGAACTCGGTACCGCCGGCGTCCGGGCCGCCGCGCAGTCCGTGGACGGTTCCACAGTCCACCTCCCAGCCCGAAGCACCGTGGCGGAGCAGGTGAGGGCTCGGGGCACGGACGGCCCCGCCGAGGAACGGCCGGTCGGCAGGGCCACCGGCCTCCAGGGGGAGCAGGACCGGGTGCTGGCGTTCACCTGAACCCTGCACCCGGCACTGCACGGCCGCCATCAGCCGACGGTAGCTCAGCTCCGGGCCGCCCTGCTCGCCGAGCGCGCCGAGGAGTGCGTGCGTGAACACGCCGTGACTGCGTCCGTCGAACCAGTCCTCGAACGCGGGCTGGTTCAGCCGACTCGCGGCCAGCAGGACGTGCCCCGGCCCGGCCGCGGGACCGGTGACGTCGCGGGCCGTCGCGAGCGCCACCCAGGACGGATCCGGTGGAAGGAGGCGCGCGCTGCCCTCGGCGTCCCGGGTCGCGCCGCCCGAGAAACAGCAGTCGAGGACCGCGACGACATGGGCACCGCGGGCGGCGACCTCGTCCAGCAGGGCCCCCAGCTCCTTGTCCGGCAACGGCCCGTCGGCGCAGACCAGGGCCTGGCAGCGGCCGGTGGATTCGACCTTCAGCTGCTCGGCCGTGGCGTCGAACTCGGTCCCGTGGCCGGAGAACCAGAGCAGTGCGGTGTCCTGTGGCCCCGCCTGCCCGAGATGCCCGCGGATGCCGTCGGTGACCGCACGCACGGTGGCGTCGGTGTCGAGCAGCGTCCGCACAACGGGCTCCGTCACCTTCGCGTCCAGCCAATGCTCAGCAGCAGCCGCGTCATTGACGCATCCCTGGAGCGAAGCGCGGCCGAGCGCCGAGTAGTCGTTGATCCCCACCAGGAGTGCAAAAACCGTCCTCATGGGCAGAAGTGTTCCAGGCGGACACCGCCCCGGCGGTCCGGTCGACCGGGCGAATGGTGGGCAGGAACAGGTCGTCATCCGGCCATGCGCGTGCGATCACCTGCACGGCTTCGCAATATGGCAGTGCGATCACTATCCTTCCCTTCTCGACCGCGCGGTGTGAGCGCGGTGTCACTCCATGGTCATCGGGGGATTCATGGGTTTCATTGAGCAGCCCCGCCGCGTCGTGCGACCGGGCCAGGCGACCGCGCCCGCTCGGGCTGCGGCGAGCGGTCCGGCCACCGGCGGGCGACCGACACAGACCCGCGTCGGGGCGGATCGGCTGCGCGCGAGGCCGGTGAGCTTCCTGAACGCCGTACGCCGACTCGACGCCGGACTCGACCCGGCCGCCTGCAGCGAGCTGGCCGACTGGCTCAAGGAGCACTACACCACCGAGTTCGGCGACGTCCCGCTCGGCTTCCTCGCCACCTGCTACCTCGGTGCACCGTACGTCGACCATCAGCTGAACCTCTTCCACTCGATCGTGGACCACTTCGCCCCCGGGGATCCGATGCCCCACCCCTTCGCGGCCGCCCGGATGCTGGTGCGCACCGGCGCCTACGCCTTCGTCGAGGTGTACGACGGCGGCCTGGTGCTGCCGGTACTCCCGGACGGCAGCGTGGTACGCCCGTGAAGCCGCCCCGCCGACTGCTCCACCGTGAACGGAGACCCGTATGACAGAGGTGGACCACGTCCTGCGCAACCAGGTGGCGCAGGTCGACAGACTCGTGCACCGGCTCTCCGAGCAGGTCGGACAGGTGTCCGGCCAGGTCTCCGCCGTCGGCATCGCGCAGCAGCAGACCCAGAGCGACCTGCAGCAACTGCGCGCCGACTTCCTGGCCTTCGCCCACCAAGCGCAGCTGACCGCCAACGTGCAGCGGGCCGAGACCCGCATCGGTGTCATCCAGGACAAGGTCGACCACGAGTTCGGCCACCACAAGGTGGTCCGGCGCACCGCCGTCGGCATGCTGCAGGCCTTCGACCTCGGCCTGGTGTCCGAGGCGACGGTGACCTCGGTGAGTGAACAACTGATGATCCAGACGCCGCGCTACTGGCTCGCGCCCGCCCTGGTCGCCCTCGCGGCCTGGTCCGCCGACGACCCGGCGCTGTGCGAGCGGGCGGTGGACGAGGCGTTCCGGCGCTCACCGGAGCGCACCTCGCTCCTCTTCGCGCTGGTGCTGCGCAGACAGGGCCGCCAGCAGGCCACGGTGCGGTGGCTGCGGCACTACCTGATCGCCCAGGACCCGGCCGCGCTCGGTCGGGAGTTCGCGGTCATCCTGGAGTCCATCTCGCAGGGGGCCTTCGGCGCGGGCGGCCGCGAGATGCTGCACGAGACGCTCGGGCGGTGGCGCGAGACCCTGCTCGGCGACGACGAGGCCCGGGCCGCCCAGGTACGTCGGTGGCGTGCGGAGATCGACAGCCTGCGCGCACCATCGGCCGCCGGCGAGTTTCCCCGGCTCTCCCAGGTGTCCCCGCAGTGGCCGCAGTTGGACGCCGTACTCGCCTCGGCCCGGGCCCAGCAGGCGATCCTCGCCAAGTACACCGCGATGATGGCGGGCGAGTCCCTCCCGTCCGAGCGGCTCGAGGACGCCATCGACGACATCCTGGACCGGCTGGTCTCGGAGTACGACAACGAGGAGCTGCCGCTCCGCCGCGACCTGGCGTTCAACCAGGCGGTGGTGGCGTGCGACGGCGACCTGGACGCCGCCAGGCAGGCCGTGGACGTGGACTCCGCTTCGCTGGAGGAGACGCTCGACTACCTCACCATCCAGTCCACCGCGGCACTCAACCCCTCGGCCATCGGTGCCTCGGCCTCCACCCAGCGGCTCGCCGTCGCCGCCTGCCACGAGTGGTTCGCGCAGGCCCACGCCGGCTTCAGCCGGGACTACCGGATGGCCGAACCGCCGGACGTTCACGCGGTGTTCGCCACCAGCCACACCGTCGGGGCCCAGGTCTTCAACCTGCCGCAGTGGGCAGGGTCGTTCAACACCCCGCTCCCCGCCCTGGAACAGTCGCTCGCCCAGCACTGGGACCAGCACACCGCCCCCTTCCTGGCCTCGCTGGCCTACCCGCTGCAGCGCCAGCTGGTCATGCTCGGCGGCGCGCTCGCGCTGCTGCTGTTCGTCGTCGGCCCGATGGACATCGCGGTCGCCCTCGGCCTGGCGGTCCTGGCCGGCGGCATCTGCGGAGTGGTGCTGTACACCCGTTCCGAGGCCGCCCGGAAGGCCACGGACTCGGCCAAGGAGCTGCTGGCGCGCGCCAAGAACGACTCCATCCACCAACTGCGCGGCGCGTGCGCCGAGTACACCGACTGGAAGACCGCCTACCGGAACGCGGACCAGGTGGAGACCCGGACCCGCGAGTTCATCGGCTCACTGGCCGCCGCCGGCCACGCCCACAGCCCGTTCGACGGGCGCACCGTCCGACCCGCCGACGCCACGCCGCGGTCCGGAGGAACGCAGTGACCACGCCCTACCCCGCCCCGCCACCACCGCGTCGCCCCGCCGCCTCCCCGTGGGCGGCCAGCCCCAAGTCCACCACGGAGCGGGCCACGAGCCGGCTGCGCCGGATCGTCGAGGGCCTGCCGGACTGGGAACCGCTGCCGCCCGGCGAGGTGACGGTGCGCCGCCCCGGAAGCGGGCTGTGACACCGGCCTGGCGGCGGCGTGTGACACCGGCCAGGCAGCAGGCAGTGCGAACACCCGGACCACTCGGCGGCCCGTACCACGCCTGGGCCGACTTCCTGGAACGCTGGTCGGCGGGCGAGCCGGTCGACGACACCAGCCTGCCCGCGCTCACGCCCACCGACTTCCCCGAGGACACCTGGCAGCGGCTCGGGGTGCGGATCAGGGAAGCGCTCCAACAGCGCCTCCAGGCCTGGGCGGACGCGCTCGTCGCGGCCGTCAACGCGGCCGACGACGAGTTCGCTGCGGGCCGCGCCCTCGCCCAGGCCCGCACCGGGCTGCACCGGATCCGGGCGCTCGCCGGCCACCCGCAGCTCCCGGCCGACCTGAGGGAGAAGCTGACCGCGATCATCGACGACCAGACCCGCCGGGCCCAGCAGGACCTGGAACGCGAGCTGGAGCGCCGGGCGTCGCGCGAGCACGACCAACAGGCCGTCGACGCCCGCCGCCGCACCCTGCGCGACAACCCGCTCACCGCCGTCATCACCGCCACGCCCCCGGCCGACCCGGGCGGCTGGTCCTACGACCCCGCCGACGGGCCGCGCCGCCGCATCGTCCCGGGCTGACCGCGTCTTCGACCCGCCGTCCTACCGCCGTCCCGCCGAACCGAGACCCGAGGCCCAGATGTCCAACTACGCCGAGAGCCGAGACGACCTCGACAACTACCTCACCGCGCGAGTACCGGTGATCGGCCTGCGTACCATCGAGCAGCAGCGGGCGCTGCGGCTGGTGAAGGAGGTGGCGACCCGGTCGCGCCGTAGCAGCCAGCCGTTCTGGATCTACACCAGGGCCACCGGCCTGCGCGACCTGCGCTCCAACGCCACCGTCCAGGACGACCGCTCCCTGACCGGCGCCATGGAGTTCGCCGCCGCCCAGTTCACCAGCCGCCCGCAGGCCACCCTGATCCTGGTCGACCCGGACGGGCTGGAGACCGACACCCACTTCACCCGGCACGTCGCCGAACTCGCCCGGCTGGCCGACGCCAACGCCGGCAGCATCGTCCTGATCACCGACAGCCCGATCTGGAGCGGACTGCAACGGCTCGGCATGAGCCTGCAGCTCGAACTGCCGGACGCCGACGAGATGTACGGCACCATCAAGAGCTTCCTCGACGACCACCACGGTGTGGTGCCGATCGAATGGAACGAGGACGACGCGCGCCGCGCCTCGGAGTTTCTGCTCGGCGTGACCGAGGCCGAAGCGGTCAACCTGATGGCCACCATTGTCGCCAAGGGATCGGTCCAGCGCGACGACGTCCTCGCACTGGCCCGGGCCAAGGACCGGATCTTCAGCGACCTCGCCGGCCTCGAGCGGGTCCAGCTCAAGGCCTCGGACTACTCCGTCGGGGGCCTGAGCAGCCTGCGGGGATGGCTCCAGCGCAAGCACGAACTGATGCACGCCGATCTGCGTGGCACCGACCTGCGGCCGCCGCGCGGCGTGCTGCTGGTCGGCGTGCCCGGCTGCGGCAAGTCGCTGTCCGCCAAGGCCATCGCCTCCCAGTGGCAACTCCCGCTCTACCGGCTCGACATGGCGAGCATCCACGGCAAGTACCTCGGCGAGTCCGAGGGCCGGATGCGGGAGGCCCTGGAGACCGCCGACCGGGTGGCGCCGTGCATCCTGTGGATCGACGAGATCGAGAAGGGGCTGGCCGGCAGCCACGACATGTCCGGCGTGCCGCAGCGCATCATCGGCCAGTTCCTCTTCTGGCTCCAGGAGTCGGACTCCCGCGCGTTCGTCGTCGCCACCGCCAACGACGTCCGTAGCCTCCCGCCCGAGCTCCTCCGCAAGGGCCGCTTCGACGAACTCTTCTTCGTCGATCTCCCCGACGCACAGGACCGCAAGGAGATCATCGATCTCTACTACCGCAAGTACGTCAAGGTCGAGCCCGACCCGAACCAGGTGGACCGTCTCGTCGACCTCTCCGAGGGATTCGCCGGCTCCGACATCGAAGCCGCCCTCCACGAGGTCGGCGCCGAGGTGCACCTCAACGGAGGAGCCGCCAAGCTGCTCCCGTCATTCGTGCTCGACACCTTCGCCAACACCACGCCGCTCAGCCGGACCAACCCCGAACAGATCGAGGAGATCCGTACCTGGGGCCGCGACCGAGCCGTCCCGGCCGGCCGCACCACTACCACCACGACGTCCGGTACCTCCGGCACACCCCGCCGTGTCGTCTTCATGGGCGAGTAACCGCCCGCCCACGCGTGCGCCGGGGGTCTGTACTGTAAACGGCTCTGTCCCGTAATCGGTGGTAACCGCGCCACGAATAGCGGAAGAACCCGGTCGGACGTCGGCGGTGTGAGACGCCGGTATTCCTGGCCCAATATCGCCATTCGCTACGGGGTTGAGATACCAGTCGGCCATTACGGTGCCCGCATCCGAGGTCTTCCGGCGGCGAGGAGGAGCGGGAGTCAGTGACTGGGGCTGTCGTGATCTTGTGGGGTGTCGGGCGGTGGTTTGTGGGTGTCGCGGGGTTCGGGGCGGGGCTCTTTCCCGGGTGGGTGACCGGCTTCGATGGCTCGTCTGCGTTCCAGCTCGAAGTTGAACTCAAGGCCCAGCAGGATCGCGACGTTGGAGACCCAGAACCAGAGAAGGAAGAGGATCACGGCTCCGATGCTGCCGTAGGTGCTGTTGAGGCTGCTGAAGTTGGCGACGTAGAGGGCGAACGCGCCGGAGGCGATGATCCACAAGGCTACGGCGACCAGGCTTCCGGGCAGGATCCAGCGCAGCTTCGGTCGTTTGGCGTTGGGCGCGGCCCAGTAGAGCAGGGTGACCATCGCAGTGACGATGATGACGAGGATCGGCCATTTGGCGATGCCCCAGACCTGTACGGCGTTTTCGCTGACTCCGAGGATCTTCCCTGTCTTGGTGGCCAGGGTGCCGGTGAAGACGACACCGGTAGCGGTGAGGGCGAGGAGCACGACGAGGACGATGGTCAGGGCGAGTCGTGTGGGCAGGGTCTTCCAGAGTGGGCGGCCTTCGTCGATGCCGTAGACGTGGTTGGCGGCGCGCATGAAGGCCGCGATGTAGCCGGAGGCGGACCACAGGGCGAGGATGATCCCGATGGCCAGTGCGATGCCTGCCTTGCCCTGGGCGGCTTGGAGTTGCTGCACCACGGTGGTGAGGATCTGGCGGACGGATCCGGGGCCGAGGTCGCGAAGGTGGTCGAGCAGCGGCTTGGTGGCGGAGCTGCCGATCAGCCCCAGGATCGACACCAGCGCGAGCAGAGCGGGGAAGATCGCCAGCAGACCGTAGTAGGTGAGTGCGGCTGCCGCGTCCCTGAGGTTGTCGGCCTTGAACTGCCTGGTGGTGCGTTTCAGGACGGCCCACCACGACCTCTTGGGCAGGTCGGTCGGGCTCTCGGGGGGACGTGCTCCACCGGAGGCGGGCCGGGTTTCGTCGGCTGCGCTTACGTGCCGGTGTTCGTTCTCGTGTCGTGACATGGGTGTCAACCCGGCGTGTTGGCTGCCTGCTCTGGGGGTGGGGCCTCAGTCCTTGACCACCTGGTAGATGCCGTAGATGACTCCGGGCACGTGGCCGCACAACTGAAGGAGGAAGGCCCAGAGCACCTTAATACTCGGCCCGTCCTTGATCAGTACTGCCAGGCACGGCAGGACCAGGCACAACAGCACCAAAAGGACCTTGACCATGATCATTCCTCGTTTCGAGGCGCGATGGTCGGCGGTGCATCCGCCTTTTCATGGTCTCACTGCCGGTCGCCGGGGAACCAGCCGAGCTGGAACGACGGCCACGTGCGGGTGGACAACCGGGGGCTTCCCACGGCTTGGGCCCTACCCCGGTCGATCCTGCGATCTCTGCTCGTGTTGGTATCCCGGTTGGCGCGGTTCTACTGTGGGTCTGCAGCGAAAATTTCGGGAGCGCGCCATGATCATCATCATCGGGCTCGTCATCCTGGTCACCGCGGTAGTCGTCGGCGTGGCGGGCATTCTCACCAACACTGGCAGCGGACATGCGCTCACAGGCGGGTTCGAGGTGCTCGGCTACCACGTCACCGGCTCCACCGGCACGCTGTTCCTGTACGGCATCATCGTCGGGGCCCTGGCCATGTTCGGACTGAGCCTGCTCCTGGCCGGTGCGCGCCGCACCTCTCGCCGGGGCCGCGCCGCACGCCACGGGCTCAAGGAGGCCCGCCGCGAGACCGCCGCCGCCGGCAGGGAACGCGACGACCTGACCGGCCAACGCGACACCGCCCGCGCGCAGACCGCCGTACAACGGAACGACTCACCCCGCGACGACCCGCATCCCAGCCCCGGCGACGGTCACCGGAGCTGGACACATCCGTTCGGGCATCGAGCCGCCCACCGGTAAACGCCGCCACCACCACATGCAGACCGCTGACGGGCCCCTGCCCCGAAGCCTTCCACGCCCCAGTAGATGGCTCTCTCGAAGGGGTAGCCCGATGAGTATCGCCAAGAAGATCGCGCACAAGGCCGAGGCGATCAAAGGCGGCGCCAAGAAGACCGTCGGCCGCGTCACCGGAAACCGCCGCCTGCGGGCCGAAGGCCGCGGTGACCAGGCCAAGGGCAACACCAAGCAGGCCGGAGCGAAGATCAAGGACGCCTTCAAACACTGACGACCGCGCCCGCAGGCCCGACGTGGCCCGCGCGGCACATCGCTGCCCCGACCCCACTCTGGCCGCGCCGTATGCTCGGCGACGGCATCGACCGTGGTAGTCAACATCCATGCCGATGCAGCCTCCCGATGCCGAGGGCCGTTCGCCCCTGTTCGGGCGGCTGCGCCGGATGGTCCGCCGTTCGCCGGCCGGGCGCGGATGGAGGCGGGCCAGCACTCTCGAACTGTGGCAGCGTGCGCTGGGCTTTGCGGCACTCGGGTTCCTCACGCTCGTGCCGCTGCTGATCGTCATCTCAGCGGCCGATCCGGCGCACGGGCAGGGCTTCGCAGGGTGGCTGGGCGAAGGGCTCGGCGTGTCGGCGCCCTCCAGGAAGAAGGTCGAGCAGCTGATCGCCCTGCCCGGCCAGACCCTGCGGACCACGACGGCGTTCAGCCTCGCCGCCCTCGCCGTTTTCGGCCTGTCCTTCGGGGCGGTGGTGCAGACCACCTACGAGAAGATCTGGGGCCTGCCACCGGCCCGCTGGTGGGCCAGGTGGCGACACCTCCTGTGGCTCGCCGCCCTCATCGGGCTCCTCCTCCTGTCCGCCACCACCACCCTGTGGCGGCAGACCCCGGCGGGCGGCGTCGCCGCAGTGCTGAGCGCCACCCTGTTCCTCTGGTGGTCACAGCGCATGCTGCTCGGCGGAAGGGTCCCCTGGAGCGCCCTGCTACCCGGCGCCGTGGCCACGACCGTCGGGCTGCTCGGCCTGAGGCTCTTCTCCCGGCTCGTCTTCTCGCCACTCATCGCCACCAACACCCTCGCCTACGGACCGATCGGCACCGTCCTGGTCATCCAGTCCTGGCTCGTCGGCGTCGGCGCCGTCGTGTACGGCGGCGCACTGACCGGTCGACTCATTCATGAAGAACTCCCGCGCGCGGCACGTGCGCTGAAACGACGAAGGTGAGATCCGAAAATCCCGCCCGTCGGTGGGACAGATCGCGAACCACGCGAGGCAACAAGTCCCGCCGGAGTCCAGCCGGGTGCCCGCAGGCACAACAAGCTGATCGGGGGCGCGCAGTGCTTGGCCGGGTTGTAGCGCAGCCGCTACGTCCGCACCGCGTGGTTCAGGGCGTTACGCAGCATGGCCACCGCGTGGTGAACGGTGGTGCTCCCGCGGCCGGCGGCGAGCTGCGCGCTCACCCAGGCGTCGATGTGCTTGGGCCGCAGATAGACGAGCAGCATGCCGCCGAACGCCGGGACCAGGTCACGCTCGATGCACGCCCGATAGCCCGCCCAGGTGTTCGGGGCCAGCGCCGACCGCTTCGCCTCCAGCGACTCGTACAGGAACAGCCCGACGCGCAGCGTCCGGTCCTCGTACACACCCCGGTACTCGGCATCCAACACCCGCGCCGTCTCCCGGGCCGCCTCCGCCCGGCTGGCGAACCCGCCCCGCCGCCGGATTCTGCGCTTGCCGTCCTGCAGCGCCAGGTCCACCGCGTACGTCCACCGGCCATGCGTGGTGTCGGCGGCCAGCCGCGGGCACCACGAACCCAACTGCTTCCCGCTGCTCCCGTCCGTGCACCCGCACCGCCGATACACCCGGCCACGCTTGGGGTGCTGCGCCATGGGACTCCTCCTCGAACCAAGTGGTGATGGCCCGTCCAGAGTTGCCGGGACGGTGGGCGTGCCAGTAAAGCGTGCGGGGCGGGGCGTGGAACATGGCAAGATCGACTGGCCGCGACACGCGCTGGCGACACGCCGCGAGGGTGATCACGGAGCACGTTCGGTGGGTAGGGCAGCTTGATCGCGAAGCATCGGCTTGCACGGGGTCGCTGCTCGGAAGAGTGGCCGCGGACCGGGAGAAGGCGGTCCGCCGCTCGGCCGTTGGTTGATGGGCTCGTACAACCCGGAGCACGCGCGGTGCGGTGGCGGCGAGCCTCGGATCGGTTCCCTCCACTGCCGGAACCGGTTGGAGACGGTCGACCAGGCGCCGAACTCCTGCGGCATCTCCCGCCACTGCCCGCCCGTCCGGAATCGCCAGATCACGCCCTCGAACTGCTGCCGCAGCCACTCCGGGTACGGGTCGCACTCGCCGATCGGCAGGTACGGCCTCGATGAACTTCCACTCCGCATACTTCAGTTGCACTCGCGTCACACATAACGATCTACCAGATCAAGACCCGCCACGACGGTGAATCAAATACGCGCCCTAGGTCGTTGTCGACTCGGCGTAACTGGGCGGAGGGCGGTCACCAAGCATATCTATTTGATTATGTGACCATAAGTGGCAGTTCGTTCGGAAATCACCCGCATGGATCGCGTGCAGATCTTTGATGTCGGCTAACATAAAGTCGAACCTCTTCCCTTGGAGGATGAGGGATGGGTCGTCAAAATCTACGATTCCTGTCGACGGGAAGGGAGTGTCAGGTCGTCGGAGATCGACGATCGCGAACCTGCCATATTTCCCCAAAGAAATAGGCCTTTAGATGACACTGAACATCTCTGGTGCGCTTAACTGGCGCGCAATTTCGACTTGGGTCGCGACGATCGTGTTCATCGTCGCTGCCGCAATCACGACATCGCTGCTGCCGGCTCATGCCATTGCCACGGCCGTTCCCCTGGGGACGGCGAGCAGCTTCGCGGTTCTGGGTGGCCAGTCGGTCACCAACACCGGTCCCTCCGCCATCACCGGAGACCTCGGAGTGAGCCCGGGTTCGTCAATCACCGGGTTTCCGCCTGGTTTGGTGAGCGGGGCCATTCACAAGGCGGATGCGGTCGCGCTTCAGGCCCAGACCGATCTGACCACGGCGTACAACAACGCCGCGAGCCAGGCCACGAATGTCACCCTCACCTCCCCTGGAGACCTCGGTGGCCTGACGCTTGTTCCGGGTGTCTATACCGCCTCGTCTTCCATCGACCTCACGGGCACCCTCACGCTTGACGCGCAGGGCAACCCCAACGCCGTCTGGGTCTTCCAGGTCGGATCGACCCTGACGACGGCATCCGCCAGCCGTGTGCTCCTGATCAACGGTGCTGCGCCGTGCAACGTCTACTGGCAGATCGGAAGTTCTGCCACGCTGGGCACCAACACCACCTTCGTGGGCAACATCCTGGCACTGACCTCGATCGGGCTTAACACCAGCGCGAGCATCGATGGTCGAGCGCTGGCTCGCAACGGCTCCGTGACGCTGGACACCAATCGGATCACCCTGCCCAGCTGCCCAGCGAGCACCACTGGCGGTACAACTGCCGGTACCACTACTGCCGGTACCACTGGCAGCACCACCACTGCAGGTACCACTGGCAGCACCACGGGCGGTCTCCTGGGCGGTGTGCTCGGCGGTGTGCTGACAACGGGTGGCACGACAAGCGGCCTCCTGGGTGGCGCGGTCGCCGGCAACACCACTGGTAGTACCACGACGGGTGGCATCACCGGCGCTACCACGGGCGGTAACCACGGCGAGCACGGCGAGCACGGTGACCATGGCGAGCACGGTGACCATGGCGAGCATGGCGAGCACGGCGACCATGGCGAGCACGGCGAGCACGGCGACCATGGCGAGCACGGGTGTTCTCCGTGCGACGACAAGTGGGGCGAGCCCATGAACTCGTAGCTGATTCAGGAAGCCAGGTGGGCACCACGACAGGCGGGCCATGAGTAGAGGCCCTCGCGCGTGAATGCGGCTCGGGCGTGCGGCCTTCGGGGGCTGCCCCGAGGCGGCAGCCCGCTAGAGGAACGCAGGACTGGTGGCGCGCGGCGGATCGTCATGGATCCTGTCGCGCGCCCCAAGACGTTCAAGGCATGCAGAGTCGAGGGAGCAGTCACAGTGGTAAGGACGGTGCCCAGTCGCGCGATGGGCGGCACAGAGCCCGTGAGGACGAAACAAGCGGGCCGCCAACCGGCCGACGACGGCATCCCCGTCGACGCAGTGCAGGGCGCCCAGCCGTCCGTCACGGAGCCCGGCGAGCAGCTTGCCGGCCTGTCAGGACTGTCGCGCCCGTTGGGGGCGGCCACGGTCGTCGCTGTGGCTCTGTGCCTGGCAACGTCCCTCGTCCACGTGTTTCTGGTATTTCTGTATGTAGCTCCCTCGAACCAACTATCCCAGTACTACGGCAGGCAGCTCAATGCGTGGATCTTCCCGTTGTTCGAGCAGAACTGGCGGCTGTTCGCACCGGACCCGGAGTCCGTGACCCGGCAGATTTCCGTGAGAACCGAGCGGACCTCAGCGGATGGTAACCGTGAGGTCAGTGACTGGTTCGACCTGACCGCCGTCGACGACTCCGACGTCGAGCACAACGTCTTCCCGAGTCATACAACGCAGAACATGCTGCGTCGATCCTGGATCGCTTATCTCGAAGCGTATGGAAGCGACGACCAGCCGCACTCCGAGCGGGCTGTGATGTTGCAGAGATACCTTCGCAACATCGCGGTGGAGCGACTCGCCGTCCATCAGAACGTTACGTATGAGGCCGTCCAGTTGCGGGTGATTACTACGCCCATCGCGGCGCCCACCACGCCGGGCGGTCCGCGCCCGGCTGCACCAGCCTCGGTCGACACCAGGTATCTGCCCTGGTGGAAGGTGGCATCCAATGGAAACTGAGCAGGCTCCAGTTCCGACGCTCCCTCCGCGCCGCACGGCCCTGCGGAACGGTGACGCAGACAGCCAACGGATGTTCCGCCGAATCGGCGCGCTCAGCAGCGCGGTGACCGATCGACCGATGTCCCTGTACGCGGCGGCAGTGCTGCGCATCGGGTACGGCCTGCTCTACCTGGCCTTCCTGCTGAGGGAGTTCCCGCACCGCGACGAGATCTGGGGTCCTGGTTCGCCGTGGACGCCCGCCCTGGCGAGGCAACTGTTCGATCAGACCGGCTGGTTCAGCATTCTTACCCTGTCTGACAGCCAGGCGTACTTCGAGATCTGCTATGCGACGGCTGTCGTCACGTCCGTACTGTTCGTCCTGGGCTGGCGGACCAGGATGGTGTCGATCCTGTTCGCTGTCGTGGTGACCTCGTTCCATGCTCGGGCCATCTTCATGACGGACGGGGGAGACAACCTCATCCTCCTCATGGCCGTGTACCTCTCCTTGACTGCTTGCGGCCGCCGCTGGTCCCTCGACGCGCGGAGGACACGCCTCGTGGCCTCAGGCAAGGCAGAGCACTCGGTGGCAGGTCCGAGAACGCCCAGCTTCCGGTATCAACTCAGGGTCACACGCGAGCTATTGGGCACTGTGCTGCACAACTGTGCCATGGTCGTCATCGCGGCTCAGGTCTGCATCGTCTACGGATCCGCAGGCTTGTACAAGGTGCAGGGCGGCTCCTGGGAAAACGGGACTGCCCTCCATTACGTCATGAACCTCGACCTGTTCCGGCCCTGGCCCGCGTTGTCACTCATGGTGGACAGCCATCCCATCCTGATCGCCGTCACCACCTACATGACGGTGCTGTTGCAGGTGGCCTTCCCGTTCGTGCTGTTCGGCAGGCTGAAGTACATCGTCCTGACAATGCTGCTCGGGATGCACGTGGGCATCGCCGTTCTGATGGGTCTTCCGCTCTTCTCCGGAGCCATGATCGTCGCTGATGCCGTATTCCTGCCGGACCGCTTCTACACATTCCTGGGACAACGGTGGCGGCGCACCTTTCAACGGGCAGCTGCCGCGGGAGCAGAGGAACCATCCCAGAGGGAGAGCCCAGTCGTACCGGCGCAGCCCGGATCGGCCGGCTGAGACCAAGATGTGCGAGGAACTGTTCCAGCCGTGGACGGAGACGAGATGAGCGGCGCGGCCGGCAGCACAGAACCGGTGCTGGCGTATGACGGGGACTGCGGCTTCTGCCAAGTCACGATCGATCGGATCCGCCGCCTGGCCGGTCCGCAGATCGAAGCCGTACCGTGGCAGGCTCTGCCGGAGCGGCTCACCGCCCCGCACCTGGCGCGGCTGGACCGTGAGGTGCTCCTCTTTCACAACGGCGCGGTCCGCGCGAGCGGGGCAGACGCGCTGGCTCGATTCGTCGGATCCTCATCGGCCCGCCGGTACCAACTGGCAGCTGCCGCAGCCGGTCTGCCCGGCGTGCGAACCTGCGCCCGTCAGGTCTACGCCCTGGTGGCGAAGAACAGGCGGCACATGCGCGGCAGGACGGCCTCCTGCGCCCTGCCCCGGCCCTAAGTCACTCCGGCGCGAACACATTGGCCCTTCGCGGGGAGTGCCTTGAGGTCGCTGTCCTCGGACCGGGCTGGGTCACCGGCTTGATCGAGGGACTCCGGGAGATGGCGGTGAGCTTCTCAGAGTCCCTCGCCAAGGACCGGGCATCCGTCTACAGCATCATCACCCGCCGCGCCGCCTGAGCCCATCACCTGCGACGCCGTATCCGGCGGCGGCGCAAGCTCCGGCTGACGGCCGCCCTGCTCGGACGCTCCGGGGGCGGGCAGACCAGCAAGGTTTATTGCGCCGGCGACCGGAGGTGCCGCCCGCTGGTGTTCGTTCTGACCGAGGGGCAGGCCGCTGACAGCCCGCAGTTCATCCCCGTGCTGAAGAAGGTCCGGGTCTGCGGGCCGGTCGGTCGTCCCCGCACCCGGCCCGATGCGGTCGCCGGGGACAAGACATCCCACGCGGATAAGCGTCAAGCGGCTGCTGCTTTGGGCCCTGCGAATGCCTCCGGGAAGGCGACTGCTTCGTCGTAGGTGTGACCGTTCTGGAGGCAGTGGAACAGCATGCCCATGAACCGATTGAAGAGGTTCCGTTGTGCTGCGACGTGACGATCGCCGGCTGCCCGCCGCCGGTCGTAGTGGGCTCTGGCGCCTGGCGACCTGGTGAGAGCGCCGAAAGCCCAGACGTAGCCGACGGTGGCCAGTCTCTGGTTCTTGACCTTCCGGCTCATGACCCTGCAGCTCTTGCCGCTTGCTCTGGTGACCGGGGCGCTTCCCGCGTAGGCCTTGAGCGATCCGGCTGTGGCGAAGCGGGTCCGGTCGTCGCCGATCTCCGCCAGGACCCGGGCGCCGGTCAGTGCGGCGCTGGGGTCAAGGGGTCGCAGGTTCAAATCCTGTCGTCCCGACTGTGAAGTCGCTTGTGGGAGCGGGTACTTGGGAAACCGGGTGCCCGCTCTCACTCGTTTCCGGAGGGTGCGTGGTCGCAGGATGGTCACGTCCGGCGCTCTGGCCTGGCGGTTTGTCTCTGGGGTGGGCGCGAGGTAATCGCACCATCTGATGGCCTGTCAGTTGATCTCGCGGCGGAGGTCTGCGTGGTCGAGTGCGTCGGCGAGGGCGGTGACGGCTTCGCGGGCGGCTTGGGGGAGCAGGTGGCCGTAGATGTTGACGGTGGTGGCCAGGGTGGAGTGCCGCAGGGTCTTGGAGACGACGGCGAGTGGCACCTGGGAGCTGATCATGATGGTGGCGGCGGTGTGTCTGAGGTCGTGAAGGCCGATCTTGGGTAGGCCGATCTCAGCTGAGCGTTGGCGCAGGGTGTGCAGGAGGCGCTCGGGGTTGATGGGTTTGCCGTCGGGGCGGGTGAAGACCATGCCTTGGAGACGGGGGTGGTCGGGGTGGGTGCTTCGGTGGCGGGCGGCTGGCGGCGTAGTGCGGCGGTGACGCGGGGGGAGAGGCTGACCCAGTTGCGGCTGGCGCGGGTCTTGGGTGCTTGCAGGTGTAGGCGGGCGTTGTTCACCGAGGCCAGGGTCCAGCGTACGAACAGGACGCGTTGCTGGAAGTGGATGTCCGGCCAGTGCAGGCCCAGGGCCTCGCCGCGGCGCATGCCGGTGCCGAGGATGACCTCGAAGATGTCGGCGTAGACGTCGTTGTAGGTTTCGGCGTTGTGGCGCAGGAAGGCGGAGGCCTGTTGCGGGGTCCAGCACAGCCGCTCGGGTGCGGCAGGTCGCTTCAGCCCTAATTCCTTCGCCGCCCCCGGATTCGACACTCCGCACCTCCGATAATCACCCCCGAATGGCCGCTACCGACCCCTTGTGCACTTTCCAAGGGGATCACCACAGCTCACCGGCCCAGATGGTCGCCCGAGAGGTCGTCTACGTCACCCCGCTGGCGCCCTTGCGAGGCGGCATGGTGGGAGATTGGTAGGCACCTGCCATCGCCGGCAGCCGCCGAGCCACCTCGGCGCGATTGTCATACGGTCGAGATGAGGCATGAACTCCGACGGAGGCCGCCATGGCGAGATACAGATGGCGAGTGCGCGTGCTCTCGGCAGAGGGCAACGAAACGGTCACGCAGCCGGCTCTGCCGTACACGGACCATTTCGATGGGTCCGCTCAGGAGTACGCCGACTTCCTGGTCGGCAGGGCTCTGAAGCAAGGCCAGGAAGATGCGGGGCCGACGCGTGCTGTGCGTGTTGTTGCCGATGTCTGGGAGCCGGACGGACAGGGGAGCCCCGAGGGGCACGCTGGGTGGCCGCAGTAGCGGGCCGCTGGCGGGAGAGGCGCCACCGTACTCCCTGGGAGGGGCACTACATCGCCGGGTTGAGTGGGTCGACAGGCTCTGGGCGGTTGTGTCCCGTAGAGTGGTGTAGTGGTCGTGTGCCAACGGTCATGAAGTAGGCGGGAGTTCGTTGCGGCCGGGCTCGCTCGGGTAGATCTTCTCCATGCTGGCCTCGGGCAGGTAGCGGCGGGGGAAGGCGATCCATTCGTCGTGCATCTCGAAGAGCACGGCGGTGACCAGTCGCAGGAGCGCGTCGTCGTTGGGGAAGACCTGGACGACGTCGGTGCGGCGTTTGATCTCGCGGTTGATCCGTTCCAGCGGGTTGGTGGACTGGACCTTCTTCCAATGTCGTTCCGGGAAGGCCGCGAAGGCGGTCAGGTCGTCCTTGGCCTCCAGGAGCATCTGGCTGACCTTGGGGAACTGCTTGCCGAGCATGTCGGCGACGGTGTCCAGCTGGGATCGGACCGCGGCTTCGGCGGGCTGGGCGAAGATCGTACGAACGGTCGCGGCGTGCCTGGTGTGGGCGGCGTGGTGGAGCGCGACCGGTTCCTCGGCGCTCATCGGCCGGCCGTTGTGCTGGGGCCCGGCGTCGGGGGCGGGGATCGGCGGCCAGGACGGCGTAGGGTCGGTCCCAGGCGCGGTACTGGCCTTGCGCTCGGCCCGTTCGAACTCGCGGCGTGCCGGCACTGCGCCGCCCCGGGCAAGCGGTACGACTCGCCCTCCGGAACCGACCCTTGATGAGAAGGTGCGCCTTGGCAACCGACTACGACGCCCCGCGCAACACTGGCGACGACGCCGGCGACGACAGTATCGAGGAACTGAAAAGCCGGCGTGATGACAAGCAGGGCTCTGCGGTCGACGTCGACACGGAGGCCGCCGAAGGCCTCGAGCTTCCGGGTGCCGACCTGTCCGGCGAGGAACTGACCGTTCAAGTTGTGCCTCTTCAGCAGGACGAGTTCACCTGCATGACTTGCTTCCTGGTCCACCACCGCGCCCAGCTCGCCGGCGAGGACGGGAACGGCCGGCCCATCTGCCGCGACTGCGCGTCCTGACTGCGAAGAGAGGCAGAGCCGGCCGCATCCTGAACGGCGTACAGCCCGGACACCGCGCTCCTGGACGCCCTGCGGGCCGCCCGTGAGGCCCATGCGAAGGGGCCACCGTGGACGTGCAAGGGACCGCTCGGCGGCCGTCCGGGCTCCGAGCTGGAGTTGCGTGGGGAGGCAAGGGCCGAGGCCGCCGAGTGCCCGGACTGCGATGTGGAGCGCGCCAGCGGGTGCGGCGGGCCGCTGATGCTGCCACTGCCCACTGGCCGTGGGCGTCCGGTGTGGGCCGGCCCGGCGGCCCAGCGCGGGAAATCGATTTCGTGTTGGCACGGTCATCGAAGTCCACTCGGTGAAGCCGACCTGCGCGACCAGTTACCGCCGGCTTCACCGTCGCACCTGCTTCCAGCCCGCCCAGCGGCACGTCTGCGGTGCGACAGCTCTTACCGGTCCACGCCTCCCATGACCGGGTCGATGCTCGCCACCGCGACGACGACGTCCGCGACCTGCCCGCCCTCGCACATCGCGGCCATCGCCTGCAGGTTGGTGAAGCTCGGGTCGCGGAAGTGCACCCGGTACGGCCGCGTGCCGCCGTCGGAGACGACGTGCACGCCCAGCTCACCCCTGGCGGACTCGACCGCCGCGTAGGCCTGCCCCGGCGGGACACGGAAGCCCTCCGTGACCAGCTTGAAGTGGTGGATCAGTGCCTCCATGGACTCGCCCATGATCTTTCGGATGTGGTCGAGCGAGTTGCCCAACCCGTCCGGGCCGACGGCCAGTTGGGCGGGCCAGGCGATCTTCTTGTCGGCCACCATGACCGGGCCGGGGGCCAGCCGGTCCAGGCACTGCTCGACGATCCGCAGCGACTGGCGTATCTCCTCCAGGCGGATCAGGAACCGGCCGTAGGAGTCCGCGGTGTCGGCCACCGCGACCTCGAACTCATAGTTCTCGTAGCCGCAGTAGGGGTACGACTTGCGCAGGTCGTGCGGCAGGCCGGTGGCCCGCAGGATCGGGCCGGTGGCGCCCAGCGCCAGGCAGCCGGCCAGGTCCAGGAAACCGACGTCGACCAGCCGGGCCTTGAAGGCCGGGTTCTTCGTCGCCAGCTTGTCGTACTCGTGCATCCGCGAGCGCAGCAGCTTCACGCCCTCGCGGATCTGGTCCGGCGCACCCGGGGGCAGGTCCTGGGCCAGGCCTCCCGGCCGGACGTAGCCGTGGTTCATGCGCAGGCCCGTCACCAGCTCGAAGATGTCGAGGATGACCTCGCGGTCCCGGAAGCCGTAGACCATCAGCGTGGTGGAGCCGATCTCCATCCCGCCGGCAGCCAGCCCGACCAGGTGCGAGGAGATCCGGTTGAGCTCCATCATCAGCACCCGGATCACGCTCGCCCGCTCCGGGATCTGCTCGGTGATCCCGAGCAGCTTCTCCACCGCGAGGCAGTAGGCGGTCTCGTTGAACAGCGGCATCAGGTAGTCCATGCGGGTAACGAAGGTGGTGCCCTGGACCCAGTTGCGGAACTCCATGTTCTTCTCGATGCCGGTGTGGAGGTAGCCGATGCCGCAGCGGGCCTGTTTCACCGTCTCGCCGTCGATCTCCAGGACCAGGCGCAGCACACCGTGAGTGGATGGGTGCTGCGGACCCATGTTGACGATGATCCGCTCGTCGTCCGCCCGTTTCTGTCGCTGCGCGTCGCCGATGACCTCGCCCCAGTCGCTGCCGGTGACGGTGTAGACGCGGCCCTCGGTCGTGTCCCGCGCTCCTGCCGACTCGTGCTCGATGCCGTTCATCAGCCGAATGACCTCCGCCCGGGTCGGTCGCGTCTGTTTGGCCCGCGTCGCGGCGCGCGATCGGACACGACGCGCCCCAGCAGGCCAGTTCTCGCGCCAGCCGAACGGGCACGCCGCCGCGCGAGCGGCCGCCCCAGTCCAGGATCGCGCACATCCCGAGCCAGACCGCGGCGGGCGGTCTGTTGCCGGCTTCTCGGTCACCGTCCGGGCGCGGAACGCGGGGCGTTCGGGTCCTGATTCGGACGCGGTCGACTGGGCCCGGTCGCGGTGTCGTTCATCGGTACCTCTTCGTACGTGAGGGGCGTTCCTTCAGGAAGCGGAGTCACCCGGTGTGGTCGGGGGCATGCGTTGACTGTCGGCTGCCCCATGACCGGGTCGTCACCTGGGATCTGCCCACGGAACCCTCCGCCGTCGCCCACGCCCGTGCCCTCGTGACCGACCGGCTCACGAGCTGGAACGCGGCCGAGATCGTCTTCCTCACCGAACTCATCGTCAGCGAGCTGGTCACCAACGCGATCCGCTACGGCCTCCCCCCGATTCGCCTCCGGCTGATCCGCGAGCGGAACCTCTGATTCACTGGTACAGCCGGGAGGCCCTCGGGCCAAAGCAGCCGGTGCCCAGCGCGCGACTCTGGTTCAGCGCTCCGGGTTCTCCTGGGCCTGAGCCTGCTTCTCGTCGTAACGCCGCCGTGCGGCTGCGACCCGTGGCGAGAATTCGATGATCGTGGACAACAGCTCACCGAGTGAGTCGACGACCACCTCGCCTGTCGGGGTGAGGCTGTATTCGACGTGGGACGGGATGGAGCGCACCAGCTTCCGGTCCACCACCCCGTCGCGCTCGAGCATCTTCAACGTCTGCGACAGTCTGCGCTCGCTGACGCCGCCCACGGTGCGCTTGAGTTCGTTGTAGCGCAGCGTGCCGTCCCGCAGCGCGAGCAGGATGAGTAGCGACCAGGTGTTGGCAATGGTGTCGAAGGCCTCCCGCACGTCGCCCGCACGCGCGAGTACCTCCTGGACCGACACCTGACGTCCCGGCCGTCGTTCGTCTTCCATCGCTGCCGCACCCCTTCCGGTCCCGCGAATGAATATACACACTTTGCATGTACTACCATATCGTGTGTACTCTCACTTTGAGAGCGCTAGCTCATTCAAGGAGGTTCCGACATGAGCACCGAGTACAACGACTGGACCGCAGGCGACAGCAACACCGTCACCTTCAAGGCCCCCGCCAGGTTCGTCTTCGATCTCGTCACCCAGGCCCGCTTCTGGCCCGAGTGGCACGTCGCCAGCCACGGCGTCGGCGGCGTCACCGAGCGCCCCTACCGCGTCGACGATGTGATCTACGAGTACGGCATCCTCGAGGACGGCAGTGAACAGCACCTCTACTGGCGCGTCGTCCACCAGGAGTACGCCAAGTCCTCCCTCCTCATCGACGACCGCCTCGGCGCGGGCCTGCAGTACCTGCTCACCGAGGACGGCGACGGCACCACCAGCTTCACCCGCCGCACCCTCTACAGCCCCGACTCCCCGTTCACCCCCGCCCAGCGCGCCATCGTCGCCGAAGCCAGCGCCGAAAGCGTCCAGGGCCTGCACCGCCACATCACCGCCCTGCTGGAGAAGGAGCACACCAGCCTCCCCGCGGTCTCCTCGTAGTACCGCGACAACCAGGTCGAGAGGACATGTCCCGGGTCCCTCGCGACCAGGTGCACCTCAGTCGATCGGCGCCGGAGGTCGGGTGTTGGGCTGATCGGCCTGCACCCGACCGGCGGTAGGACACACGTGGAAGGCCGTGTCGAAGGCGCTCGACACGGCCTTCCACCTGCTGTTCGCCGAGGCCGGCGGCCCCGTCTGGATGCCCCAGCGGAACACCCTGCCCGGGGTGCGCTCGCCTGCGTGCCCACCATCAGCAGGCCCAGACGGTCGAGCGCCAGGTGAACACCACCCGCGAGGTCTGGAGCGCCCTCAACAAGGCCGTCGAGCAGCGCGGCTGGCCCGACCGCATGTTCTTCGCCCTCTACCCGGCTGCCATGGGCAACCGCGTACGCCGGGCCGCCTGCCAGGCCGATGCCGAGCGCAGCGGGCAGCAGGCCCAGCGCGACATCCGGGAACTGGTGCGCGCAGGCTCGCTCACAGCCGAAGGTGAGGCCCAGGGCCGCTACTACACCGCCGGCCCGGACCTACCGGAGGAGATCACGCGCGGAGCGCGTGCGCCCCGGCCGCTGCGTGACCCATACGCTTGATCGCGGCTGTCTGCCGCCTCGTACGACAAGGAACTGGCGACGCCGGCATCAGCCGATGGTGAGGGTGCGGTCGCCGAAGTCGGCGACCATGCGCAGCTGGCCGCCGAGCGCCTCGACGTACGCGCGGATGGTGGACAGCGCTGCAGTGTCGAGGGCACCGCTCTCCAAGCGTGAGACATTGGGCTGGGTGATGCCGATGATCTCGGCGACCTCGGCCTGGGTGAGGTCCTGCTCGCGGCGGATCTCGGCGAGGCGGTAGGCGCGTACCTCGGCGTCGAGCTTCTCCCGATGTGCGGCGACGCGTTGCGGGTCGGTGACGACGTTGGGTCGTACGTCCTTCCACGACTTCATGGCTTGCCCTCCTCGATGGCCTTCAGGTGCCTGCTGAAGCGTTCGTCGGCGATGGGGATGTTGATCTCGTACCACTCCCGCCACGCTCCGGCCTTGTCGCCCGCAACCAGGATGATGGCCTGGCGCTCAGGGTCGAAGGCGAAAAGGATGCGGATCTCTCCGGGCCCTGTCGTCCGCGGCCGGAGCTCCTTCATGTTGTGGTGCCTGGAGCTGTGGATACGGTCCACCAGCGGCCGGCCGAGGGTGGGGCCGTCCTGCTCGAGCTTGTCGATGGCGGCCACGACCTCGTCGGCCGTTCGCGGGTGGTGCTGCGCGAGGTCCAGCAGCCACTCCTCGACCTCGCTCTCCAGTGAGACTTCCCATGCCACGGCCCCAGTATGCGCTGGAGCGAATATGCGGTGCAAGTTATTCCTAGCCCGGTGGGGCTTCCCGGACGTGGACGGCCACGAGACACGGCAGGGCCCGAGCAGCCAGCGTCCGTCTGCAGCAGGCAGTGCTCTATGCCGCTGCAGGCAGTTGGCCCGTATCGGAGCCGGCGATGAGGGTGGGGTCGCAGCGCTTGGCGTCGGCGTGGTCCAGGGCCGAGGACAACGCCTTGACGGCTTCGTCGGCGGAGTCTTTGAGGAGGTGGCCGTAGAGGTTGATGGTGATGGCCAGGGTGGTGTGGCGCAAGGTCTTGGAGACGACGGCGATGGGGATGCCTTCGGCGATCATGATGCTGGCAGCGGTGTGCCTCAAGTCATGAAGGCCGATCTTGGGCAAGCCGACCTCGGCGGTGCGCTTGCGGAGCTGGTCGAGGACCCACTGCGGGCGCAGCGGCACGCCGTCCGGCTTGGCGAAGACGAGGCCTTCGAGTCGGCCATCGGGGTGGGCGGCCATCTGAATGGCGGCTTGGCGGTGGAGAGCGGCCATGACTCTGGGGGAGAGGCTGACCCAGGCGCGGCTGGCCTCGGTCTTGGGCTCGCCGAAGAGGCTCTCGTTGTTGTTGACGGCGGCCAGGGTCCAGCGGACGTAGAGCTTGCGGTCCATCAGGTGCACGTCTTCCCAATGCAGGGCGAGGATCTCGCCGCGGCGCATGCCGGTGCCGAGCATGACCTCGAACAGGTCGGTGAGCCGGTCGGCGTACTGCCCGGCGTTGTGCCGCAGGAACGCCGCAGCCTGGTCCGGGCTCCAGCAGACGCGTACGGCGGCGCGGGGCTTGGCGGGAACGGAGTGCTTGGCCGGGTTGTAGCGCAGCCGCCACGTGCGCACCGCGTGGTTCAGGGCGTTGCGCAGCATGGCCACCGCGTGGTGCACGGTGGTGCGCCCGCGGCCGGCGGCGAGCTGCATGCTCACCCAGGCGTCGATGTGCTTGGGCCGCAGGTCGATGAGCAGCATGCCGCCGAACGCCGGGACCAGGTCGCGCTCGATGCACGCCCGGTAGCCCGCCCAGGTGTTGGGTGCCAGTGCCGACCGCTTCGCCTCCAGCCACTCGTACAGGAACAGCCCGACGCGCAGCGTCCGGTCCTCGTACACGCCCTGGTACTCGGCATCCAGCACCCGCGCCATCTCCCGGGCCGCCTCCGCCCGACTGGCGAACCCGCCCCGCCGCCGAGTCCTGCGCCGGCCGTCCTCCGGCGCCAGATCCACCGCATACGTCCACCGGCCATGCGAAATGTCGGCAGCCAATCGCGGACACCACGAACCCAACTGCTTCCCGCTGCTCCCGTCCGTGCACCCGCACCGCCGATACACCCGGCCACGCTTGGGACGCTGCGCCATGGGACTCCTCCTCGAACCAAGTGGTGATGGCCCGTCCAGGGTTGCGGGAGTGGTGGGTGTGGCGGCAGAGCGTGCGGGGCGGGGCGTGGAGCACGGCAAGATCGACTGGCCGGGACACGCGCTGGCGACACGCCGCGAGGGTGATCACGGAGCACGTTCGGTGGGTAGGGCAGCTTGATCGCGCAGCATTGGCCCGCACGGGTCGCTGCTCGGAAGGATGGCCGCGGACCGGGGAAAGGCGGTCTGCCGGTCGGCTGTGGGTGGTTGGGCTCTTACAGCCCGGGCGAGGACAGTCTTCGCCAGGGCTTCGTCGTCGAGGCCATGGAGGGCGCGTCTCACGTGCCTTGCCTGGCACCGCCGATACCGCTTCAGAGTGGCGGGTGCCTGTTCGATCCGGAGGGGACGCGCGGCCGGCTCCGCGTGGCGCGTCCCCTCCGGGGCCGGGAGCCGTGTTGGTCCGGGTCAGAGCTTGTACATGGTGGCGTAGGGCTGGGTGATGCGTTCGCGTCGTGATCCGAAGTCGACAAGTACCGCGATGTCGCTGTCTTTTTCGACCTCGATGGCCCGGCCGAGGCCGTACGTGTCGTGGGTGACGCGGTCGCCGACGGCGAAGTGCTTGCGTGGCGTTTCGATCCGGGCCTTGAAGGGGCTGGTGGGCAGGGCGCGGCGGACTGCTACAGATCTTCTCATTCCCTGCAGTATGCGCCGAAAATCGCGGGAGCGGGTCTCTCCGGTGCAATCGATTTCTGAGCCGCGGCAGGAGTTTCGCGTACGCGGTCCGTAATGATCACGGACGGTGCCGGTGGGCGCGCTGCGTGGTCGGCGCGGCGGGGCAGGTCCGTCCTTGGCGCTCGTGGGGCTCGCCCATCCGAGGAGGGTGGGTCGCGGGCGTCGAGAGGGCGGAGCTTCCAGACCAACTAGGCGGTGTCTCATGTGTGTTGACGGTCATCTCGCCTCGCGCCCTATGGCCCCGGGGAAGGGGGCCTGCAGAACCGGGGGTGGAATTTCCGCCCGTGGCGAGCCTGGACCTGCTAGAGTCGTTGTAGTTGCAGTAGTGGTTCCCATGAACTTTGTGTGCGCCTGCTGATGTTTCGTAGGCGCCTTTTTCTTTCCCGGCTCTTCCCCGGGTGGGTGCTCATCGCGGCGACTCGAAGTCCGCACTGTGCGGCTTCGGACAGCCCCTTGAAGGAGATTTCTTTATGGCTAATGGCACTGTGAAGTGGTTCAACGCGGAAAAGGGCTTCGGCTTCATCGAGCAGGAAGGTGGCGGCGCTGACGTGTTCGCCCACTACTCGAACATCAACGCCAACGGCTTCCGTGAGCTGCTCGAGGGCCAGAAGGTCGAGTTCGACGTCACGCAGGGCCAGAAGGGCCCGCAGGCCGAGAACATTCGTCCGCTGTAGTTTTTCGCCACGGCACCCGCCTGGTAGCGAGGGGCCCGCACCGCGTACATGATGCCCGGTGCGGGTCCCTCGGCATTGCGCCACGACGCACATCCCCGGCCGTTTCTGGCCCCCTGGCTCCGCCACCGGCGGCCATCCCCACGCGAGACGCTCGGCGCCGCGTCCGGATCGGCGCCCTGCCGTGACACCCACGGTTCGAGGATCCTCCGCTCCCGCCCTTGGCGGTGAGCGCGGTCCTGAGGTGACGTGCCGCACGGTTTCACCGTCCACGCCGCGCCCTCTCCATACTTTCGGCCCGTTCCTCGCGATCTCCTGCCGGCGCCCCGCGCTGCGGAGCCGCCTCGCGACGTGCCGCCCTAGGAAGGTTTCCCATGAAGCGCTCCAGTCGCTCCCCGTACCGCAACACCAACTCCCGCTCCTCGGCCTCCGCCCGCTCCGGCGGTTCCTACGGATCCCGCTCCGGCGGCAGCTCCTTCTACGGCGACCGGCCCGCCGACGGCCGCAACTCCCGTCAGGGACACTCCCTTCAGGGCGAGTTCGCGATGCCGGTGAGCACCACCCCGGCGCTGCCGGCCGTCGAAGCGTTCGACGAGCTGGACATGCCGAAGTCGCTGCTGTCGGTGCTGACCCGCCAGGGCGTCACCGCGCCGTTCCCGATCCAAGCCGCCACGCTGCCGAACTCGCTGGCCGGCCGTGACGTCCTCGGACGAGGCCGCACCGGCTCCGGCAAGACCATCGCGTTCGGCCTCGCCGTGCTGGCCCGCACCGCCGGCCGGCGCGCGGAGCCGCGCCGGCCGCTGGCCCTCGTGCTGGTGCCCACCCGCGAGCTCGCGCAGCAGGTCACCGACGCCCTCACCCCGTTCGCCCACGCGGTGCGGCTGCGCATGGCGACCGTGGTCGGCGGGATGTCGATCGGACGCCAGGCCCACGCCCTGAACCAGGGGGCCGACGTCGTGGTCGCCACCCCCGGTCGCCTCAAGGACCTGATCCAGCGTGGTGACTGCCAGTTGGACGGGGTGGGCGTCACGGTCCTCGACGAGGCCGATCAGATGGCCGACATGGGCTTTTTGCCGCAGGTCACCGAGCTGCTCGACCAGGTTGCCGAGGGCGGCCAGACGATGCTGTTCTCCGCCACCCTGGACCGCAACGTCGACCGCCTGGTCCGGCGGTTCCTGAAGGATCCGGTCACCCACTCGGTGGACCCGTCCGCAGGCGCGGTCAGCACGATGGAGCACCACGTGCTGCACGTGCAGAACTACGACAAGGCCGCCACGATCGCGCACATCGCCTCCCGCGAGGGTGGCGTGATCATGTTCATCGACACCAAGCACGGCGCTGACCGCCTGGTGGAGGACCTGCTCGCGAACGGGGTGAAGGCCGCCGCCCTGCACGGCGGCAAGTCCCAGCCGCAGCGCACCCGCACCCTGGAGCAGTTCCGCACCGGCCAGGTCACCGCGCTGATCGCGACCAACGTCGCTGCCCGGGGCATCCACGTCGACGGCCTCGACCTGGTCGTCAACCTCGACCCGCCGAGCGACCACAAGGACTACCTGCACCGCGGTGGGCGCACCGCCCGCGCCGGCGAGTCCGGCACCGTCGTCACCCTTGTGTTGCCCAACCAGCGCCGCGAGATGGCCCGCATGATGGCCACGGCCGCCATCACCCCCGTTACCACCCGCGTCAGCGCCGGCGACGATGACCTGGCGCGCATCACCGGCGCCCGGGTGCCGACGGGCATCCCGACCGTGATCGCCGCCCCCGTCGTCGAACGCCCCCGCCGCAGCGCGTCCACGAGCCGCGGGCGCCGCGGCCGCCCCGCCCGCGCGGGAGTCGACACCCGCGCTACCGCCACGGGCCGCGACAGCAAGGGCTCCTCCGGCCGCCGCCGGGCACCGCGCCGCGTTGCCCTCGCCGCTTAGCGCGTACGGGGGCTGGGACTGCCGCCGCAGTCCCGGCCCCACCACTCACCAAGCGAACCGCATTCTCGGCCCGCTCCGGCGCACCCGCCGGCCGTCCCACCGTCAGCGCCCTGCCTACCGCCGGTCCCGGCGGTGATACGCGAAGGAGTCTGCCCATGACCATCACCCTCGAACGTACCGAGACCGCCGCCACGGTCGGCGACCTCATGAAATGCCCTGAGCTGCAGATCAGCGACGACGTCATGGTCGACATGGCGATGGACGTCCTGCAGAGCTCCGGCACCGACCACCTCCTGGTCCGCGACGACGACGGCCGCTGTGCGGGGCTGCTGACGCGCCTGCACCTCGCGCCGTTCCAGGCCCGCTCCTGGTACACCGAGCGGACCCCGGTGCGCGACATCGTCCTCGACCGTGCCCCGTACGCCACCGCTGACATGCCCGCAGACGCGGCGGCCGCCGCCATGCGCGCCCGAGGCCTGGACGTGTGGCCGGTGGTGGACCATGACGGCCACGCCATCGGCCTGCTCAGCTTCTAGGACCGTCCCGTCGGCGCCGACGCGCCGGCCATCGCCCTGTCCGCTCGCAGTATCCCTCACACCGCTGCCTTCGGCCCCGCGTCTCGCCGGGGGAGGCCCTCCGGGCAGTGGACGCGCAGGTCGGTGCGGCCTCACCCGACCCCGGAATCCCGCGGCCCGGAAGCGGCTTCCGCAGGGGTGGAACTCACACCCAGCACCTGGTCGACGCCGGGCGGTGCAGCAGGGCCGCGACCGGTGCGGCAGGTGCCGGGCGGCCGGAACGGTGCGCAACGGTCGTCCGGTGCACCGGAACGGCGGACTCGTCTTCGGGACGGCCGGCGGTGCACGGCTGGCGCCCACCGCGGGCCGGTCTCGTCGCCCTGGTGGGCGGGTCAGGTGTCGGCCGCGGGTTCCTGGCCGTGCTGGGAGGCGCGCAGTTGCTCGTTGATGCGCAGCGCTTCCTCGAGCTGGTCTTCGAGGATGATGATGCGGCAGGCCGCGTCGATGGCGGTGCCCTGGTCGACGAGGTCACGGGCGCGCATCGCGATCCGCAGCTGGTAGCGGGAGTAGCGGCGGTGTCCGCCCTCCGAGCGCAACGGTGTGATGAGGCCCTGCTCTCCGAGGGAGCGCAGGAATCCGGGGGTGGTGCCGGTCATCTCGGCGGCGCGGCCCATGGTGTAGGCCGGGTAGTCGTCGTCGTCGAGGGAGTCGGGGGTGTGCGGTCGGATGGTTGCCGTGGTCACTGCACCTCTTCTTGTTGTGGCGGTGGACGCGTTGAGGGGCCCTGGGGCCGTTGCGGCTCCCAGGGCCCCGAAGGGTTTTACACCATCTGCCGGCTCTGTGGCCGACTTCCTTGTGTCCGCCTCGCCCCGGGGGAGGGGGTGTGCGGGGATCGCGTATGCGTGACCGGAAACCACCGTCCTTGCGTTGGGGTCTTCGGAATCCGCCCGGGTGATGCTTCACGGGCCGGGCGATCCTGATGGCGCTCTGTCCCCTCCGTTCGTCCTCTGGACTGACCGATTTACTGCGAACTGCGGGTACTTCCAACTTCCGGGTACTGCGACCTGCTCGGAACTGCTGGTACTGCGAACTGCGTGGTAGTGCCTAATCCGGTACTGCTGTGGCGGTCCTTGCGGTCCGCCGGTCCCGGCAGCCAGCCCCGTGGCCTGTCCTGCTCAACCACTCGGCCTGGAACCCCACTGCCGGACTCCCAGCACGCGCGCCGGCAGCCTGGCGCCTTCACTGGGATACCGCGTACTGCGACTGCCGGTACTGCCTGACTCAACTTCACCTGCTGGTCATGCACTTGCCGAAATCGGTACCACTCGGTGGCGGCCCCTGATGCCTGCGGGTCACCTGGCCTGGTCGCCAGTCCCGTCGCCGTCCTGCACCTGCTGTGGCTCCGTGACTCCGCGACCGGGCCGCCTTTTGCGTCACTTTCTTCACGCCCACCTGCCCGGCGTGTCCTGCGTCCTGCTGAACTGCGGTACCGCTCGGTGGCGACCCCTGATGCCTGCGGGCCGCCAGGCCCGGCCGCCGACCCTGTCGCCTTGATGGACCATCCCTGGCTTCAGGACCCTGCAACCGTTCCTACCTGCGAACTTCTGTCCTGCTGCCCGCCAGTTCATGTCTGGCGGGTACCGCTTGACCTCGTCTACGAGAGAAACACTAACCACGGTGCGCCGCAATGTCTACTCTGGCTGGAATAGATTTTTCGATGCAGGTCGGGGAGGTATTCTTCGCCCCGCACAGGGCGGGGCGGTCGGTCGCCGCAGCCGCGCCAGGACGGAGGACGCCGCGCCAGGCGGCCAGGAGGACGAGTGAGCAGGAGGCGAGCGCTGGAAGCGCGGCAAACCGCGCGGCAGGTGCGCACCCCCGACCCGCATGCACAGGCGTCGCTGGTGGCGGCCATCGCCGAAGCCGTCCGCGACCGGGACGAGCGGGTCCTTCGTCGGCTGCTGGCCCGCTTCGCCGAGCAGGCCGCCATCGCGGACCTGCCCGCCCTGCGCGATGCCATCGACACCACCGGGCAGCACGGTGACCGCCCGCCGGGGACCCGATAGGCCGAGCCGGTCCGCCGCACTGCCGCGCAGCGGCCGAGGTCATTGACACGGGTGAAGGTGGCCGGGATCAGGTGCTCAGGGACCATCAGCGATACCGGGCAACGGGCCGACGCGCGGGCAGGGTGAGTCCTCTGGCTTTGTTCACGAGAAACTCGTGAACGGAGCCAGTCCTCTTATCGGGCCCGGGAGTGTGTCGCCGGCGTCCCGTGGGTCGGTTCGGCGGGCGGGGTGCGCAGGGCGAGGACGGCGATGTCGTCGTGGCCGTCGCCGAGGTGGGCGTCGGCCAGGGTGCGGCACAGGTCTTCGAGGGGCAGGTCGGCGTGGGCGGCGGCGACCTGGGCGAGTGCGGTGAGGCCGGCGTCCAGGGGGCGGTGGGGGTGCTCGACCAGGCCGTCCGTGAAGAGCACGAGGGTGGCGTTGCCGGGCAGGGGGCGCTTGTGGTCGGGGCGGGGCACGTCGGGGTCGACGCCGAGGGGCAGGCCGGGGGCGGCGTCGAGGTAGAGGGTGGTGCCATCGGGGCCGATCAGGAGCGGTGGCGGGTGGCCTGCGTTGCTCCAGTGGAGTGTCCAGCCTCTTTCGGTGGGTTCGATGCGGGCGAGGCAGGTGGTGGTGATCGGGTTGTCGGTGATCGCTTGGAGGGTGCGGTCGAGCTGTGTCAGGACGGCGCTGGGCGGGGTGCGGCGGTCGTAGAGGAGGGCACGCAGCATGTTGCGGGTCTGGGCCATGGTGGCGGCGGACTTCAGGTCGTGTCCGGCGACGTCGCCGATGACCAGGGCGCAGGCGCCGTCGGGGAGCATCAGGGCGTCGTACCAGTCTCCGCCGACGTGGTCCGGGGTGGCGGCGGCCCGGTAGATCGCGGCGACGGAGAAGGGCGCCACATCGGGCAGGCCGGGAAGGAGGAGGCGCTGGAAGTACTCGGCGCTGGCACGGACCTGCCGGTAGAGGCGGGCGTTCTCGATGGCGAGGCCGGCCGCGCCGGCGAGCGCCACGAGGATGTCCTCATCGTGGTCGTCGAAGGGCCGCCCGTCGCGCCGCTCGCACAGGTAGAGGTTGCCGTAGACCCGCCCGCGTCCGGTGAGTGCCACCCCGAGCAGTGTCCGCATCGGCGGGTGGCCCGGCGGGAAGCCGACCGCGTCCGGGTGAGCGCCGATGTCCGCGACACGCAGCGGTTCGGGGTGCTCGATGAGATGTCCCAGGAGTCCGCGCCCGTGCGGGAGCGCGACCCCGGCCAGGGCTGCGACCTGCTGCTCGCTCAGCCCGACGGGGATGAACTCCTCCAGGCGTTCGCCGTCGTCGCTCAGCACACCGAGTGCGCCGTAGCGGGCGTCGACCAGGCCCATCGCGGTGGTGATCACCCGGCGGAGCACGACCGGCAGCTCAAGGTCCCTGCCCACCGCCATCACCGCGTCCAGCAGGTCCTGGAAACGGCGCTGGGTGTGGACCATGTCCCGTAGACCTCCGACGATCCGGTCCATCTCGGTATCGACTCGGTGGCTGCGGCCGGAAACATCCGCCCATCCGGATCCATCGTCCGGATCCACCCGGCCCACCTTCGGTGCCCCTGCTGGACGACCGCACCTTCGGTGCGTGGCGCAACCCGGAGCCGGACACATCGGCGCGTCCTGCGTTCAACCGTAGGCAGGCCCATCGCCGACCGCGACCGCTCGGCGCCGCCGTCTCCTCACCTCCCGCAGTATCACTCGGACGGTCTCCCGCGGGTGGTCGCGTCAGCAGCGGTGTCATCGTCGTTCCTCCGCCATCCGGTGCCGGATGACGACCATGGTGCAGCTGGACGTCGCCTGTGGCCAGGAGTGCTGAGTTCCTGGCGTAGGGGCGACGGTGCCGACGCCGGTGAATGGGCGCAGGGTGGGGGTGCGGCGGTCCCTAGCAGCCGATGGTCTTGGCGGGTACGTCGCGCCAGGAGACAGCTTCCGGGTGAAGTAGGTGAACGGCGACAGGTCCAGTACCCGGCATACGGGATCGACCCCGAAGCCGTCGCGCAGGTGGTCAACCACCTGCGCGGCCTCGTCCTGGGACGGTCGATCTCCTGGGCAAAAAACACGCCGGAGGCCTTGAGGATCTCGTTCGCCCGCCGCAACTCCGCGTTTTCCTCCCGGAGTTGCTTCAGCTCCTCCAGATCGGAGCTGGTCAGGCGATCGACGCGCTCACCGGCGTCGGCTTCGGCCTGGCAACCCAGGATGATACGGCCTCCCTGTGGATGCCGAGGTCGCGGGCGACGTGCGCCACCGGGCGGCCGGTCGAGCGGACCTCACGGACGGCGCGTTCGGAGAGTTCATCGGGGTACTTGCGTGGTGCTGGCACTGCTGTGGCTCTCCTTACGCCTGGATCGTAACCGAGGCTTCAAGGACTCCACGAAGATCAGTGCAGCTCAGCGGCCCCACCAGGGAGCAGGTGTGCTCCGCCTCGGCCGCTGCTGTGGGCCTGCTCCCAGGGCATCACCAGTCAGGCATCCCGTGGCGGCGGTTCGCTTGCCTGCCGGCTAACGCAGCACCTCGAAGCGGGCACACGGCCAGGACAACCGCCGGACCGTGTTGCCCGATCCGCGCCCGGTCGGGGAGAAGGGCCACTGTCAGGGCCGCGTCCGTGTCCTTCCGGGGTGCGGTCTACTCAGAGGGCGGCGCGGTCATCGGCGGCGGCCGCCGCCGCCGATGTGGCGGTCGTTGGCCAGTGCGGTCAGCGGGCCGTACTCACAGGCGAGCTGATTCCACGTCAGAACCTCGCCACAGCGGTCCGGGAACGTCTTCGGGTCGAATTCGGGCATGGTCCAGGTGCCGGTGCCCCGGTCCCGCAGCCACAGGTCCCCGTCACCGTCGACCACGGTCGGCGGGGCCGGTACGGGATCGGCCTGATCGATGGGATCCCAGGTGGCCCGGCCGGGGTGGGAGGCGCGGCGCAGCTCGGTGGTGGCCAGCCGTGCGGCCAAGTCGCGGGTGGACTCTTCGGTGTCCTTGACCGACGCGAGCCGGTATGCGTCGTCGAGGACGGGCAGGGCTGGATTCTGGCTGCGCTTGGAACTCATACGCTGGCTACCTCCGTAGGGGGCGCCACATCCGTTATGGCACCCCGTGTAGGAACACGGTATCCGAGGCGGGGGCCGGGCGGCCACGATCACCGTTCAGGTGTGGGTGGTGGAGGACGCCGGGGCGGTGGGGCCGGGTGGTGAGTTGGTCCCAGGCATGGCGTAGCCGGGGTGGTGCGGGGGAGGCGGTGTCGTGAGGGCCGAGTTCTTCGAGGGGCTTTTGGGTGAGTGCGGTGGTGGGGTCCTCGCCTTCGTGGGCCGGGTGGCGGGGAGTAGTGAACTGCGCGGTGCCATCCGGCTTCTGGCCGTGAGTCAGGGTGGGCTCGCGGCTGTGGAGGGTGAGCGCGCTCGGTTGCACTGTGGGTGCCGGCTCCCGGCCTCGGCCGCATCCGGGCAGCCGTCCGCCGCTTCTTCGCCGCGGGGCGGGCACCGCGGCGGCGGGCGGAGGCCAGGGGGGGATGGCTGGTCGGGCCTTCTACCGTTCACCCTCCTGCGAGTTGTCGCTGGTCGACGCCGGGGCGGTGCAGCGGGACCGCGACCGGTGGGGCTGGGTTCAGCAGGTGGGGTTCCCTGCGCGCTTCCCGGGCTTTCAGGCGGGCGCGGATGGAGCCGTTGACGCCGCAGGAGGCAGAACACACCACCTGGACGTCGACAACCGGCTCCCGCGGGAAGGAAGGCATGTCCAGGGAGCGGCCGACGGCGGCGCGAAGTGGGGGGTGCCGTGGTCGTTGCCGTCCGCTTACCGCAGGCGGCCAGCCGTGTCCCGCCTCGGCGATCCACTCTCGGCGGGCCTTTCAGCGGTGGCGGGGCAGGTGCCCGTCGGCCGGGGCGGTGGACGATGCGCGGCCGGCGTACCGGGCCGGGGACCCCTCTGCTGGCGCGGCCGGCGGTGCGCGGCTGTCGCCCACCGCGGGCCGCTCTCGTCGCCCTGGTGGGCGGGTCAGGTGCCGAGCGAGGGTTCCTGGCCTTGCTGGGAGGAGCCGAGGTGGGCGTCCGCCAGGGCGCGGCACAGCTCTTCGACGGGCAGACCGGCCCGCCTGACCAGTCGGTGCCGACGGCGCGCCAGCCCGTCCGAGGGCAGACCGCTGCGGGTTCTTCCCGGTCGGCGCGTCGGCGGACCGCGTGCCCCCCTAACGCCCACGCCAGGACCGGCCGCTGCCCTTCAGGCGCACGTCGCAGGTCATCGCGGTCGTGCCAGGTCGGGGCCGGACCGGGAGTAGCCTGGACATCACCGAAGGCACTTCGCATGCCGGTACCGGACACTGGCGTCGTCTCCGGCGAACGGCTATCCCGGGCCCGGGCCCCCGGTGGGTCCGGAGACAGGTCCTTGATCATGACTGCGATCCTCGATCGTGCGACGACGTCTGCCATTCCTGAATCCCCCGTGCGGCTCTCCATGGCGCCCGACGGCCTGCGGTCCGGCCGACTGAACGGAGCCTGGTGGCCCCGGTCGCGTGACCTTCTTCTCGAACTCCCTTCCCTGGCAGCCGAGCTCGACGAGCAGTGGGGACGGGTCACCCGGATCACCGTGAACCCAGCGCAGTGGCCGCTCATCCCCCGGCGGATCCCCGTCGCGGGCCACACCGTCCACGCCGGCTGGTTCAGCATCGAGCAGGACGAGCACATGATCATGGTCTGCTCGTACATCCCGCGCCGACTGAACCTACTGGTCGTCCCGCCGCAGACGAACGCGGTCGATGCCGCCCGTCTGATGGCCGAGGCTGCGGATCCCGCGAACACCAGAACCGCGAGCGAGCTGCTCGCTGCCAGGACGAGCGTCGATGCGGCACAGCCGGAGGCCCGTTCCGACTTCCTGCCGAGCTCCGTCGCACCCGCCGACGGAGCTCGGGAGGCCGAGCGCCGAGCGGAACTCGCCCGGCTCCTGGCCGGCTCCTGGCCGGCACCTGACCAATCGGCTTCGGCCTGGGGCTCCGCCCGCTGGGGCGGGCCGTCGTACTTGCCCATGCGCGGTGGTACGGACCCGGCCCACCGTAGGTCTGCTGGTGGCGGCCCCGGACAGGGGTGAAGGAGGCCGAGCTGGCTATGGTGCACGGCTGAACATCCGGGCAACCGCCGCCGACCGCGTTCCGGGCTCGCCCGGAGCGGACCCTGTCAGTACTCGGAGCCGCTTCGCAGGTAGTTGCCCGCGACCTGGAGCCACGCCCCGGAGCTGAAGTACGCCTCGATCCGGTGCGGCGTGTCCTCGAAGACCCGCAGGACGCGCAGCGCGCCGCTCGGGTGCAGGTCGTACTCGAAAGTGACGCCGTCGTCCGTGCCGTCCTCGTACTGCAGGTCCAGCGGCCCCTTCGACGGCTCCGCCGGCGCCCGGGCCTCGGCCGAGAGTTTCACGTAGACGGACATCTCCGCGTCCTGCCTTTCCTGTCTGCCCGAGGAGCCGGGCCCACGAGGGCCGTCCCTCAGGTCTCTTCGCCCGGTGGCTCGGAGCCGATGCCGGTGGTGACGAGGATCTGCCGCGCCGAGTCGCTTCCGCCTGCCTCGACCGCGCGGGCCATCGCGGCCAGGGCCGCCTCCTGGCTCGCCTGCGGGGGGACGACGAGCAGGCTGAAGTGATCACGGTCACCCCGCGTGATGATCACGGTGTCGTCACCGACCGGGTACCGGTCGATGTGCACCGACCGGCCGTCGACGACCAGCCGTGCCGGCACGTCGTCCCAGGCTTCCGCGTCCAGGCCGACGCTCGCGACGGGGCCGAGGTGTTCGGTCAACGCGCGGACCAGACCAGGCAGTTCGGCGCCGACGTCCCGTGAACGCGGCCACCACGCACCGTCGAGCACACCCTCGCGCGACTGGGTGGTCGCCAGGCGCAACAGGACCGTCCCGGGCTTCGCGGCCTGCCGGAACCGGTCCGGCAGAAGCCCCGGGCGCGCGGCACCGGTTTCGTCAGACATGGCTCGCCACCTGTCCGTGGACGCACGCCAACCCCACCGTGCGAGGGCCGACCATTGGGGAGCGGCGGCCGGGCCGCCCCGATATCCCCACGGTACTCCGCCCGCACCGCGCCGATCCGGCCCGGGCATCCACGGCGGTCGGGCCAACATCGCTTTCCCGGGCCTGGGCCGGTGCCGGGGAAGCCGGAGGGTGCCGCTAGGCCCACGTCTCAGACGGCTGGCGGGCGAGCACGCTCACCCCAGGCGGCATCACCGGTTCGCCGCAGCCACACCTCTGCATACTTGAAGGGCGCCCCCGCGACGGCGCCCCTGGCGTTTCCCGATCCGAGGCCCCTCCCGCGCCCGCCGCCGACCGCCTACCACGGCAGCCCGTCCCGCGTAGGGGAGGACGCCATGGCCGCACCACTGCCACCCGTCGGCCGGGCCGCGTAGACCGGCTCCCCGTTCGGGCCGAGGTCGGCGGTCAAATGCACGACGACCATCTCGGGCGGCGCGTGGGTGCTGGGAGCACCGGGCAGGGCAATCGCGTACCGCAGTGCGGAAGCCATGGCGAACCTCCTCACCACCGAGCGTTCGGGCCCCTCCCACCCCCCGGCGGGTGGCCCGACACTCCCATCGCATCAACAGTGCAGGCGGTCGCCGCAGGCCCCCGCCAATGGGACTCCCGCCAGCCCTTGACACCGCGCAACTCACGTTTTACGAGTGAGGAAGAGGGGGGTTGGCCCGGGAATCCGCTCGTGCGGGAGGAGGCGCCGCGATGGCTCGCTCCGTCGGTATCGATCTGGGCACCACGAACTCCGTCGTCTGTGTCCTGGAGGGCGGCGAGCCGACCGTCATCCCCAACGCGGAAGGGGCGCGCACCACCCCGTCAGTCGTGGCGTTCGCCAAGGGTGGCGACGTGCTGGTCGGCGAAGTCGCCAAACGCCAGGCCGTCACGAACGTGGACCGCACCGCCCGCTCCGTCAAACGCCACGTGGGCGACCCGCACTGGCGCTTCCCCGACACCGGCGACGTCGAGGGAAAGCGGTACACCGCGCAGGAGATCTCCGCCCGTGTACTGCAGAAGCTCAAGCGCGATGCCGAGGCCTACCTCGGCGAAGACGTCACCGACGCCGTCGTCACCGTCCCCGCCTACTTCAACGACTCCCAGCGCACCGCCACCAAGGAAGCCGGGGAGATCGCCGGCCTGAAGGTGCTGCGCATCGTCAACGAGCCGACCGCCGCGGCCCTCGCGTACGGGCTGGACAAGGAGAGTGACCAGACGATCCTGGTCTTCGACCTCGGCGGCGGCACCTTCGACGTCTCCCTGCTGGAGATCGGTGAGGGCGTGGTGGAGGTGAAGGCCACCAACGGCGACACCCGCCTCGGCGGCGACGACTGGGACCAGAAGATCGTCGACCACCTCGTCCAGCAGTTCAAGAACGGCTACGGCATCGACCTGTCGAAGGACAAGATGGCCGCGCAGCGGCTGCGCGAGGCCGCCGAGAAGGCCAAGATCGAGCTGTCCTCGACGAGCGAGACGACGATCAACCTGCCCTACATCAGCGCCTCCGCCGAGGGCGCGCTGCACCTGGATGAGAAGCTCACCCGCGCCCAGTTCGAGCAGCTGACCGCCGACCTGCTGGAACGCTGCAAGACCCCGTTCCACCAGGCGGTGAAGGACGCCGGGATCAAGGTGTCCGATGTCGACCACGTCATCCTCGTTGGCGGCTCGACCCGTATGCCGGCTGTCACCGGCCTGGTGAAGGAGCTGACCGGCAAGGACCCGCACAAGGGCGTCAATCCGGACGAGGTCGTCGCCATCGGTGCCTCCCTGCAGGCCGGTGTCCTCAAGGGTGAGGTCAAGGACGTCCTGCTGCTGGACGTCACCCCGCTGTCCCTCGGTATCGAGACCAAGGGCGGCATCATGACCAAGCTGATCGAGCGCAACACCACGATTCCCACCCGGCGCTCGGAGATCTTCACCACGGCCGAGGACAACCAGCCGTCGGTCCAGATCCAGGTCTACCAGGGTGAGCGCGAGATCGCCGCGTACAACAAGAAGCTCGGCATGTTCGAGCTGACCGGCCTGCCGCCGGCGCCGCGCGGCCTGCCGCAGATCGAGGTCACCTTCGACATCGACGCCAACGGCATCATGCACGTCGCGGCCAAGGACCTCGGCACCGGACGGGAACAGAGGATGACCGTCACCGGCGGCTCCTCCCTGCCCAAGCAGGACATCGAGCGCATGATGCGCGAGGCCGAGCAGCACGCCGAGGAGGACCGTCGCCGCAAGGAGGTCGCCGAGACCCGCAACCAGGCCGAACACCTCGTCTACTCCACCGAGAAACTCCTCCAGGACAACCCGGACAAGATCCCGTCAGACGTCACGTCCGAGGTGAACGAGGCCCTGGCGGACCTGAAGGCCAAGCTCAAGGGCGAGGACACCCCGGCCGTCCGCACCTCGATGGAGCGCGCGGCCACCGTCGCACAGAAGATCGGCACCGCCCTCTACGCCCAGGCCGGCGGCCCGCAAGCCTCGGCCGGCACCGGCCCGACGCAGAGCGGCGATGAGGAAGAGGTCGTCGATGCGGAGATCGTCGACGACCAGACCCCGAAAGGAGAAACCGGATGAGCCGGCCCGCCCACCGGGGCGCACCGCCGGCTCGCGGTGACGGGTCGGCGGCCGTGCTCTGCCCACGGCAAGGCTTGGAGTCTCGCCTCTAGGAAGTGTGCTCGCCCCAGGCGATGCGTTCCACAGCATGCGACGGGAACGACACCCGGGATCCGTCCTTCTGAGTGACGTGCACCCATCCGTGCTCGTCGATGCGAATGATGCCCTCGACCGACTCGCCGAGCGCAACGCCAGGGCTGACGTATCCCGCCCCATGGGCCAGATGTACTGTTCCGGGGTTCGCCTCAAGGCCTGCCATGACCTGATTATCCAGGTTTATGCCGAGGTCCACCATCGGGCGGCCCGACGAAGCGGAGGTGCCGCTGTGCGCGGTCGGACGCGTCGGGCTGCTCGGTGCCGCCGCTGTCCTACACGTGGAACGGGACGGTCGTGACGACGACCTTCGGCAGGGGGCGCAGCGCTCTCCGTAGCCTGGCCGCGAGCCGGTTGTGCAGGAGACGGTGGCGCCGGTGCCGTACGACGATCTCCGGGAGGATGACGGTCAGGGTGAGGTCCGGGCGCTGGTGGTGCAGCGATTCGATGTAGTTGACCAGTGGTGCGACGATCGCGCGGTACGGGGAGAGGAGGATCTTCAGCGGTAGGTGGTCGCCCCACTGGTTCCAGTACGCGCGGAAGCGTTGGGCCTCGTCCGCGCTGGGGCTGATGTGGAGCGCGAGGACGGGTTGCTGGAGCGAGGCGGCATAGGCCAGCGCTCGCATGCCGGCCAGGTTCAGTGAGGCGATCGGCACGATCGACAGGGGGTGGATCTCCTCGGGAGTCTCCTCGCTCTCCGCTTCGGCCGTGGTCTCGGACGGCGCCCCGGGCGCGGCGCCCGGTGTCCGTGCGGTGGCTCGTGTTGCGCCGTCCCCTGATCTCGGAGGTGTGATGGTGCGGCTGGGGACTTCGACGGCATGGGGATGCAGGGCGATCGCCGCGCCGACCGTGTCGTAGTGGTGCCGGATTCGTGTCGTCACCAGGATGAACAGTCCCACCGTGAGCACGGCGAACCAGGCGCCCTCGGTGAACTTCGTGATGCCGGCGGTGATGAAGACGATCGCCGAGAGCAGGGCGCCGGTGGCGTTGAAGGCCAGGCTCTTGCGCCAGTGGCGGTCGCGCAGGCGCCACCAGTGCACGACCATGCCTGTCTGTGACAGTGTGAAGGCGAGGAAGACGCCGACGGCATAGAGCGGGATCAGGGGGCCGGTCTTGCCGCCGAACGCCGTGTAGATCGCCGCCGCCGCGACGGAGAGCAGGATGATCCCGTTGCTGAAGGCCAGGCGGTCGCCCAGCCGCAGGAAGATCCGCGGTGCCTGACTGTCGCGGGCCAGCAGGTACAGGACGCGGGGGAAGTCGTTGTAGGCGGTGTTGGCGGCGAGGAGCAGGATCGCGGCGGTTGCGGCCTGAGTGAAGACGTAGAAGAAACCCGAGCCGAAGGTGCGATGGGCGAGCTGTGAGAGCACCGTCTCGTTCGCACGGGGCACGACGCCGTCGAGGTGGACCAGAGCGATCGTGCCCGCGAACAGTGCGACGAGCAGACCGATCACCCAGGTCAGTGTCGTGCGGGCGTTGCGCCACTCGGTCGGCCGGAAGGCCGGCACTGCGTTGGAGATCGCCTCGATGCCTGTCATAGCCGTCGAGCCGGAGGCGAAGGCACGCAGGACCAGGAGCAGGCTGATGCCCTCGGTCGCGGTCGGCTGTGGTGTTGCCGTCGGGTGGAAACCGTGGCCGGCAGCATCGGACAGACCCACGGCGACGAGTGCGAGGACCGCGATGACGAAGGCGTACGTCGGTGCGGCGAACAGCGCACCCGCCTGTCGCACGCCGCGCAGGTTGCCGGCGAGCAGCACAGCGATCACGGCGACGCCGATCGGCACGATGTCGGGTTCGAGCGAGGGGATCGCCGAGGTGACCGCCGCCATGCCGGAGGCGATCGAGACCGCGACCGTGAGGATGTAGTCGGTCATCAGTCCGGCGGCGGCCGCCAGCCCGGGAACGCGGCCCAGGTTGGCGGTGGCGACGATGTACGAACCACCGCCGTGCGGATAGGCGCGGATCGTCTGACGGTAGGACACCCCGACCGCGAGCATCAGGAACACGATCGTCACGGCGATCGGCACCGAGTACCGCAACCCGGCGCCACCAGCGAGGACGAGGACGGCCAGCATCGCCTCAGGTCCGTACGCGACCGAGGAGAGCGCGTCGGCGGAGAGCACCGGTAGCGCCACCAGCTTGCGCATCCGCTCATGCGCGATCGCGGTGCTCCTCAGCGGAGCCCCGAGCACCACGTGCCGGACCCTGGAACCGACCCGGCCGAGCCGGGAAGTCCGTGTGTCCTCGCTGGTCGCCTCAACCGCCGGTGGTCGTCCGCCAACCGCGGCGACCCGCACGAAACGACCGAAGCGGACCGGCACGATCTCCGAAGGAGCGGGATACCGACCGAGATCCGGATCCACCGGCAGCGCACGTCGCCATGCCTGCGGATCCCCGGCAACCCGACCCCACTCAATCCCCACCCGGCGCAACACCCCGAGCTGCTCCGCATCGAGCGCCGACAGCAGGGCGTCGGGGCTCGACGCGCCGCCTTCCCGGGCACCGCCATCGTCCGGACTTGTACTCGACACAGCACACAGTGTTACGCATGGCGTCCCCTGCCCGGGGCAAGGCACACGCCGGGCCGCCGCATGCTCGGCACGGCGGGCGGCGTCGAGCACGTCGTGGCCTCGCCATTCCCGGATGTCACCTGCTTCGAACACCAGCGACCTCCGAGGTCTGTGGGCGTCTCCCATTCCCTATCGGGGGCGTGCGCGCTGCACTCGCCCGGTGCACCGACCGGGCGACTCGGTGCGATCACCGGCCGCGCGGCGGTGCTGGTGGAAGTGCCCCGGTCGCGGGCGGCCTGTCCAGCCCCTACGGTCGTGTTCTGGCACGGGCTCGTCGGAGTGGGAGGCCAGGATGCGGTACTACCGGTGGATACTCGAGACCCAGGACGACGACGGCCGTTGGTCCCAGCAGGACGGCGCTCCCATGCCGAACCCCCTGGAGTACGACGGGCCGCCCCAGCAGGCGGCGAATCACCTTCGGGACGTGTTCGTCCGTACGCTCTCCAGCCCCGCTCCCGGCCCCCGGGCGATCAGGGTCCGAGCCTGGGAGGGGCGGCACTCGGTCGGCGAGCCTCAGGCCGAAACCGAGTGGTCGCGCGAGTAGCGGGATCAGCCTGCGGCCAGAGGGACCGGCGCGGCGCGCCGCATCACCGGTGCCTGGGCCGGACGTCCCTCCGTGCGGTGCGGCTCCGATCATCGACTGCGAGGCTGCCGAGGAGCAAGGCACGATCTGGGCGCGCGGCGGTGCATGCCCGGGCGATGTCCGCGCTCTGCCTGCATGATCCGTGGTGCCGACGAGCCGACGGCGGGAAGTCGGAGTCGGGCCTGGCGGCGAACGGAATGATTTCGTCCTCTGCCGATCGTTGTCACCCGTCGGCCCGTAGGTCTGCGGTCGGCACACCTGCGGCTGTCAGGAGGTCGGTGCCGGTGCGTGTGTTGGCCGGGTCGGACGCCGCTGTCATCAGCCACTCGGCGGCGGAGGCCTCGGCCTCGGGGGGAATCACCAGGAGCTCCAGGCGCAGAGGGATGAAGGAGCACACCATCACCTCGTCCGCGTCCTGCTCCTGTTCGAACCACCCGACGTGGATGACGTGGCCTGCGACCGGGACGCGTCGGGGGATGACCGGCCAGTGCGTCGGATTCACGGTGACACGGGTGATCTTCCCCCACGTGGGGTCCAGTGCTGCCGCCAGCGGGGGCAGCTCGCGCAGGAGGTCGTGCGAGCGCGGCCACCAGGCCCCGTCCAGCCGGCCCCGGGTGGCGCCCTCGGGTGTCAGGGAGATGCGGACCGGCGGTTCTGGCTCCGGTGGCTGGGCGGCGGTGGGATCGGAGGTCGCGGTCATGTCGAACACCCGCCTCGGGTTTGCTGGACGGCCTGGTGCTGCCGCCACGGCACCGCAGTAATCCGCAGGCCGTGGACGGTGGGTTCTTCCACCGTACAATCTGGCCACAGCCCTGACCTCCGGGGCGAGCAGGGGCCGGTCGGTGGGTCGCCGTCGGTCGACCTTCGTCTCCCGTGAAGGCCGGATCGGCGCGCCGACGGGAGTTGCCGGCAACGTCCGAACAACGCATGTACGCACGGGCGCAGGGTGTGCGCGCTGTCCTTCCGGGCGGGCCTGCGGCCGGTCTCACTGAGGGGCCGCCCACCGTTCTGGTATCGCGAGGTGATCGGCGGTGCCGCCGCGCCACTCGACCAGGAAGAGGCTCGCGTCATCGGTTGTGGTCCCACCTCTCTCCCGCATCAGGGTGTGGGAGAGGTCCCGCACCATCTCCTGCACCCCGCCACTGGCGGGCCCGACGCGCTCGATGACGGCGATCAGGCGTTCCTCGCCGAACTGCTCCCCGCCGGTCTGGTGTTCCTCGACGAGGCCGTCGGTGTAGAACAGCACCCGGTCGCCGGGCCGGAGCTTCCGCTCGCTGATCTGTGGTGTGTCACCGCCGAAGCCGACCGGCAGGGTTCCGGGGCTGTCCAGGGCCTGGATGACCCGGTGGTCGCGGATCAGCAACGGTGCCGGGTGGCCGGCGTTGACCCATTGCAGGTGGCCTGTTCCGATGTCGAGTCGCATCATCTGCGCTGTGACGAAGTGGTCTGGGCCGAATTGCTGGTCGATGGCGGCGTCCATGAACGCGTACAGTTCGGCGAGCCCGACGCCGGCGCGCCTGGCATGCCGGTAGGCGCCCACGGCGACGGTCGCCAGGACGGCGGCGTTCAAGCCGTGGCCCATCGCGTCGATCATGGCCAGATGCAGGATGTCGTCGTTGAGGGCGTAGTCCAGGCTGTCGCCGGCGATGTTGTAGGCGGGCTCCAGGATCCCGGCGACTGCGACCTGCGGGGTGTTCATCGCCAGCGGGGGCAGCAGCGACCACTGGATCTCCGCCGCCACGCTCATCGGCTCGCGACGCCGCGCCTGGAAGAACTGGTCCGTGTAGCCGTTCTTGGTGACCAGCATGTCGGCGACCAGTCCGGCGAGACGGCGTAGCAACCGGCGGTCATCGTCATCGACGCTGTCGAGGGTGACGGCGAGCACCCCGACCTCGTCGCTGCCGTCGAGGAGCGGCAGGAACATTCGTATGCCGTCAGCCTGCGGGTGCTCGGCAGGGGTGGCACGGAGGAAGACCTCGCCGGCCCGGGAAGCGTCGATGGGCACCGGATCCCCAACGGCGAGGCCCCTGCCGGGGAGCGGCACGAGCATGAGTTGGCCGTAGTCCTGGAGAAGGATCGAGACGTCCCGGCCACCGATCGTGCGCACTTCTTCGGCCACCAGCGGAGCGATGAGCTGGGGCGGTACCTCGTGAGCCCGGTCCAGCATATGCCCCAGCAGCCGCTCACCGAATCCTTCCGACCGGTCCACCGCAGCCGTGCGGCTCTCCCGCGCGAATTCCGCCATGGGCACCTCGGTTTCCCCGCAGCAGTCCTCTTCCTCGGCCGGCTTCCTCGCCTTGCCTCTACGTGGATCGGCGCACGCCTCACCGGAATTTCCCTTGTCCCAGCATGGCACTGGACCTCACCCTGCGACACCTCAGCCAGGATGGATCTTGTCGCCGTGGGTACGGCGCAAGGTGTCTCTCGGATGACTTTTCGGTCGAACGTTACGCATGGGAATCTTCAAAATAATAATTTATGTGCACGGCGGGCTCGAATTCTCGCAGTGCGGAGTACACTGGAAAGTGCCGGGAGAAGTTACCGGTAGGGCGATCGCGAGGAGGCGAATATGCAGATCAGTGAGGCAGGATCCCTGATTCTGCGACTCGTGATCGCAAAAATGTCCGCCCTTTCGGCGGGAATATCATAGGGTGATGGGCGTCAGGGGGGCGCGGATTCAGATCCTGTTGTCCCGGTCGGCGTTGCGTACGCAGGCCGGAAGGCCGTCCCCGCAGAGATGCGGGGACGGCCTTTTCTGGGGGCGGCGCTGTGTGCCGGGCCATCGCTGATGCCGGGCGGTGGTGAAGTAGGTGGCGGAGGCTGGTGCAGCGGGGGCGGAGCGCCCGGCGCGGAGGGTGCGGTGCCGTAGAAGATTCGCCTGCTAGCCCTCGAGTGGGCTATTTGGATTCGGCGTCTTGAGGCGGGCGGTAACCTGCGGATTGGCGTGTTCTTGGCCGCAGCTTCCCATCTGCTGTCTGTTGGTGAGCGGTGCAGGATCGTTTGATCCGGAGTCGACAGCCGCAGCCGCGCCGTGACGAGGAACGACATGAGGGCCCCTGGAGAGAGCGGAACAAGTCTTACCATCAGAGGGTGAGGCAAATCACTTTCGAACTCCCGCTCGCGCGCTGCCTCTCACGCGCCTCTCACGGACTGGATGTCATGAGGTGGTATCAGGCGTCATGCGGGGTGGACGAGATAGGCCCTGACCTGCGAGATCCGGACTGGTGAGCACCTGTCGGACACTCTTTCGACCGCTGGGGGTCAAGGGGTCGCAGGTTCAAATCCTGTCGTCCCGACAGTGATGTCGGAAGGCCGTTGGCCGGGAGAAATCCCAGGTCAGCGGCCTGTCGCATGATGCACCGTCAGTGAAGTGAGTTGCCTGCGGATACCTCTAAACGATCTTGCTGGGGACCAGTTGGGGACCGGCGCCCGTCGGTCGTGATCGAGGAGCTGTTCCCGAGAGGCAGCATCCACAAGGGCCGTCCTGAGTGAATGGGGATATCGGGTGCGCATTCGGTCGTGATCATTCTGGGAAGCCTCCTTCGTCGCATGCTCTGACTCGGCAGAACGTGCTCGGTGATGCGAAGGCAACGTCCTCAAACAGATTGGGTGTTCAACGAGCTGCACTTGGTGATCGGCGAACATAGGCTTGGCGGACTCGGCGAGTCCAAGATCTTCGGGCTCCTATGAGAAGTCGCTTGGTGTGTACCGGTTACCGGTCACCACGGCAGCTACAACCGCCCGTTCGAGCACAGCCTGGGGTGGACGGTGCTTCGCGACCCAGGTCAGCTCGTCGATGCGAGGCGTCCCCACCTTGTCCTTGTCGGTGAGGTCGAGGACGAGAAGCTGACCGAAGGGGACGTTGGTGTTGCTGTACTCGGCGGCCTGAGCCAAGTAGTGCCGCTCCAGGTAGGCGCGATCGTTGCTGGCGTGGTTCTTCTTGATCTCTGTCAGATACCGACGCGATCCGAACTGCACGAGGACGTCGGCGCGTCCCAGTGCGGAGTTGATTGCCTCGACCTGGACGAGGTTGCTGATCTGGCCGCTGAGAAGCCAGTAGTAGAAGTGTTGCTGCAGGTCGTTCTCCAGCGGGACGAGGTCGCCCTGGGCCTTGTCATAGCGGCGACGGTAGTCGCGGATCTTGACCCGCTTTCCGTTCGCGCCGATGCGACCTTCACCGAAGGCGGTGGCCGTGTCGAGGTCGGCCGTGGCCTTGAGGAACAGAAGTGTCTGCTCAACAAGAACGCTGAAGGTTCTGCGGGTCTCTCCGATGAAGTCCGGGAAGGCGCTCAACTCGGTGAGCATCTTCCCGAGAAGGTGTACGACCAGCGGGTCCGAGTGCCGCAGTCGGGTGAGCTCGTCCATATAGGCGAGGCCGTCGATCGTCTTCAGTTCGTCATCGCTGATCTTTCCTGCGAGGCCGGACGTGAAGCCGATCCCGAGTTTCCTCACCGCAGTGGGCGCGTACCTGTGGGCCCGCTCTACGTCGGCCTCTGCGTCCTCGCCCGAGTTTCCTGAGGAGTCCGTTCCGCACTCCCGCCGGGCCCGTGAGGAGGAAAGGGTCACCTGCTGGTCGACGCGCGCGAGCAGGCCGGAGGCAGTCGCGTGGTCCAGCCCTGCACCAGGGTGCCGCTCCGGACTCGCCACAGCACGGCGCAACTGACCGAGCAGTGCCTGCTGCCGCAAGAACGCATCCTCGACGGCCGGCTCCACCAGCATCGCCAGGCCATTGCCGTCGCGAGCTCCGACTGGGCAGACCGTGCGGGCCGACTGGTATGCGCTCAGCACATAGTCGAGGGCCTCCCACGGCTCCATCCACACCTCCTCCTGGAGCAGTTCGGCAGCCCGTTGCAGTTGCAGGACCAGACGCCCCCACGCCACGTCTGCTGCCGCCTGGGGTTTCAGCCAGTCCGGCTGGTGCATTCCCCAGTTCCATGCGCTCTGCTGCTCCAGAGCGGCTTCCAGGCGGTCGGCCGCCTGGCGCAGCTCTTCTGTCCGTCCCGCGGTGAAGGCCAGAAGAGATTTACACACCGCCGCGTACGCCTGCGCGTCATGGCGGGCTTCCTCAGCCGCATCCGCGGTCCTGAACCAGGAAAGGGCGGCTTCTACGTTCTGGCTCACGTCTGCGACGGTTCGGGAGGTCAGCGCCGAACGCAGCCTGTCGTAGCCGAGTTCGACGAAGGCGTCGACATCTCCCGCCTCGCCTGCGGCCAGCCTCCCCAGGAGGCCACGGAGTGTTTCGGTGATGGCTTGCTCGTCGTTCGACCAGCGGCCCAGCCCCAGGCCGATGATGCGGGGAAGACGTTCTGCGAAGTCTTCGGGGGTGTCGGAGTCGTCGAGGTCTTCAAGGGCTCCCCATACCTTGATCGGGCTGACGGCGTCAGACACCGCTAGCCGGACTGCCCCTTCCAGCCGCGCCGCAGCAACCATGGGCTGTGAGTTCACCAACTGGTCTAGTACTGCAACGACACTTCGACATGCCCTCTTCGCTTGTAGTGGCTGGCGCGTGCCCGGGCTTGGGCTTCTCTGCGCCAGTGGGACCAGGCGAGCGCATGCCGGATTCCGTGGCGTATCGGAGAGGAGACGCGGTTGAACAGCCGTCGTGCCTCGTTCATGCTGACGGGCACGAGGGCTTCATCAGTTCGAGTTTTCTCGTCCCCTTTTTTGTCTCGGCCCGCAGGATAGCGAGGAAAGCGAGAGCGGCCATCGAGAGGGTGATGTGCCGGTACCACGGGGTGTAGCCGCGGACCTGGTAGCGGTCGAGGCCAGCCTCGTTCTTCGCGGTCTGGAAGCACTCCTCCACCATCCACCGCGCCCCCGCGATCTCCGTGAGCTTTTCAAGCGGGGTCCCGGTCGGGCAGAAGCAGATGTAGTAGGCGATTTCCGTGGGATCGGAGGTGCTTCGCCGGGCGAGCAGCCAGTGGTCCCATCCCTCGCGCCGCCAGGGCCGGATCGGGGCCGCGGCCCAGTTGTACTCCCGCGGGCCGTGGGCGCCGTCACCGCAGCTCAAGCGCTGCCACGCCTCGTCCGGAAGGCGGCCGATCAGCTCGTGCGCGCGGGCCTGGCCGAAGAACTCCATGGTCATGACCATCTGGGATTTCGGAACTGCGAGCACATGGGGGATGTCGTTCTCCTCCAGCCAGAGCCGCAGGCGCCCGGTCTGGCCGTAGAGTTCATCGGCTGTCACCCAGCCGAACGGCACTTCGGATTCCACCGCGCGTTTCAGCATCCGCAGTCCGATATCGGGTTTGGTGGCGAACTGGACGTCGTCTCCGATGCCCGCCGCCCGGCAGCGTTCACGGTCCGAGGTCCAGTCCTTCGGCAGGTACAGCTCCCGGTCGATCAGCGCCCGGCCCCGGTTGGATCCGTAGGCCAGGAACACCGCCACCTGGGAATTCTCGATCCGGCCAGCTGTGCCCGAGTACTGGCGGGCCACGCCCGCCGACCGGACACCCTTCTTCATGAACCCTGTCTCGTCGAGGATGAGAACTCCATCATGGGGATCGCCGATGTTCTCCAGAACGGCATCACGGACATCGTCGCGCAGCGCGTCGGCGTCCCACTGGTAGTGGTTCAGCAGGCGCTGCATCCCCTGCGGGCCATCGTCGCCGGCGGCCTCGGCCAGGGTCCAGCCGTTCTTCCGCTCGGCCTCGCCGAGCAGTCCCCGCAGGTAGGACACCATCCGCCGCCGGGGCTCCACCCGACCGAAGCGGCCGGCGAACCGCCCCGTGAAGTCAGCAAACTCGCCCGACCATCCGTCAGTTATGTCTTCCAGCACGAACACACTCAACGAGGCGAGCACACGCAACGTTACGGAGTGTCGTTGCAGTACTAGTGCCGCATCAGGCAACGTTCGCCCCGTCGTGACGTGTCGCCCGGTTGCCGTGCCGGGCGACGCTGGACCGTCAGAATGATCACGTGGCTG
>NZ_JBSFKQ010000049.1:0-61011 GCF_053598615.1 Kitasatospora sp. NPDC001095 | reverse complement strand
TCAGCCACGTGATCATTCTGACGGTCCAGCGTCGCCCGGCACGGCAACCGGGCGACACGTCACGACGGGGCGAACGTTGCCTGATGCGGCACTAGTCTCCGGGGATGGCCTCCTCTCCCCGCCCCGTTCGGCTCACCACCCGGCTCGTCGACGGACTCGTCTGCGCCTACGCACCCGCCCCCGACGCCGTGGGCGTGCTGTCGCCCGCCGTGGCCTGCCGGCCGGCCGCCGGGGACGAGGTCGTCGGCCACACCGTCGCCGCCGACCTCCGGCACGCCTACTACACGACGCTCGACGCCGCCGTCTGCGTGGCGACGGCGGACGGCGCCGAGGTCTGGCGGTCGCGGTTCGAGCCGCAGGCGCACCCCGTCCACGGCCATCGGCCCGCCTGCGAGCTGTCCCCGGACGGACGGGTGCTCTGGGTCTACCGGCCCGACGTACCGGCGGGCCGCGACCGGCCGGACCAGTGGGTCGCCGTGGACGCCTCGACGGGGGAGATCCTCGCCCGGACTGACCTGGAGACGGCCGGGCACGGCGGCATCCAGCTGCCGCACCCGGCGAGCGGCCGGATCTTCCTCAACGTGGGCGAGGGGCAGGACGGCACGGTCGTCCACCACGCGTCGCTGGCCGACGGTCGGATCGACCTCGTCAGCTACCCCTGGGTCGACCGGTGCCTCATCGACCTCTCGCCCGACGGCCACCGGTTCCTGACCGTCGACCACGCGCAGAACGACCTCGCCGTGCACGCCTTCCCCGGGGGCGAGGTGGCGTTCACCCTGACGGCCGAGGACTTCGGGCACGACCCGGAAGCCGTCTGCCTGGAGTGGAGCGGCGGCTACCTGACCACGGACACCCTCGTCGCCACCCTCGTCGGCGAGACCGAGGACGAGCAGGACTGGTTCCGGCACTACCTCGTCGACGCCCGGTCCGGCCGGATCCGGGGCGAGTTCGACGCCCGCACGGCGGAGCCGTACGACCTCCTGCCGCTCGGTGACGGCTCCTGGCTCACCACCGACTCCTCGGGCCACCCGGTCCGCTGGACCGCCACGCCCTGAGGAGTCCCGCGGGCCGGGGTGGCAGGCTGACGGCCATGGACGAGAACGAGGCCGCGCCGCTCCCCCTGCTGGTCGTCGACGGCGCGAACGTGGTCGGATCGGTACCGGACGGCTGGTGGCGGGACCGGCGGGGCGCCGCGGAGCGGCTGCGGGACGCGCTGGTCGCCGTCGCCGGGCGGGGTGTGCCGGAGCTGCCGGGACCGCTGGAGGTGGTTCTGGTGGTGGAGGGCGCGGCCCGGGGCGTCGCCGGGGTGCCGGGGGTGCGGGTGGTGGAGGCGAGCGGGAGCGGGGACGACCGGATCGTGGAGCTGGTCCGCGCGGCTCGTACCGAACACCCTGAGCGGGCCTGCCTGGTGGCCACCGCCGACCGCGAACTGCGCGCCCGGGTCGGCGCGTTGGGCGCCGACGTCACTGGGCCGCGCAGCGTGCGGCCGTAGGACCTCAGTCGGCCTGGACGGCGTGCATGCCCCAGTGGATGGACGGGTCCGAGGTGTGAGCGGTGAACAGCAGGTCCCGGCCCGGGCGGGCGGGGACCTCCACCGAGCCGATGCCGGTGGAGTCCGTCGGGCACTGGACCGTGAAGTCGGCCGGCGCCTCGCCGCCGATGTGCACGTCCACCGAGCCTCCGCCACGACAGCCGAGCGTGAACGTGAACGGCAACGACGGGTTCACCGAGGCCGTCACGGCGCCGCCGTCGCCGATCCAGTCCGGTATCCAGAGCAGCGCCTCCGGCCCCGGGTCCGGCAGGATCTCGCCCGTCCCCGGCTGGCCCAGAGCCCTGACGGGAGCCGCGCCCCCGCCCGTGGCCGGCTCCGCCACCGCCGTCCCGGCGACGGCGAGAACCGCCCCCACCGCCCCCGCCACCGCCACGAAGCCGTGCTTCTTCATGCGCTTCACCGCTGATTCCCCCTTCGGTGCCCCTCGGTCGTACGCCTGGTGTTCGACGTACGGAGCAAACCTACGACACCCCACCGACAGAACACGCCTGCCGGAGGACACCTGCCGGGGCGCCACCCCGCGAGCGGTTCCGCACCGCCGACTTCGGACCGTACGGGAACCGATCGCGGTGCCCGTCCGACTGCTGGGGCGTGAGTGCGAAGTCGCCGGGTGTCCGGCCGTTGAGTGTGCTGGCGGGGTTCGTCCTGCTGCTGGTGGTGGTGTTCGTGGTGGCCTACGGGGTGGGACGGCAGGTCGGGCCGGTGGCGCCCGGGTTGCGGCCGAGCAGCGGGGGCGGCGCGTCGCCCGGGATGGGCGGGCACGACATGGGCGGGATGCGATGAGCGCCGTCGCCGAGCCCGTGGTCGCCACCGATCTGGCGGTCGGCGGGATGACCTGCGCCGCCTGCGTGGGCCGGGTCGAGAAGCGGCTGGCCCGGATCGAGGGCGTGACGGCCGGGGTGAACCTGGCGACCGGGCGGGCCCGGGTGCTGCATCCGGCCGGGGTGCCGGTCGCGGAACTGGTCGCGGCCGTCGAGCGGGCGGGCTACACCGCCGAGCCGCTGCCCGCGGGGGCGCCGGTCGGGGTCGCGGCCGAGGAGCCGGACGACCGGTGGCGGCTGCTGGTCACCGCCCTGCTGGCCGTCCCGGTGCTGGTGCTGTCGATGGTGCCGTCGGCGCAGTTCACCGCCTGGCAGTGGGTCTGCTTCGCGCTCGCCGTCCCGGTGGTGACCTGGGGGACGGCCGGTTTCCACCGCCGGGCCTGGCAGGGGCTGCGGCACGCGGCGGCGACCATGGACACCCTGGTCAGCCTGGGCGTGGTGGCCTCCTTCGGCTGGTCGGCGTACGCGCTGTTCCTCGGCGGGGCCGGCGATCCGGACATGCGGATGCCGTTCTCGCTGACCGCCGACGGCGGCGGCACCGCGCACGTGTACCTGGAGGCGGCGGTCGGCGTGCCGCTGTTCGTGCTGGCCGGGCGGCTGCTGGAGGGCCGGGTGCGCCGGCGCAGCGGGTCCGCGCTGCGGGCGCTGGCCGAGCTGGGCGCCAAGCAGGTGTGCCTGCGGGGGGCGGACGGCGAGGAGCGCCTGGTGCCGATCGAACTGCTGCTGCCCGGGCAGGAGTTCGTGGTGCGGCCGGGCGAGCGGGTGGCCACCGACGGGGTGGTGGTCGAAGGGGGTTCGGCGCTCGACCTGAGTCTGCTGACCGGGGAGAGCGTGCCGGTCGAGGTCGCCCCCGGGGACGTGGTGGCGGGTGCGACGGTGAACGTCGGCGGTGCGCTGGTGGTCCGGGCCACGGCGGTCGGCGCGGACACCCAGCTGGCCCGGATCACCGCCCTGGTGGCGGAGGCCCAGGCCGGCAAGGCGCGGGCGCAGCGGCTGGCGGACGCGGTGGCCGGGGTGTTCGTGCCCTGTGTGCTGGCGGTCGCGGCGAGCGTGCTGGGCTTCTGGCTGGGCGCGGGCGCGGCCCCGCAGGCGGCGGTGACGGCGGCGGTCGCGGTGCTGGTGGTGGCCTGCCCGTGCGCGCTGGGGCTGGCCACGCCGACGGCACTGCTGGCGGCGACGGGGCGGGGCGCGGAGCTGGGCGTGCTGGTGCGCGGCCCGGAGGTGCTGGAGAGCCTGCGCCGGGTGGACACGGTGGTGATGGACAAGACCGGGACGCTGACCACCGGCCGGATGGAACTGGCGGACGTCATCACCACCGGCGGCCTCACCCGGGACGAGGCCCTGCGCCTGGCCGGCGCGGTCGAGCACCGCTCCGAGCACCCGATCGGCCGGGCGGTCACGCAGGCGGCGCGGGAGCGCTGCGGGCCGCTGCCCGCGGTGGAGGGCTTCCGGGCCGCCACCGGGCTCGGGGTGTCCGGGACGGTCGAGGGCCGGGCCGTACGGGTGGTGCGGCCGGACGACACCGTCCTGCCGCCGGACCTGGCCGAGGCGGCCGCGCGGGCCGGGAAGGCCGGCCGTACGGCCGTCGTGGTCGAGCTGGACGGACGGCCGGCGGCCGTGCTGACGGTCGGCGACACGCTGCGCCCGGGCAGCTGGCGGGCGCTCCACCGGCTGCGCGGGCTGGGCCTGGAGACCGTCCTGCTGACCGGGGACGGTCCGGGCGCCGCCCGGGCGGTGGCCGCCGAGCTGGGCATCGAGCGGGTGCACGCCTCGGCCTCCCCCGAGCGCAAGGCCGAGGTGGTGGCCGAACTGCGCGCCGCCGGACGGACGGTGGCGGTGGTCGGCGACGGCGTCAACGACGCGGTGGCCCTCGCCTCGGCGGACCTCGGGGTGGCGCTGGCCTCCGGCAGCGACGCCGCGATCGGCGCGGCCGGGCTGACCCTGGTGCGCGGCGACATCGAGGCGGTGGTGGACGCCGTACGGCTGGCGCGGCAGACCCTGGCGACCATCCGGGCCAACCTGCTCTGGGCCTTCGGCTACAACCTGGTGCTGATCCCGCTGGCGGCCGTCGGACTGCTCAACCCGATGCTGGCGGCGGTCGCCATGTCGCTCAGCTCGCTGCTCGTGGTGGGCAACAGCCTGCGGCTGCGCACCTGGGAGCCGGGGCGGGCCAGGAGCCGAGGGGGACGCCGGTGAGGGTGTCCGAGAGGTTCAGGGTGGCGGGCCCGCCGGTCGGCGCGGCGGCACTGGCGCTGGTCCTGCTCACCGGGTGGACGGTGGTCGGCGGGGCCGGCCGCACCCGCCCGGTGGAGGCCGGGTCGGGCTGGGTTCTGCTGCCGACGGCGGGCGCGTCCGCCGCCACGGCGGCCTTCTTCACGGTCCGCAATCCGGGCGACGTGCCCGACGAACTGACCGGCGCCAGCTGGGAGTTCGGCGGCCGGATCACCCCGAAACGGCATCTGCACCAGGGTGCGGCGGGCCGCTGGGAGCCGGCGTCGGCACTGCCGGTGCCGGGCCGCGGCGAGCTGCGGATGACCCCGGAGGACGCGGACCTGATGATCGCCGACCCGCCGCCGCTGCGGGCCGGCCAGTGGGTGGAGTTCACCCTCACCTTCCGCCACAGCCCGCCGCTGCGGCTCGGCGCCCGGGTGCTGCCCGCGGCCGAGCGACCGCGCTGAGCGACGGTGGCGAGCGACGGCGACGGCCCGGGCCGCTCCCACCGACCCGGGCCACTCCTGTCGACTCCGGCCACTCCCACCGACTCGGGGCAGCAATCAGGAAGGCCGCTCCCCGAGCGTCTCCTCGACCGTCCGGCGCGGGGTGGCCGCGCCGGAGGGGCCGTAGCCGACCCGCAGCACCAGCTGGACGTGGCCCGGCCCCGTGTCCGGGTCGCGCAGCGCCCAGCGGGTGTCCGGCCACTCGATCGCCTGGTGCCAGATGGAGAGCCGGACGCCGTGCGTCGTGGCCAGCAGCCAGACCCGCTCCAGCGCCTGCCCGGTGCGCAGCCAGTCCAGCGGGCCGTCGCCGGGGGTGGTGAGGGTGCACAGCTGGGGCAGCGCCTCGAATCGCCGGGACGGCTGCGCGGGGGCCTGCGGCGGGCGGCCGCCGAACTCGCGCATCGGCACCCGGGCGTCGTGGTCCTGCGGGCCGAGCGCGGCGTGCGGGATGCCGTCCTCGGCGGTGCCGTCGTCGGACCGCAGCCAGGCCCGGGACTCCGCGGCACGGGCCGGGTCGGCGGCGTTGCGGCTCTCGGCCTCGGCGGTGAGCGCCTGCACCCGCCGTACGCCCTCCTCCTCCAGCGCGGCCAGCGTAACGCCCTCCTCGCGGGCGGCGTCGATCAGCTCGCCGATCACCGCCTCGGGCACGTCGCGCTGGGCGAACGGCTCACGGCTGGAGTGCCGGGCGGCGATGGCGGGGTAGAGGTCCCGGCCGAAGGGCGTGAGCTCGGCGGCCGGGCGGGAGAGGTCCAGCACGGCGAGCAGTTCGGGCTCGGCGGCGTCCGGCAGCAGCCGGGTCAGTGGTTCCCGGTCCAGCTGCCCGGCCGCCACCCGCAGGTTGAACAGGGCCGCGCCGACCGCGATGTGCACGGCGGCACCGACCGGGTCGGCCAGCGGTACGGAGCGCGCGGTGTCGGCGTACACGGCGAGCCCGCGCCCGTCCGGGGTCGGCACGAAGCGCCAGGGCTGGCTGTTGTGCAGCGACGGCGCCGCGCCGCCGGCGGCGGCGAGCAGGCGCAGGTCGGCCGCGCTGAGCATCTGGGTGAGAGCCGGGTCGAGCGTCATGGCGATCCACTCCTTCAACCGCGGGGCGTCGGCTTCGCCTCCGGGCACGCGCACCCGCCAGGAGGTCCCGCTGCTTCCGAGCGTGCGCGCCCGGTGGTGCCCGGGGACAGGGCCCTTGGGCCCGTCCTTCGGCCCGCCATCGGGCCCGTCCGGTGGATCCGGGACGGGGGCGGATCCACCGGACGGGCCGCTCCGTCACCCGTGCGGAACGACCGCGACGGGGGCCTCGGCGTGGTGCAGGACGGCGTGCGCGACCCGGCCCAGCCGGGGGCCGATCTCGATCGGGCGGCGGCCACGGCCGACGACGACCAGCGCGGCTCCGGCGGAGGCCTCGACCAGGGCGCGGGCGGCGCCGAGCTGCACGTCCTCGACCACCTCGATCTCCGGGTGCTGCTCGCGCGGGCCGGCCAGGGCGAGCGAGAGCAGCTCGGCCTCCAGCGCCTCCAGCTGGGCGAGCTCGGCCGCCGGGACGGCGCCGCCCGCGTAGCCGAACACCGGCGGCAGGTCCCAGCCGTGCACCGCCCGGACCCGGGCGCCGCGCAGGGCCGCCTCACGGAAGGCGAAGTCGAGCACCTCCGTCTCGGGGGCGTGGGCGTCGACGCCGACCACCACCTCGCCCTCGCCGGCCTCGCCCTCCTCTCGCACCACGACCAGCGGCACGCTGCTGCGGCCGGCCACCGACATGCTGACCGACCCGAGCAGCAGGCCGGTGAAGCCGCCGCGGCCGCGCGAGCCGAGCACCAGCAGCTCGGCCTCCGCGGCGGCGGCCACCAGCCCGTCCACCGGCGCGTCCAGGACGGCGTCGGTCTCCACCGTCAGGTCCGGGTGCAGGCGGCGGACGTCCTCGGCGGCCTCGGCGAGGGTGCGGCGGACGGCCGCGGGCAGGTCGTCCTGCTCGGCGAAGGAGGACACCCCGTCGGTCAGCCACGGCCAGGCGTGCACCAGGCGCAGCGAGGCACCGCGGCGCACCGCCTCGGCGGCGGCCCAGTGGGCGGCCGCGGTGCTCTGCGGCGAGCCGTCGACCCCGGCCAGAACGGTTGACGTCATGAGAGTTCCTCCACACTGTCGACACGCTGTCGACGCTCGGCGGTTCGGTGCGGGCCGCGGTGCGCTCTGACGCCCCGTCCGCTCCTCCCCCACCCTGGCAGCGACGCAGGACCGGCGGCAGAGGCCGCAGGACCCCCTGCGGCGGGACGAAAGGCCCGCCCGACGGAGCCTACGGCCGACCCCGCCGTCCCCACCAATGACACGGCATCCGGTGCCCGGCTCCCACCGCCCCGCTCCCCACGGCGTCCTGCCGCGTCGTCACCACCTCACCGCCGTCCCGTTACGCCCCGTTCTGTCCCGCGCCCACCGGAAGGCTGACACACGCCACTGACACCTCGGGCCCGCCGGCCGCCCGGATCCCTCCCCGGCCCGGTGTGGGGTCCCCCGTTCGGTCTATCGTGTAATGGACATTCCCGCTGGTCGGACGGCGCCGAGCCGGGCCGGGCGGTGGGAGCGGCCGTCCGCAGGGCGGATGGGGCACGTCCGGACGGTGGACGGGCCGGTCAGGGCGGCACGACGAGGAGGACAGCGGTGGGCGGAGCGGACGGCAGCGCGACGGGTGGCGGCGCGCGGATGCCACGGCTGCGCCTGGACGAGCTGCTGGAGGAGCTCCAGGGGCGGATCGACGCGGCGCGCGGCACCCAGAACCGGGTGCACAGCCTGCTGGAGGCGGTGCTGGCGGTCGGGCGGGAGCTGGACCTGGCACAGGCGCTGCACCGGATCGTGGAGGCGGCGGCCGACCTCGTGGACGCCCGGTACGCGGCGCTCGGGGTGATCGGGCCGGACGGGCACACCCTGTCGCAGTTCCTGACGGTGGGCCTGACCGAGGAGGAGATCGCCGAGATCGGCCCGCCGCCGTCGGGCCGCGGCATCCTGGGCGAGCTGATCCGCGAGCCGAAGCCGCTGCGCTGCCCGGTGCTGTCCGAACACCCGGCCTCGGTCGGCTTCCCCGCGAACCACCCGCCGATGCACACCTTCCTGGGGGTGCCGGTGCGGGTGCACGGCGAGGTGTTCGGCAACCTCTACCTGACCGACAAGCGCGGCGGACTGGACTTCGACGAGGACGACGAGGCGGTGATCGCCACCCTGGCGGTCGCGGCCGGCGTGGCGATCGACAACGCCCGGCTGTACGAGGAGGCGCAGCTGCGCCAGCGCTGGCTGCGGGCGAGCACGGAGATCACCCGCAGCCTGCTGTCGGGGGCGCCGCGGCTGGAGGTGGTCGAGCTGATCGCCCGCCGGGCGCGGGAGATCTCGGGCGCCGAGCTGGCGGACGTCTCGGTGGCGCTGGCCGGCCCGGAGGAGCGGGCCGAGGAGCTGACGGTGGAGGTCGCGCTGGGCGGCACGCCGTCGGCGCGGCTGGGGGTGACGGTGCCGGTGGACGGCACGCTGTCCGGTGCCGCGTACGCCTCCGGCTCGCCGGCCACCAGTGACGAGCTGGCCTGCGACGCCCGGTTCAAGGCCGGCCCGGCGGGCCGCTTCGACGGGCTGGGCGCGGCGGTGGCGGTGCCGCTGGGCACCGGTGCCGGGTACGGGCGGGGCGTGCTGCTGCTGGCCAGGGCGCAGGGGCAGCCGGCCTTCGGGCCGGAGGAGACCGGCCCGCTGCTGGGTTTCGCCGACCAGGCCGCGCTGGCCCTGGAGCTGGCCGAACGGCGGCGTGACGCCGAGCAGTTGAACCTGCTGGAGGACCGGGACCGGATCGCCCGGGACCTGCACGACCTGGCGATCCAGCGGCTGTTCGCGACCGGGATGACGCTGCAGAGCGCGGGCAGGCTGATCGAGAGCCAGGCCGCGGCGGACCGGGTGGCCCGGGCGGTGGCCGACCTGGACGAGACCATCAAGATCATCCGCTCGACCATCTTCGGCCTGCGCGCCCACAGCGAGCCGGACCGCGGCCTGCGCGCCCGCGCCACCCGGGTGGTCACCGAGGCCCAGGGCACGCTCGGGTTCCCGCCCCGGCTGAGCCTGGAGGGCCTGCTGGACACCGACGTGCCGCAGGAGCTGGCCGGGCACGTGGTCGCGGTCCTCGCCGAGGCGCTCAGCAACGCCGCCCGGCACGCCCGGGCGTCCCGGGTCGAGGTGACGCTGCGCGCCCTGGCCGGGCGGGTGGTGCTGACCGTGACGGACGACGGTGTCGGCGTGCCCGAGGGCGGGCGGCGCAGCGGGCTGCGCAACCTCGCCGAGCGCGCCGACCGGGTCGGCGGCTCCTTCACCGTCGACCCCGCCGAGGGCGGCGGCACCCGGCTGGTGTGGGAGGCCCCGCTCGGGTCCTGAGGGCCCCTCCCGACGCGGAGGCCCGCCACCGGGGGTCACCGGTGGCCGGCCGACCACCGGTGACCCCCGCCGACAGGCCCGGGCCGTCAGCCCCGCAGGGCGCGCAGGAAGCCGAGCAGGTGGGCGTTGAACTCCTCCGGTCGCTCCATGTTCGGGTAGTGCCCGGTGTCCTCGACGATCACCGCGCGGCCGTCGACGACGGTGCGGACGACCCGCTCGGCCAGGCCGATGTGGTCCACGGAGTCGATGCCGCCGTTGATCGCCAGCAGCGGGACGGTGATCCCGGTCAGCCGCTTCCAGGTGTCCGTCACCGGCACCAGGTACTGGGGCTCGTCGGGGCTGTGCTTGGCGACGGTGTTCCGGGTCATCTCCTTGAGCCGGCGCACCACTTCGGGATCGACCTCGTCCAGGCGGCGGTGCGGCCCGGAGGCGAGGCGGGTGAACGAGTCGAGCCAGCGCTCGCCGTCGCCCTCGGCCAGCGCGGCGTTCTGCTCGTCGCGGAGTTCGCCGAGCCACGGGTCCTTGAACTCGGACTCGCCGGTGCCGTTGCCGCTGATCACCAGCGCGCGGACCAGCTCCGGGTGTTCGAGGGCCAGGTCGAGGGCGATCGTCCCGCCCATGGAGAGCCCGACCACGACCACGGGACCGAGGCCGAGGTGGCGCAGCAGGTCGGCCAGGTCGTCGGCGGGGCGGAACGGCCGGCTCGCGTTGGCGGAGGCGCCGTGGCCGCGGGTGTCCGGTGCGATCACCCGGTACTCGGGCAGCAGGGCGGGGAGTTGGTCCGCCCAGCTCCGGTGGTCCAGCAGGCCGCCGTGCAGCAGCACCAGCGGTTCGCCCGTACCGGCGTCGAGGTAGGCGAGGCGGCCGTGGCCGCTGTCGAAGGAGCGCAGGTCGTCGGGGGAACCGGTCACGGCGGATTCAGTCATGACGTGATTTTAGGTTCGAGCGCCCCATCGGCCCCGGGCGGGTGCCGGGGCTCCTCGCCGGACGCCGCCCGGCTCCGGCGGAGGAGGAACGGCGTTCCCGCGCCCGGCAGTTCGCCGTGCCGGTCGAGGGCGCCCACCCGTCCGCCCCGGCCCGGACCCTTGCGGCGGACCCCGAACTCCCCTGCCCCGCTGAGGAGTTGCCGGGGCCGCAGGAGGGCGCCGGCGGGGGCTCAGGCCAGGCAGCGGCCGATGACCAGTTCCGGGCGTATCCGGATCCGTACGGTGTCGCCCGGGTCGGTGCTCCTGGTGGCCGGGCGGACCTGGGCGCGGCCGAGGACGGTGACGAACCAGCCGGTGCCGTCCCGGCCGTCCACCTCGTCGACCTCGAAGGCGATCACCGCGCCGTCGACGGCCCGGGCCAGTTCGGAGCCGGCCGGCGCCGAGAGCAGCACGCCGCCGGGGCCGAGCCGGAACGGCACCGGCAGGACGGCCGGGAGGGCGTCGACGGTGTAGACCACCCGGCCGACGTCGGCCCTGGCCAGCAGCTCCAGCGAGCGCCTGCGGTCGAGTTCGCGGAGTTCGGGAAGGTCGTACGGGGCGGGCCGGGGAGACGGGACGGGCCGGGGAGACGGGACGGGCCGGGGAGACGGGACGGGCCGGGGAGACGGGACGGGCCGGGGGGACGGGACGTGGTCGCGGTTCATGCGAGCGATGCTCGCCCGGGCCCGGCCCCGGTCGCGAGGGCCGATGGTCCCGGCGAGGGCCCTGCCCCGAGGACCGCCGGCCCCGGGACCGAAGGCCCGTTCGGCCCCGAACGGAACCGGACGGAACCGGACGGGCCCGGGCAGCCGCGACCGGCCGGGTCAGTACCGGCCGGAGCGCAGCGCGGACGGCTGCGGGGCGGCGGCCTGGCGCAGCTCGGTGGCGATCAGGGCGGCCTGCACCCGCCGCTCGACGCCGAGCTTGGCGAGCAGCCGCGAGACGTGGTTCTTGACGGTCTTCTCGGCGAGGTAGAGCCGCTCGCCGATCTGCCGGTTGGTCAGGCCCTCGCCGATGAGTTCGAGGACCTCCTGCTCGCGCGCGGTCAGGCCGGGTCCCGTGGTCACCGGCTGGGCGGGCTCGGCGTCGCTGCGCAGCCGGTTGAGGAGGCGGGTCGCGGCGCCGGGATCCAGCATCGAGCGCCCCGAGGCGACGGTGCGGACCGCGGCGACCAGGTCGGTCCCGCTGATCTGCTTGAGCACGTACCCGGCGGCGCCCGCCATCACGGCGTCCAGCAGCGCCTCCTCGTCGTCGAAGGAGGTCAGCATCAGGCAGGCGAGGCCGGGCATCCGCGAGCGCAGCTCACGGCAGACCGAGACGCCGTCGCCGTCGCCCAGCCGGACGTCCAGCACGGCCACGTCGGGCCGCAGCGCGGGCACCCGGACGAGCGCCTGCTCGGCCGTCGCCGCCTCCCCGACCACCTCCAGGTCCGGTTCGCCGTCCAGCAGGTCGTGCACCCCGCGGCGGACCACCTCGTGGTCGTCCAGCAGGAACACCCGGACCGGCGCCGAGGCCTCGGCACCCTCCGTCTTGGTCGCCATCACGCGGCTCCACCTTCGTCACCCCCGCACACTCCCAGCGGGGCCCAGGGCATCATCCCGCACGGCCGGCCGTCGGCCCAGGGCCCAAGGGCCCCATTGCGGCCGGGACACAGGGCCCGGCCGGCGGGCGCGTCTCAGCGCCCCTGCCGCCGGACGTTCCCCAGGCCCATCAGCAGGAAGGCGAGCGCGACGCCCGCGCCGCTGACCGCCGCGAGCGCCACCCGGGGCACGACCTCGCCGCCGCCGGACAGCAGGATGGCCACCGCCCCGAGCAGGGCGACGGCCGTACCGACCACCAGCCACCCGGCCAGGGCCAACGCCGGCGGGCGGTTGGAGCGCGGGGCGGGCCCGGCGTCCAGGGCGGCCCAGCGGGCCGCCGTCTCGCGCACCTCCCGGCGGCGGTCCCACAGGGCCCGCAGCCGCAGCGCCGTGCCGCCGACCAGTCCGGCGAGCGCGACCTGCGCGGCGGGCCGCCAGTCCGTGAGGACGAGCAGCAGCCCGCCCGCGAGCGCGAGCCCGGCCCACCACAGCACGCACGCCGCGGCGGCGGTGCGGGTGGAGCGGGGCCGGTCGGCACCGGCCTGGAGGTCGGCGATGGCGGGCAGGTACCAGACACAGCCGCTCGCGGTGAGGGCGGCGGTGCCGATGGCGAGAACGGTGTGGTTCACGACCCGGCCTTCCTGGTCACGAAGGGGTGAGGAGAGGGGAGAGATCAGGAGTGGAGGAGCCGTCCCCGCCCGCCCGGGGGCAGCGACGCGGGCGGGGACGGCGTTCGGGGAGCGGGATCAGCCGCCCGAGGAGGGTGAATCGGTGGGCCCGGTGACCCGGTCCTTGGTGGCGACGGCGGCCGCCGCCCGGTCCGCCCGGCTCAGCGGCCGGTCGTACTTCGCCGGCTCCACGTCACCCAGGTGCTTGGCGGGCTTGCCGCTGTTCTCCAGGATGTCCCGGGCCGCGATGTCCGGGTGGTGGAGGTCGAAGGCCGGGGATTCGGAGCGGATCCGCGGCAGCTTGACGAAGTTGTGCCGCGGCGGCGGGCAGGAGGTGGCCCACTCCAGCGAGCGGCCCCAGCCCCACGGGTCGTCCTCGGTGACCTTCTCGCCGTACTTGGCGGTCTTCCAGACGTTGTAGAGGAACGGCAGGATCGACAGGCCGAGCAGGAACGAGCCGATGGTCGAGACGGTGTTCAGGGTGGTGAAGCCGTCCGAGGCCAGGTAGTCGGCGTAGCGGCGCGGCATGCCCTCCACGCCCAGCCAGTGCTGGACCAGGAAGGTGGCGTTGAAGCCGACGGTCAGCGTCCAGAAGGTGATCCGGCCGAGCCGCTCGTCGAGCTTCTTGCCGGTCATCTTCGGCCACCAGAAGTGGAAGCCCGCGAACATCGCGTAGACCACGGTGCCGAACAGCGTGTAGTGGAAGTGCGCGACCACGAAGTACGAGTCGGAGACGTGGAAGTCGATCGGCGGGGCCGCGAGCAGCACGCCGGTCAGGCCGCCGAACAGGAAGGTGACCAGGAAGCCGACCGTCCAGAGCATCGGGGTCTCGAAGCTCAGCGAGCCCTTCCACATGGTGCCGACCCAGTTGAAGAACTTCACACCGGTCGGGACCGCGATCAGGAAGGTCATGAAGGAGAAGAACGGCAGCAGGACCTGTCCGGTGACGTACATGTGGTGCGCCCACACCGTCACCGACAGGCCCGCGATGGCCACCGTCGCGGCGATCAGGCCGGCGTAGCCGAACATCGGCTTGCGGCTGAACACCGGGATGACCTCGGAGACGATCCCGAAGAACGGCAGCGCCAGGATGTACACCTCGGGATGCCCGAAGAACCAGAACAGGTGCTGCCAGAGCATCGCCCCGCCGTTGGCCGGGTCGAAGACGTGGGAGCCGAACTTGCGGTCGCACTCCAGCGCCAGCAGCGCGGCGGCCAGCACCGGGAAGACCAGCAGCACCAGCACCGAGGTGAGCAGCACGTTCCAGCAGAAGATGGACATCCGGAACATGGTCATTCCGGGAGCGCGCATGCAGATGATGGTGGTGATGAAGTTGACGGCGCCGAAGATGCTGCCGAAGCCTGACAGCGTCACGCCCATGATCCACATGTCGGCGCCGACGCCGGGCGAGTGGATCGCGTCGGACAGCGGCGCGTAGAGGAACCAGCCGAAGTCGGCGGCGCCCTGCGGAGTCGCGAAGCCGGCCGCGGCGATCAGCGAGCCGAACATGAACAGCCAGTACGACAGCATGTTCAGTCGCGGGAAGGCGACGTCCGGGGCGCCGATCTGGAGCGGCATGATCCAGTTGGCGAAGCCGGTGAACAGCGGCATGGCGAACAGCAGCAGCATCACCGAGCCGTGCATGGTGAACGCCTGGTTGAACTGCTCGTTGGAGAGGATCTGCGTTCCGGGCCGTGCGAGTTCGGCGCGCATGACCAGGGCGAGGATGCCGCCGATCAGGAAGAACGCGAACGATGACACCAGGTACATGGTGCCGATCGTCTTGTGGTCGGTGGTGGTCAGCAGCCTGACCAGGGCCGAACCGGGCCTCCTGGCCCTGACCGTCCCCGCGGGGATGGCCGTTGGCGGTGAGGTGGGGTCGCCCTGTGCCTGGGTGGCGCTCAAGGACGCACTCCTTCGGAACGTCGTGCGAATGGGTGGCGATCCATGATCCGAACTCGCCGCCTCCGCACCCCAGGGCCCTTCGGCCTGCCCGCCCGGGGCCGCTGGGCCCGAGTTCCCGGGCGCCGACCGGGACCTCCCGACCGCACGGCCGGGACCTCCTGACCGTCCGTCGGGCGCTGCTACGGCGTCAGCCGGGCGATCTGCCCACGCTCCAGGGCCGCGTACACCGTGCCGTCCGGGGCGACGGCGATGCCGTGCGGCTCGGCGCGCTCGCCCGGGATCGGGTACCCGTCCGGTCGGCCGTCCGGTGTGAGCACCCCGATCCGCCCGGCACCCCACTCGGTGAACCAGAGCCGGCCGTCCGGCCCGGCCGCGATCGCGTGCGGCCTGGCCGAGCGGTCGGCCAGCGGATACTCCGCCACCTCCCCGTCGACGGCGATCCGCCCGACCAGCCCGCCGCCGATCCCGACGTACCAGAGCGCCCCGTCCGCCCCGGCGGCGATCCCGACCGGCGCGGTGCCCCCGGTGGGCAGCCGGTGGACGGTCACCTCGCCGTCCGTGGCGACCCTCGCCACCGCGTCCGCCTGGTGGAGCGTGCACCACAGGGCGCCGTCCGGCCCGGCCGTGACCAGCGAGGGGAAGGCCCCGTCGACCGGCAGCGGGTACTCCGTCACCTCGCCGTCGACGGTGATCCGCCCGACCCGGTTCGCGTTCGACTCGGTGAACCAGAGCGCCCCGTCGGGCCCCGCGGCGATCCCGTACGGCCCGGCGTCCGCCGTCGGCAGCGCGAAGGACGCCGTCGCCCCGCCCGCCTCGATCCGCCCGATCCGGTGGTCCCGCAACCGGCTGAACCACATCGCCCCGTCCGGCCCCGCCGCGATCACCGCCGGCCCGCACCCGGTCGCCCCGAGCCCGAACCGCTCCACCGCCCCGTCGGGAGCCAGCCGTCCGATCTCCCCGCCGTGCACCAGGGTGAACCAGACACCCCCGTCGGCCCCCATCGCCACCCCGTACGGCCCGGCACCCGTCCCGGCAACCTCGATCAGCTCCATGAACGCCCCCCTCAGACACTATTGCGACTCATTTCGCATTAGTGATGATCACACGGCGACTCACGGCCCGGCAAGCGACTTCCCCGTCCGGGCCCGGTCGCCCCGCAACACGGTGACGACACCCATGCCGGCGGCGCAGACCGGGACGGCGAGCAGGGCGCCGATGATGCCGGCGATGCCGGCGCCGGCCACCACGGCGACCATGATGGTGGCCGGGTGCAGCTCGACCGTGCGGCTCTGGATGACGGGCTGGAGGATGTTGCCCTCGATCAACTGCACCGCGAGCACCACGCCGAGCGCCCACAGGGCCGTGCCGAGGCCGCCGTTGGCGAGGGCCACGAGCACCGCCGCCGTGCCGGACAGGAACGCTCCGACGAAGGGGATGTAGGCACCCATGAAGACCAGCGCGCCGAGCCCCGGCGCGCCCGGCACGCCGAGGGCGACCAGGCCGACGGTGATGAAACTCGCGTCGATCAGGGCGATCAGGGTGGTGCCGCGCATGAACCCGGCCATCGCCTCGAAGGCCCGCTCCGCGCAGGCGATCACGGTGGTGGCACTGCGTTCCGGCAGGTACGAGCGGATGACGTCGCCGGTGCGGTGCCCGTCCCGGAGGAAGAAGAACACCAGGGCGAGCGCCAGCACCCCGCCGGTGATCACCTGGGTGAGCAGGCCGAGCCCGGAGAGCACCCCGTTGGTGAGGGCGGAGATCAGCGAGTTGGTCTCGCCCCTGGCGTTGCTCAGCGCGTGCTCGATCTTCACCCCGAAGGGTCCGAGCCAGCCGGACAGCCGCCGCCCGGCCGCCGGGAGCGAGGCGGCGATCTGCGGGGCGCTGTGCACCAGGGAGTTGACCAGCAGCGCGATCACCCCGCCGACCGCGGCCACCAGTACCGCGCAGGTCAGCCCGGCGGCCAGGCTCCGTCCGACGCCCCGGCGCACCAGCCAGGGCACCACCGGGTAGAGCAGCGAGGCCCCGAGCAGGGCCAGGATGAACGGCACGGTGGCCGCCCGCAGTTCGACCAGCGCGAAGACCACCAGCGAGGCGACGGCGATCAGCAGGATCACCGCCAGCGACCAGGCCGCCGCCCGGCGCAGCGCGGGCGGCAGCATCAGGTACGGCCTGCGGTGGTCCGGCCGCGGCTCCTCGCCGGGCGCACGCTCCACGGACACGGCCACCTCCGCCGGGGGGTCGTCGACGTTTCCGAACCGCCCCAGCTCAGCAGAGGTTCCGACGGCCCGCGCGGCGGATCCGCCGGGAGCACCCGAACGGGCTACCCGGATTCCCCGAACCGCACGGACCCGCCGCCGCCCGCCCCCGCGAAGGCCGGCACCCGCTCCGCCTCGGCCTCCGCCGCCCGCCGATCGGCCCGGCGCGGCGGCGCGAACGGGAGGACGGAGGGCGGTCGGGGTACGGCTTGGGCCCGGAGGCCACCGAGGTGGTGGACCAGCGCGGCGGGCGCCGGGTCGGTGCGGGCGAGCAGGTGCCGGCGGGCCGGCAGGCCCCGGCCGAGCGCCCGCCGCCCGAGGACCGGGTCGGTCACCGGCGGCCGTCCAGCACCGAGCGCAGCACGCCGATCCGGTTGGAGGTGATGGAGGCGACGCCGGTGTCGCGCAGTCGGCGCATGGTGCGGCGCAGGTCGGCGGTCCACGTGGCCACGGCGAGCCCCTCGTCCGCCGCGGCGGCGGTGAAGTCGGGGGTGACCAGGCCGAACGGCGGGTTGAGGTAGCGCGGGCGCAGGTCGTCCAGCAGGGCGCGCACGGGCATCCGGAGCTGCTTCCAGGTGAGCGCGATCTCGGCGTCGGGGCTGAGTTCGCGCACCGCGAGCATGGCGGTGGTGGGGCCGCAGAAGGCGACGGCCCGTTCGGCGCCGAGGCCGGTGACCACCTCCCAGGTGGCCGCGGCCGGCCGGGCGTCGTCCAGGTCGATCAGCAGCCGGCGGCCCTCGACGGCGGCCACCGCCTTGACCGCCTCGGCGAGGGTGGGGACGGCGAGCGGGCCTTGGCGCAGCTCTTCCAGCTGTTCGGCGGTGACCCGGTCGATCGGCCGCGGGTCGCCCCAGAGCCGGTCCAGGGTGCGGTCGTGCAGCAGCACGGGCACCCGGTCGCGGGTGAGCTGGACGTCCACCTCGACGGCGTCGGCCCCGGCGGCGAACGCGGACTCGACGGAGGGCAGGGTGTTCTCGCGGAAGCGGAACGGGTCGCCGCGGTGGGCGACGGCGAGCGGCTTGGCGGCGGCGTTCATCGGATCCTTCCGGCGAGCCACGGGGTGAGGTCGCGGACGCCGACGTCCTCGCGGTGGCTCGGCTCCCCGGGGACGGTGACGATCAGCGTGGTGGACGGCGGGAAGGTGCGCGCCTTGACGTGCGCCAGGTCGGACCAGACGGCGTTCAGGAAGCCGGGGACGCGGTCGCGGTCGACGTCGAAGGCTATGCCCTCGACGGTGACGGTGACCTCGTCGTGGGTGAACAGCCGGACGGTGACGGCGGGGCTGCCGTCGAACTCCAGCAGCGCCTCGTGCGGGATGGTGCCGCAGGCCCCGTCGAGTTCGTCGCCCGGGCCGTCCGGGCCGACCAGCCCGGCGAAGGTCCGGTCGCGGCCGATGTCGTGCTGGGCGCGGACGGTGCGGCCGTGCCTGGCGGCCACGGCCTCGATCGCGAGCACGGCGCTCTGGGTGGTCGGCAGGTGCTGGGGTGGCATCCGGGGCCTCTCGTTCGGTTCCAGGACTCGTGACGGGGGTCCTGCGGCGAGTCCTGCGGGGACTCGTGCGGGACTCCTGCGGCGACTCGGTGCGACGGCTCCTGCGGGGAGCGTCAGCGCCGTTCGATCATCACATTGGTGGACTTGATGACCGCCGTGGCGGGCGCGCCGGGCACCAGGTTCAGCTCCTCCGCCGACTCCCGGCTGATCAGCGACACCACCCGGAACGGCCCGGCCTGGATCTCCACCTGCGCGGCCACGTCACCGAGCACCACGTCGGTGACGATCCCAGGGAAGCGGTTGCGGGCCGAGGACGGCCGGCCCTCCGTCTCGGCGTTCTCCGGCCGCGCCAGCTCCCGGGCGAAGGCGGCGAGCTCGGCCCCCGGGATGATCCGGTGCCCGTTCTCGTCCCGCGCGGCGGCGACCCGCCCGGCGTCCACCCAGCGCCGCATGGTGTCGGCGCTGACGCCGAGCAGCGCCGCGGCCTCGCCGATGCGGTACGGGTTGGCCGGCGCCTCGGGCTGGCCCATGTGCGTCTCCTGACGGTGGTTCGGGATCGGGAGGCGTGCGCCCCCGCGCCATCCTGCCGTACCGACGGCACGGACGGTCACGCGAGGGCCGTCACGGCTCGCCGAAGAGATCGCGCCGCACCGCGTCGCCGGCGGTGAGCACCGCGCCCGCGAGCACCGCGCCGCCGCCCGCCGTACCGGCCCGCACCTCGGTGCTCAGCGGGGAGAGCAGGGCCAGCCGCCGTTCGACCCGGCCGGCCAGCTCCGGCCCGCCGGCCCGGCCGACCTCGCCGCCGAGCACCACGCAGCCGGGGTCCAGCACCACGCAGACGCTCGCCGCGCCGAGTGCGATCCGCTCGGCCAGCGCGTCCAGGAAGCCCTCGCCTTCCGGGCCGGCCACCAGGGCGGCCCGTACGGCGGCCTCGGCGGCGGAGGCGTCCCCGGCCCGGTCGGCGGGCAGTCCGTGGGCACGGGCCAGCGCGCAGATCGCGGCGCTGCCGACCAGGCCGTGGAAGCCGCCCTCGCAGCTGTCGGCGCTGGGCAGGCCGACGGTGCCGGGGACGGGCAGGAAGCAGATCTCGCCAGTGCCGCCGGAGAAGCCCCGGCGCAGCCGGCCGTCCAGGATCACGGCGGCGCCGACGCTGTGGCCGAGCCACATCAGCACGAAGGTGTCGCGATCGCGCGCGGCGCCGACCCGGTACTCGGCGCGCCCGGCCAGGTTGACCTCGTTCTCCAGGATCACCTCGGTGCCGGGCAGCTCCTGCAGCGCGGCGAGGAGCTCGGCGTGCCAGCCGGGGAGCTTGCCGGTGCTCTGCAGCCGCCCGGTGGCCGGGTCGACCAGTCCGGGGGCGCCGACCGCGACGGTGTGCAGCCGCTCGACGCCGACGCCGCGGGCGGTCTCCAACAGGGTGGCGACGATCGCCCCGGTGGTGTCCGGCCCGCCGTCCCCGTCGACCGGGACCTCGGCGGTGGCCAGGCTGCGCCCGGCCAGGTCGGCGACGACCAGGCTGACGCCGCCGGAGCGGACGTCGACGGCGGCGAGGTGCGCCCGGGAGGCGACCAGCGCGTAGAGCCGGGCGTTGGGGCCGCGCCGCTGTTCTCCGCGCTCACCGACGACGGCCACCAGGCCGGTGCGCTGGAGGCGTTCGAGCAGGTCGGCGACGGTCGGCCGGGACAGGCCGGTGAGGTCGCGCAGCTCGGTCGCGGTGAGGGGCCCCTGTTCGAGCAGGAGGTTGAGCGCCAGCCGGTCGTTGATCGCCCGGGCGGTGCTCGGCGTGGCCGTACGCGCGGTGGTCATGGCAGATCATCCTTCCAGAGCCTTTCTATCAGGATCCCTCCCTGATAATTTATCGACCGTCAAGGGCACTGTCGCGCCCGCGCCGCGCGACCGGGAGGGACACCGCATGACCGGGACCACCACACCACCACCGGAGCCGCTGACCGCACCGCGCCGGGCCCGGGCGAGCATCGCCCTGGTCTTCTGCGTGCACGGGGCCGTCACCGGCAGCTTCGTCACCCGCATCCCCTGGATCCAGAACCACCTCCACCTCTCGGCCGGCCAGCTCGGACTGGCCCTGGTCATGCCCGCCATCGGCTCCTCCCTCGCCATGCCGCTGGCCGGCCGCTTCGTCCACCGCTACGGCGGCCGGGCCGCGGTGCGCGGACTGCTCTCGCTCTGGTGCCTCGCCCTCGCCCTGCCCGCGCTCGCCCCCTCGCTGCCGGCGCTGTGCGTGGCGCTGCTGGCGTACGGCGCCACCTCGGGGATGGCGGACGTGGCGATGAACGCCCAGGGCGTGGAGATCGAGGAGCGACTCGGCCGCTCGATCATGTCCGGGCTGCACGGGATGTGGAGCGCGGGCGGCCTGCTGGCCTCCCCCTTCGGCATCCTCGCCGCCCACCTGGACCTCGACGCCCGGCTCCAACTGGCCGTCACCGCGGCGGTCCTGCTCGTCCTCGCCCAGGCCGTCTGCCGCGGCCTGCCGGACATCCGGGCGCACGAGGGCGCGGAGGAGCCGCCGCGGTTCGCCCTGCCACCGCGCAGCTCGCTGGTGATCGGGCTGGTCGGCTTCTGCGCGGTCTTCGCCGAGGGAGCCTCGATGGACTGGAGCGGCGTCTACCTGCGGGACGTCACCGGCGCCTCGGCCACCGTCGCCGCCGCCTCGTACACCGCCTTCTCGCTCACCATGGCGGTCAGCCGGCTCGCCGGGGACGCGGTGATCCGCCGCCTCGGCGCCGTCCGCACCACCCGCGTCGGCGGCGCCGTCGCCACCGCCGGCGGCCTGCTGGTGGTCGCCGCCGACAGCCCGGCCCTGGCCATCCCCGGCTTCGGCCTGATCGGCATCGGCATCGCGGTGATCGTCCCGCTCGCCTTCGCCGCGGCCGGCCGGATCGGCACCAATCCCAGCCAGGCCATCGCCGGCGTCGCCACCGTCACCTACACCTCCGGCCTGATCGCCCCCGCGGTCATCGGCGCCCTCGCCCAGGCCACCTCGCTGACCGTCTCCTTCGGGCTGGTCACCGCGCTCGCCTGCGCCCTGCTGCTGAGCGCCGGGGCACTGCGGCTGGCCGAGCGGAATCCCGACCGCGAAAGCACCGCCGGAAAAACGCCTCCGGCAAAAGCGGGACCGGTGAAAACGTGACCAGTGAAAACGTGACCACACCGTCACCGGAAAGGACTTCCGGAAAAGATCTCCCCGCGATACGATGGTGAATTCCCGAGGGAATTCCCGACTAAGGTCTCGAACCGCCGGGCGCAACCGCGCCCGGCGGTTCTTCGTGTTCCACGAGAGGGATTCCCCGTGTGCTACGACCCGGACGCCGCCCCGCCCGCCTTCACCCCCGCCCCGTGGCCGCTGGCCGAGGCCGCTCCACTGGTCCTCACCTCGGCCGACGGCACCCGCTTCGGCGCCTTCCTGGCCCGCCCGGAGATCGCCACCGGGCCGGGCGTGCTCGTCCTGCCGGACAACAAGGGCCTTTCCGCGTTCTACCGGCAGACCGCCGCCCGCCTCGCCGAACAGGGCCACCCGGCGCTCGTCCTCGACTACTACGGCCGCACCGCCGGCGCATTCCCGGAAAAGCGCCCGGCGGAATTCGGCGAACTGCCGAACCTGCTCCCCCACCTGCTCGCGCTCACCCCCGACGGATTGGACGCCGACATCACCGCCGCCCTGGCCCGGCTGCGCGCCGTCGGGCCCGCCGAGGTGGTCGCGCTCGGCTTCTGCTTCGGCGGTCGGCAGGCCTTCCGCACCGCCGCACCGCGCTTCGGCCTGGCCGGCGCCGTCGGCTACTACGGCTACCCGGACGCCATCAACGGCGCCCCGGGGCCCACCCAGCTGGCCGGGGAGCTGACCGCCCCGATCCTCGCCTTCTGGGGCGGCGCCGACGAGCACATCCCGGCGGACACGGTCGCGGCCTTCGACGCGGCCCTCACCACCGCCGGCTGCCCGCACGAGTTCGTCAAATATCCTCGCGCCCCGCACAACTTCTTCGAACTCTCCGCTGTCGAACACGCCGACGCGGCCCGGGACTCCTGGCAACGACTGCTGGGATTCCTCGTCCGGCCGCGCCAGGTGCACTGACCACGGAGGTCGAACAGATGCCCCTCAGAGCCCGTCTCTCCGTCGCCGCCGCCGTCCTCGCCACCGCGGCGGTGGCCCTCACCGCCCCGCCCGCCACCGCCACCACCACCTCCCCCACCGCCGACTTCGGACCCGCCGAGATCCGCACCGGGATGTACGCCGGGACGAACGACCTCTGCCTGGAGGTCGCCGACTGGCGCACCGACAACGGCGCCCCGGTCCGGATCTGGACCTGCACCGGCGGCGACAACCAGAAGTGGACCCAGACCGCCCAGGGCTGGATCAACCTGCACAGCGGCAAGTGCCTGGAGATCGCCGCCTTCAGCACCGCCCCGGGCGTCCAGGCCAGCCAGTGGAGCTGCAACGGCGGCCGCAACCAGCAGTGGAGCGACCCGCCGGCCAGCCACCCCGGCACCCCGCGCCGGATCGTGAACGCCAACAGCGGCCTGGTCCTCGACGTCTCCGGCGGCGTCATCGACAACGGCACCCCGGTGATCCAGTGGAAGTACCTCGCGGGCGCCTACAACCAGTACTGGCACTACAACCCGGAGAAGAGCCCGTACAGCTGAGCCGGGACCCGGCGCGGGCGGGGCCCGAGCACCGGTTAGGCTCGGGCGGTGTTCGAGCCCGATGCCGTTCCCGCGCCGCCCGTCGTGGCCCTGCCCGCGCCGCCGGTCGCGCCGCCGGTGCCCGCCGCCGTCCCGTCGCGTTCGCCCTGGTGGCGGTTCGCCCTGCTGGTGGTGGTGCTCGCGGCGGCCGCCGGGTCGCTGCTGCTGTGGAGCCCGACGGAGCTGCTGTCCGGCGGGCTGGCGGAGCGGATGCCGGGGTACTGGTTCGGCCCCCTGTTCGCCCTGGTCTACGCGGTGGGGACACTCGCCTTCGTGCCCCGGCCGGCGCTCAACGCGGCGGCCGGGCTGCTGCTCGGCATCCAGCTGGGCGTGCTGCTGGCGGTGCTCGGCACCACGGTGGGCGCCGCCCTGGCCTTCGTGCTCGGGCGGGGCCTCGGCCGCGAGGCGCTGCGCCCGTACCTGCGCGGCAAGGTGCTCGGGACACTGGACCGGCGGTTCACCGAGCAGGGCTTCCGCAGCGTGCTGGTGCTGCGGCTGCTGCCGGGCATGCCGTTCCAGGCCGCCAACTACGGCGCGGCCTTCTCCGGCGTCCGTTTCCTGCCCTTCGTGCTGGCCACCGCGATCGGCGTGGTGCCGACCACCGCGGTGTACGTCACGGCGGCGGCCAGCGCGGGCCGGCCGGGCTCGGCGGCCTTCCTGCTGTCGGCGGGGGTGATCGCGCTGCTGGTGCTGGGCAGCGTGGTCGGCCTGTGGCGGACGGCCCGCGCCCGCCGCCGGGCGACGGCGGGCTGAACCCGGCGCGAGCAGGCCATCACGGCGCGGCGACTCGCGGCTCCGCGGCTCCGCGGCGAAAATCGTTCGCCCCGGGCGCGGCCGGACGCCAGGATGGCACGCATGATCGAACCGGACCCGCGGGTGGACCCGCCGACGACGGCCGACGAGGCCGCCACCCTGACCGCCTTCCTCGACTACCACCGCGACACCCTCGCGCTGAAGTGCGAGGGCCTGACCGACGACCAGCTGCGGCTGCGCTCCGTCCCGCCGTCCAACCTCTCGCTGCTGGGCCTGGTCCGGCACATGGCCGAGGTGGAGCAGTACTGGTTCCAGTCCGTCCTGCTCGGCCGGGAGACCACCAACGGCCACTTCTGGACGAAGGAGAACGAGGACGGCGACTTCGACGACGTCGACACCGCCGACGTCGCGGCCGACTTCGCCACCTGGCGCGCCGAGGTCGAGGCCGCCCGCGGCGCCGCCGCCGGCCTGCCGCTGGACACCGTCGGCAAGAAGCCGCGCCGGGGCGAGCCGGTGACGCTCCGCTGGATCCTCACCCACATGATCGAGGAGTACGCGCGACACAACGGCCACGCGGATCTTCTGCGCGAATTGATCGACGGTGCGACCGGCGAGTGACGCCGCGGGTGAAATCGTTTCCGCATTGTTGACAGAAGGTCAAATACGCCGTGACGGTGACCGATAAGGTCAACGCGCGCAACCGTACGACGCTGCGCCGCGTCAGTGGGAGTGCCCGGGTTCGCCCGGGTTTCCGGCGCGGCACGACTCGTACGGGGGTTGCGAGCGGGCACGGGACCGGTGAACAGTGCGATACTCGGACAGTTCCGACGAGTGGATGACGTGTCAAGAACGGCACGCGCCCCCGGGGGACCAGGACGGGACGAGGCAGGGAGGCGCGGCATGGGAGCACTTCGCGACGAGCACCACAACGGGTGGCTGATGCCCTCGGGGAACTACCCGGCCGCGGTGTACGACGACGAGTGGATCGATCAGGAGACGGCTCCGGCCGTCCCCGCGCCCGCGAAGATCGTCTCTCTGCGGCCGACGGGCTTCGAGGCGGCCCGGACGGTCGGTGAGCACATCCGGGCGAGCACCCCGGTGGTCATGGACCTCACCGAAATGGAGGAGGCCGAGGCCAAGCGCATGGTCGACTTCGCCTCCGGGCTCATCTTCGGCACCAGGGGCGGCATCGAGCGGATCGCCAAGCGGGTGTTCCTGCTCACCCCGGCCGACGTCGAGGTCATGGTGATCGACCGCCCGATGGACGACACCGGCTTCTACAACCAGAGCTGAGCCGCCGCGACAGGGCCGAGCAGAGCCGCGACCGCGACACCCCGGAACCGGGGACGGTACACCCGCCGTCCCCGGTTTTTTGCTGCCCGGACTCTGATCTCCGACGCCTCATCTGAGAGCCGGAAATCAATAATGAGACATCCATGTCTCACATGAACTAGACTCGACTCATGGCCACCGATCGCGACACCGTCCTGGAAGCCGCCGTCGGCGTGCTCTCCCGCCGCCCGACCGCCCACCTGGACGAGATCGCGCGCGCCGCCGGGATCAGCCGCGCCACGCTGCACCGGCTCTTCCCGGGGCGCGACGCGCTGATCCGCGAGATCGGCCTGCTCGGACTGCGCCGGTTCGCCACCGCGCTGGACACCGCCGAGGTCGAGCAGGGTGACGCCGAGGCCGCGCTGCGCCGCCTGGTGGACGCCTCCGTCCCGGACGCCGCGCTCTGCGCCTTCCTGGCCGGCGAGAACCAGCTCTACGAGCACGACGACATCAACGACCTCTGGGAGGTCCAGATCGCCCGGCTGCACGCGCTCTTCCTGCGCGGCCAGCAGCACGGCGTGTTCCGCATCGAGCTGAGCGCCGCCTGGCTGAGCGAGGCCTTCTTCGACCTGGTGGCCGGCGTCGGCTGGGCCATCCAGGACGGCCGGCTCGCCCCGCGCGACGCCGCCTTCTCGCTCGCCGAGCTGTTCCTCGGCGGCGCGCTGCGCAGACCGGACGCCCGCACCGCTCCCGTCGCCGACAGCACCCCCACCCCACCCACAGCACCGCCGACCACAGGCCGGACACCGATAAACCATGAGTGAGCGAAGCGAGCGAATCATCACGAGGCGCGCAGCGTGCGAAGCGCCTGCCGAGCGAAGCGGGGCGGGAGCGTGAGCACCCTGACCGCCCGCCAGCGCTGGACCGGCCTCGCCGTCCTCGTCCTGGCCGTGACCGTGGTCGCCCTGGACGCGACCGTCCTCTCCCTCGCCATCCCGTCGATCAGCGAGACCCTGCGCCCCAGCGGCACCCAGCTGCTCTGGATCGGCGACTCCTACTCCTTCGTCCTGGCCGGCCTGCTGGTCAGCATGGGCGCCCTGAGCGACCGGATCGGCCGCAAGAAGCTGCTGCTGGCCGGGTCCGCCGCGTTCGGCGCCGCCTCGCTGCTGGCCGCGTACGCGCCGAGCGCCGGTTGGCTGATCCTGGCCCGCGCGCTGCTCGGCGTGGCCGGGGCGACGATCATGCCCTCCACCCTCTCGCTGATCCGCGGGCTCTTCCCGGACGACCGGGAGCGGGCCACCGCGATCGGCATCTGGGGTGCGGCGGCCACCGCCGGCGCCGCCCTCGGGCCGGTGGTCGGCGGGGTGCTGCTGGAGCACTTCTGGTGGGGCTCGGTGTTCCTGATGAACATCCCGGTGCTGATCCTGCTGCTGGTGTCCGGCGCCTGGCTGCTGCCGGAGTCCAAGGACCCGAAGCCGGGCCGCTGGGACGTGCTGAGCGTGTTCCTGTCGATGGCCGGTGTGATCGGCGTGGTGTACGCGGTCAAGGAGGCCGCCGCGCACGGCGTGGACCGCTGGGACGTGCCGGTCGCGTTCGTGCTGGGCGCCGCCGCGCTGTTCGCCTTCGTCCGCCGCCAGCTGCGGCTGGAGACCCCGCTGCTCGACGTCCGGCTGTTCCGCGACCGGCGGTTCACCGCGGCCGTCTCGGCCTCGCTGATCTCCCTGCTCGGACTCTCCGGCGTGATCTTCGTGGTCTCGCAGTACCTCCAGCTGGTCCGCGGCTACCAGCCGCTCCAGGCGGGCCTGGCCGAGCTGCCGGCCTTCGCCGGATCGGTGGCCGGCGGACTGCTGACCGCCGCGATCGCCCGGCGCTTCGGCGCCCGCAAGGCGCTGACGGCCTGTCTGCTGGCGATGGGTCTGGGCGTGGGCGCGCTCGGCTGGCTGTCGCAGGACACCGCCTACCTGCTGCTGGCCGCCTCCTTCCTGCTGGTCGGGACGGCCGAGGGCGTGGTCTACACGCTCGGCGCCGACCTGGTGCTGAGCGCCGCGCCCGCCGACAAGGCCGGCGCCGCCTCGGCGGTCTCGGAGACGGCGTACGAGCTGGGCACCGCGCTCGGCATCGCGGTGGTGGGCTCGGTGGTCGGCTCGATGTACGCGAGCGGTCTGGCCGTCCCGGCCGGGACGGACCCGACGGCCGCCGCCCGGGCCGGCGAGTCGCTGGGCTCGGCCGTCGAGACGGCCCGGGGCCTGTCGCCGGAGCTCGCCCAGCCGCTGCTGGCGAGCGCCCGGGAGTCCTTCGTCCACGGCATGAACAGCGCCGGACTGCTGGCCGCCGCGCTGCTGGTCGGTGCGGCCGTGATGGCCTGGCGGATGCTGCGCGGGCTCTCCGGGCGGAGCGCCGGGGCGCAGACCGGCGCGGGGGGCACGGTCGACGCACCGGCCGTCCAGCCGAAGGTCGACGCGTAGGGGCCCGCAAGGGCGCCCGAGAACGGATGAGAACGGCCGTTTCCCCCTGGGGAACGGCCGTTCCCGTCCGCGGAACGGTCGTTCCTACGAGGTTCCCAAGGGCAGTTCCAGCTCCGCCCAGACCACCTTGCCGTCCCGGGTGAGCCGACTGCCCCAGCGCTGGGCCAGCTCGCTGACCAGGAACATCCCGCGCCCGCCCTCGTCCTGCTCGGCGAACGGGCGCAGCTGCGGGGTCTGGCCGCCGGCGTCGGAGACCTCCACGGTGAGCACCCGGTCGCGGAACAGTCTCAGCCGGCGTGGGGCGTCCGCGTGCAGCAGGGCGTTCGTGACCAGCTCGCTGACCAGCAGTTCGGCGTAGTCGGTGAGCGCGGACAGGCCCCAGGCCGCGAGGGTGGCGCGGGTGAAGCGGCGGGCTCTGCCGGGCAGCCGGCCGCCGCCGGACAGCGGCAGGCTGGCGATCCGGTCGGCGGGCAGCGGCAGCACCCGGGCCATGATCATCGCGATGTCGTCCTCGGTGCCGTCGGTGACCAGCGCGGCGAGGACGGCGTCGCAGCTCTCCTCCAGGGTCCGGCCGGGGCCGGCCAGGGTGCGGGCGAGCTGGTCGATCCCGGCGTCCAGGTCCTGGCCGCGCCGCTCGACCAGGCCGTCGGTGTAGAGCGTGACCATGCCGCCCTCGGGGATGGTGAACTCGATCGACTCGAAGGCCACCCCGCCGACGCCCAGCGGCACCCCGGGCGGCACGTCCACCCGGGTGGCGGTGCCGTCGGGGGCGACCCGGACCGGCGGCAGGTGTCCGGCCGAGGCGACCTGGACGGTGCGCTCCAGCGGGTCGTACACCGCGCAGATGCAGGTGGCGAACTGGCCCTCGCCGATTCCCGAGGCGGTCTCGTCCAGTCGGGTGAGGACCTGCTCGGGCGGCATGTCGAGGGTGGCGAGGGTCCGGGCGACGGTGCGCAGCTGGCCCATGGTGGCGGCGGCCCGGATGCCGTGGCCCATCACGTCGCCGACCACCAGGGCGACCCGCCCGCAGGACAGCGGCACCACGTCGAACCAGTCGCCGCCGACCTCGCTGACCACGCTGCTGGGCAGGTAGCGGTAGGCGATCTCCAGGCCAAGGGTGCGGTGCACCTCCTGCGGCAGCAGGCTGCGCTGGAGGGTCAGGGCGGTCTCCCGCTCGCGGCGGTAGAGCCGGGCGTTGTCGAGCGCCAGCGCGGTGCGGGCGACCAGTTCCTCGGCGAGGGCGACGTCGGCGGCGGTGAACGGCTGGGGGTTGCGCATCCGGATGAACTCGGAGCCGCCGAGCACCATGCCCCGGGCGGTGATCGGCACCATCAGGTACGAGTGGATGCCGGCCGCCATGCCGGGGGCCACCCGGTCCTCGCTGGCCACCAGTCCGCGCAGCGCCTCCTCGTCCACCTGGGCGCGCAGCAGCGGCTTCCCGCTGCGCAGGCACTGGACGTAGCTGCGGTCGGGGGCGTACTCGGAGGTCTCGCCTATCACGTCCACGGCGTGCGCGAGGCCGGTCTCGTAGGACTCCCCGACGGCGACGGCGCGCAGCGTGATGTTGCGGTCGGAGGGGATCGCGGTGGGCTCGGCGCCGCGCAGCACCGGCTCCAGCAGGTCGACGGTGGCGAAGTCGGCGAACCGGGGGACGACGGCCTCGATCAGCTCCTCGGCGGTGCGCTGGAGGTCGAGGGTGGTGCCGATCCGGGCGGTCGCCTCGGCGATGGTGGAGAGCCGTTCCTGGGCGCGGGCGGCGCGGGCCTCGGCCTGGAAGCGCTCCGTGACGTCGATGATCGAGGAGCAGACGCCGAAGATGCGGCCGGTGGAGTCCTCCAGCCGGAAGTAGGAGGCGGACCAGGCGCGGTCCCGCTGGGGGTCGCCGGGGACCCTGCCGTGCGAGCGGGCGTCCACCACGGGCTTGCCGGTCTTGAGCACCTGGCGCATGATCTGCTCGATCTCGGCGCTGTTGATGCCGGGCAGCACGACGGGTATCCGGCGGCCGAGGTGGGCGGCGACCGGCACCCCGTTCATCCGGGCGAGTGCCTCGTTGATCCGGACGTAGCGCAGCTCGGTGTCGTAGACGGCCATGCCGATCGGCGAGCGGTCGAAGATGCCGTCGAGCACCGCGAGGTCGGCCTCGACGGCGTGCAGGGCGCGGGTGTCGGAGGCGGTGGCGAGCAGCAGCAGGGTGCCGACCGGGCCGGCGATCGGGTAGGTGCGGAACTCCAGGTCGACCTTGTGGCCGTCGCGGTGGCGGACCGGGAAGACACCGGACCAGCCGGTGCCGCTCATGATCCGCTGGAAGAGGTCGAGCACCTCGGTGCGGTCGGACTCGTCGGTGAGCAGTTGGGCGGCGTAGCTGCCGACGGCCTCCTCGGCGGTGTAGCCCAGGAGGGCCTCGGCGTCCTCGTTCCAGTGCAGGATCAGTCCGTCGCCCTGGAGCAGCGCCGTCGCGAACGGGACGAGCCGGTGGCCTTCGGGGCGCGCGCCCTCGGGGCGGCCCGGGGTACCGCCCGGTGCCGGGTCGGCGGCGTCGGTAGCGTCCCACTCGTGTCCGTGCATGATCAGGCAGCACCCCGGTTCGGCTCGTGCCCGGCCGGTTGGGCCACGCGGTCCGTGCCGGCCGGGTTCTTCTCCAGACTGCACGGACATCGGCCGCCCGGCGACCCCTTGGTCAGGGCCTCCGGCCGCTCCGGGTGTACGGGCGTCATGGGCGTACCGGCCGCAGCGTACTCTCCAGAACGCCCGCCCACTGCCGGATCACTCCGGAACGTCGGTGGCTGTCGTCGGTGAGCAGGTTGGCGAGGCCCAGTCCGCGGGCGAGGTCCAGCGTGGCCTGCACCGATTCGCGGACGCCGGGGCGGCTCTCGTCGGCGTCCAGGAACTCCACGGCGGCCCGGTGGGCCTCGCGGCCGACGTGTCCCTCCAGGGCGATGATCCGCTCACGCAGCGACTCCTCGGTGGCGGCGGCGGTCCACAGGTGCAGGGCGGCGCGGAACTGCGGGCCGGTGTAGAGGCGCACGATCATGTCGACGACGGCGCGGGTGCGGTCCGGTCCGGCGGCCGGCAGCTCGTCCGCGTGGGCGCGGACGGCGGCCAGCCGCTCGGCGGTGACGTGCTCGACGGCCGCGGTGACGAGGTCCTCGCGGGTCGGGAAGTGGTGCTGGGCCGCGCCCCGGGAGACCCCGGCCCGCTCGGCGACGACGGCGACGGTGGAGCCGTGCCAGCCGAGCTCGGCCAGGCAGTCCACGGCCGCCGCCAGCAGCCGGGCCCTGGTCGCTCGGCTGCGGTCCTGCTGCGGGGTGCGGGCGGCGGGGTGGCTGGTCATGACGGCGGGCGGTTCCTGTTCCGGTCGGGGCGCGGCGGCTCCCGGTCGGGGCGCGGCAGGAAGATCCTCACAGACGGGTGCGGGTCCGCGGCCGCCGGGGCGCCTGGGGCCGGTCAGCGGACGGCGGCGCGGGCGGCCTCGCGGGCGCGCAGTTCGCGCCGGAGGATCTTGCCGGCCGCGGACTTGGGGACGGTGTCCACGAACTCCACGACGCGGACCTTCTTGTACGGGGCGACCTGCCCGGCGACGTACCCGGTGACCTCGTCCTCGGTGAGGGTGCTGCCGGGGGCGCGGACCACGAAGGCCTTGGGGCACTCGGTGCCCTCGGCGTCCCGGACGCCGATCACGGCGGCGTCGGTGATCTGCGGGTGGCCGAGCAGGACGGCCTCCAGCTCGGCGGGGGCGACCTGGTAGCCCTTGTACTTGATCAGTTCCTTGACCCGGTCGACGATGTGCAGGTAGCCGCGTCCGTCCACGAAGCCGACGTCGCCGGTGTGCAGCCAGCCCTCGGCGTCGACCACGGCGGCGGTCTCGGAGGGGCGGCCGAGGTAGCCCTTCATCACCTGTGGGCCGCGGATCAGCAGCTCGCCGCGCTCGTCGGGTCCGAGGTCGCCGTCGGAGCCGTCCAGGGCGGCGATCCGCAGCTCGGTGGAGGGGAGCATCCGGCCCACGGAGCCGGGCGAGGGGTCGCCCTCGCGCGGGGAGACGACGTGGCTGACCGGGGAGAGTTCGGTCATGCCGTAGCCCTGGAGCAGGTGCGGCAGGCCCAGGCGCCGGGCGCAGGCGTCGGCGAGTTCGCGGTCGAGCGGGGCGGCGGCGCACAGCAGGTACTCGACCGAGGAGAGGTCGTACTGGTCGACGATCGGGTGCCGGGCGAGCGCGATGGCGATCGGCGGGGCCACCACCAGCGCCTGCACCCGCTGCTCCTGGACGGTGCGGCAGAACTGCTCCAGCTCGAAGCGGGGCAGCACGACGACGGTGGCGCCGCAGCGCAGCGGCTGGTTGAGCAGCGCGGCCTGGCCGTAAATGTGGAAGAACGGCAGGACGGCGAGCACCCGTTCGCCCTCGGCGGGGCGGTAGAGGGCGTCGCACTGGGCGAGGTTGGTGGCGATCGAGCGGTGGGTGAGCATGACGCCCTTGGGCAGGCCGGTGGTGCCGCTGGAGTACGGCAGCACGGCGATGTCCTCGGCCGGGTCGACGGCGACCTCGGGGACGGGGGCGGTGGTGGTCACCAGGTCGGTGAGCGAGCGGTGGCCCTCGGCGCCGTCCAGGACGAAGATCTCGGCCAGCGGGCGGCCCTGCTCGGCGAGGAGTTCGGCGGCCGCACGGGCGGTCGGCAGGAAGGCGGAGACGGTGACCAGCCAGCGGGCGCCGCTGTCGCTCAGCTGGCCGGCCAGGTCGGTGGGCGTGGCGAAGGAGGAGACCGTGGTGATGGTGGCGCCGGCCCTGCTCGCGCCGTAGTAGGCGATCGGGTAGGCGGTCGAGTTGGGGCTGAAGAGGGCGACGACGTCACCGCTGCGGACGCCTGTGTCGGCCAGGCCGGCGGCCATCCGCTCGACGGTGACGGCGAGTTGGGCGTACGTGACGATGTCGCCGGTGACGCCGTCGATCAGGGCCGGGCGGTCGCCGTGCCTCGCCGCGGCGCCGAGCACCGCTTCGTGGATCGGCAGGTCGACCACCGGAACGTCGGGGAACTCGCTGCGGAACACCAAGGTGAGCCTCCAGTAAGGAAGTTGACGTAGCAACAAAACCGGCGAACAGTTCCGTGCGGGGCACGTTCAGGAGCATACGGACAGTCGGGGGCCTGGCTCGGCCATTGTGGGGAACCCGTGCGGGACCTCGTGTGGCGCGGGTTGCTCCCGGGGGGCGCCCGACGCGGCGGTGCGCACCGTACCCGCGCGCCCCTGGGCCTCCCCCCGACCGCGGACCGTCGCACCGGCCACCGGGACCGGGACCGGTGCGAGGGTGTCCGCACGTCCGTTCGCGACGTCGAGACTCAGTACGACTTGGGCAACCCGAGGGTGTGCTGGGCCACGTAGTTGAGCACCATCTCCCGGCTGACCGGGGCGACCCTGCCGACCCTGGTGGCGGCCAGCAGCGCGCCCAGCCCGTACTCCTGCGTCAGGCCGTTGCCGCCGAGGGTCTGCACGGCCTGGTCGACGGTCCGGGCGGCGGCCTCGCCGGCGGCGTACTTGGCCATGTTGGCGGCCTCCCCGGCGGCGAGGTCCTCGCCGGCGTCGTAGAGCAGTCCGGCCTTCTGGGTCATCAGCCGGGCCAGCTCGATCTCCACCGCGCACTGGGCCAGCGGGTGGGCCAGGCCCTGGTGGGCGCCGATCGGGGTGGACCAGACGGTGCGGGTCTTCGCGTACTCGACCGCCTTGCCGAGGGCCTGGCGGGCGAGGCCGAGCGAGAACGCGGCGGTGAGGACGCGCTCGGGGTTGAGGCCGGCGAACAGTTGGAGCAGGCCCGCGTTCTCGTCGCCGACCAGGGCGTCGGCGGGCAGTCGCACGTCGTCCAGGAAGACCTGGAACTGCTTCTCCGGGGCGACGAGCTCCATCGGGATCGCCCGGTACTCGAAGCCGGGGGTCTCGCGCGGGACGACGAACAGGCAGGGCTTCAGCTTGCCCGTCCGCGCGTCCTCGGTGCGGGCCACGAACAGCACCGCGTCGCAGTGGTCGATGCCGGAGACGAAGACCTTGCGGCCGGTCAGCACCCAGTCCTCGCCGTCCCGGCGGGCGACGGTGGAGATCCGGTGCGCGTTGGAGCCGGCGTCGGGTTCGGTGATGCCGAACGCCATCCGGCGGCTGCCGTCGGACAGGCCGGGCAGCCAGCGGCGCTTCTGCTCCTCGGTGCCGTAGCGGGCGATCACGGTGCCGCAGATCGCCGGGGAGACGATGAGCAGCAGCAGCGGGCAGCCCGCGGTGCCGAGCTCCTCCAGGACGATGGCGAGGTCGGTGATGCCGCCGCCCCCGCCGCCGTACTCGGCGGGCAGGTTGACGCCGAGGTAGCCGGCCTTGCCGGCCTCCGCCCACAGTTCGTCGGCGGGCTCGCCGGCCCGGGCCTTGGCGAGGTAGTAGGCGGAGCCGTAGCGGCGGCCGAGGTCGCCGACGGCCCGGCGCAGGGCCTGGCGTTCGGGGGTCTCCAGGAGCTGACTGCCGATGGTGGACATGCGGGGTCCTTCCTCAGGCTTCGGTGGGCTGGACGACGGCCAGCAGGGTGCCGGTTTCGACCTGGCGGCCGGGGGCGGCGCGCAGTTCGACGAGGGTGCCGTCGGTCGGGGCGGCGATGCGGTGCTCCATCTTCATCGCCTCCAGCACCAGCAGCGGCTGGCCGGCGGTGACGGTGTCCCCGACGGCGGCGACGACCCGGGCGACGGTGCCGGGCATCGGGGCGAGCAGGGCGCCGGGATCGGGGCGGACGGTGGGGTCGGGGAAGCGCGGCAGGGCGGTGAGCGCGGCGGAGCCGGCCGGGGTGTCGACGTGCACCCGGTCGCCGTACCGGGTGACGTGGTAGGTGCGGCGGAGCCCGTCCTCGGACAGCACGACCCGGTCCGGCGCGGCCTCGACCAGCTCGACGCCCGGGTGGTCCTCGGCCAGCAGGCCGGCCCGGGTGAGCCGGTAGCGGACGGCCGACTCGGTGCCGTCCTCGGCCCGGTAGCGCTTGAGCTGCGGCTGGGAGGGCAGGTTGCGCCAGCCGGAGGGCAGGGCGCCGCGGCGGCCGGCCGCGTCGGCGAGGGCGGCGGCCAGGGCGGCGCGGTCGGCGCCCTTGGTGTCCGGGGCGGTGAGCTCGGCGGAGTGCTCGGTCAGGAAGCCGGTGTGCAGGTCCGCGGCCAGGAACGCCGGGTGGCGCAGGGCGCGGACCAGCAGTTCCCGGTTGGTGGCCGGGCCGTGGAGGCGGGCGCGGGCGAGCGCGTCGGCGAGCCGGCGGGCGGCGGCGGCGCGGGTGGGCGCCCAGGCGATCACCTTGGCGAGCATCGCGTCGTAGTGCGGGGTGATCTCGCTGCCGGCGGCCACGCCGGAGTCCAGCCGCAGTCCGGTGCCCGCTCCGGCTCCGGCTCCGGCTTCTGCTCCGGCTCCGACACCGGCTCCGGCTCCGACACTGGCACTGGCACTGGCACCGGTACTGGTGAACTCCTGGTACGGGAGCGTCAGTTCGAGCCGGTGCAGGGTGCCGGTGGCGGGCTGCCAGTCCCTGGCCGGGTCCTCGGCGTAGAGCCGGGCCTCGATCGCGTGCCCGCGGGAGGCCGGGGGCTCGGGCGGCAGCGCGGCGCCCTCGGCGACGGCGAGCTGCAGCGCCACCAGGTCCAGTCCGGTGACGGCCTCGGTGACCGGGTGTTCGACCTGGAGCCGGGTGTTCATCTCCAGGAAGAAGAACCGGCCGTCCTCGGCGAGCAGGAACTCGGCGGTGCCGGCGCCGGTGTAGTCGATCGCCCGGGCCGCGCTGCGGGCCGCCGCGTGCAGGTCGGCGCGGACCTCGGCCGGCAGGCCGGGGGCCGGGGCCTCCTCGATCACCTTCTGGTGGCGCCGCTGGAGCGAGCAGTCACGGTCGCCCACCGCCCAGACGGTTCCGTGGGCGTCGGCCAGCAACTGGACCTCGACGTGGCGTCCGGCGGGCAGGTAGCGCTCACAGAAGACCTCGTCCGAGCCGAAGACCCTGGCCGCCTCGGCCCTGGCGGCCGCCAGCGCGCCGGGGAGTTCGGCCAGGCTCCGCACCACGCGCATGCCGCGCCCGCCGCCGCCCGCCGCGGCCTTGACCAGCAGCGGCAGGTCGGCCTCGGTGGGCTCGGTGAGCGCGCCCAGCACCGGCACCCCGGCCTCGGCCATCAGCCGCTTGGCGGCGGTCTTGGAGCCCATCGCGGCGATCGCGGCCGGCGGCGGGCCGACCCAGACCAGGCCGGCGTCGAGCACCGCCCGGGCGAACTCGGCGCTCTCGGAGAGGAATCCGTACCCGGGGTGGACGGCGTCGGCCCCGGCGGCGAGCGCGGCCCCGACGATCAGGTCGGCGCGCAGGTAGGTGTCGGCGGGCGCGGCGCCGGGCAGCCGGACGGCGGCGTCGGCCTCCCGCACGTGCGGGGCCCCGGCGTCCGGGTCGGAGTGGACGGCGGTGGTCGCGATGCCGAGCTCCCGGCAGGTGCGGAAGACCCGGCGGGCGATCTCACCCCGGTTGGCGACCAGCAGGTTGGTGATCATTGTCTCGGGGGTCCTTTACAGGCGGAAGACGCCGTAGCCGTTCGCGCCCTCGACCGGCGCGTTGTGGATCGCGGACAGGCACAGGCCGAGCACCGTACGGGTGTCTCGCGGGTCGATCACGCCGTCGTCGTAGAGCCGGCCGGAGAGGAACACCGGCAGCGACTCGGCCTCGATCTGCTGCTCGACCATCGCCCGGATCGCCGCGTCCGCGTCCTCGTCGTACGGCTGCCCCTTCGCCGCGGCGGACTGCCGGGCGACGATCGACAGCACTCCGGCGAGCTGCTGCGGGCCCATCACCGCGGACTTGGCGCTCGGCCAGGCGAACAGGAAGCGCGGCTCGAAGGCGCGGCCGCACATGCCGTAGTGGCCGGCCCCGTAGGAGGCGCCCATCAGCACGGACAGGTGCGGGACCTTGGAGTTGGCGACGGCGTTGATCATCATCGCGCCGTGCTTGATGATGCCGCCCTGCTCGTAGTCCTTGCCGACCATGTAGCCGGTGGTGTTGTGCAGGAACAGCAGCGGGGTGTTCCGCTGGTTGGCCAGCTGGATGAACTGGGCGGCCTTCTGGGACTCCTGGCTGAACAGCACGCCCTGGGCGTTGGCCAGGACGCCGACCGGGTAGCCGTGGAGGCGGGCCCAGCCGGTGGCGAGGCTGCCGCCGTAGAGCGGCTTGAACTCGTCGAAGTCGGAGCCGTCGACGATCCGGGCGATCACCTCGCGCGGGTCGAAGGGCACCTTGAGGTCGCCCGGGACGATGCCGAGCAGCTCCTCCTCGGCGTACTTCGGCGGCTCGGCGGACGGATCCGGGGCGGGGCCGGGCTTGCGGTGGTCCAACCGGGCGACGATCCGGCGGGCGATCCGCAGGGCGTCCGCCTCGTCCACCGCGAAGTGGTCGGCCAGGCCGGAGACCCGGGCGTGCATCTCGGCACCGCCGAGCGACTCGTCGTCGGCCTCCTCGCCGGTGGCCATCTTCACCAGCGGCGGGCCGCCGAGGAACACCTTGGCGCGCTCCTTGACCAGCACGGTGTGGTCGGACATGCCGGGCACGTAGGCGCCGCCGGCCGTCGAGTTGCCGAACACCACGGCCACGGTGGGGATCCCGGCGGCGGACAGCCGGGTGAGGTCGCGGAAGAGGGCACCGCCGGGGATGAAGATCTCCTTCTGGCTGGGCAGGTCGGCGCCGCCGGACTCGACCAGGTTGACCAGCGGGAGGCGGTTGTTCAGCGCGATCTCGTTGGCCCGCAGGGCCTTGCGCAGGGTCCACGGGTTGCTGGCGCCGCCGCGCACCGTCGGATCGTTGGCCGTGACCACGCACTCGACGCCCTCGATCACGCCGATGCCGGTGACCAGCGCCGCGCCCACCGGGTGGTCACTCCCCCAGGCGGCCAGCGGGGACAGCTCCAGGAAGGGCGAGTCCGGGTCGAGCAGCAGCTCGATCCGCTCACGGGCCAGCAGCTTGCCTCGCTTGCGGTGGCGTTCCACGTACTTGGGGCCGCCGCCGGCCAGCGCCTTGGCGTGCTCGGCGTCGAGCTCGGCGAGCCGGCCGAGCATCGTGGCGCGGTGCTCGGCGTACTCGGGCCCGGCCGGGTCGACGCGGGTGGTCAGGACGGTCACAGCGGGGCCTCCGGGCTGTCCAGGAGCGTGGTCGGGATGTCGAGGTGACGGGAGCGCAGCCACTCCCCCAGGGCCTTGGCCTGCGGATCGAAGCGGTGCCGGGCGGCGACGCCCTCGCCGAGCAGTCCCGTGAGGGTGAAGTTGACCGCGCGCAGGTTCGGCAGCACGTGCCGGGTGACGGTCGACTCCGCCGTCTCGGGGAGGAGTTCGCGCAGCTTCTCGACGGTGAGGGCGTGCGCCAGCCAGCGCCAGCCGTCCGCGGAACGGGCCCAGACGCCGAGGTTGGCGTCCCCGCCCTTGTCGCCGCTGCGGGCGCCGGCCACCAGGCCGAGCGGGGCCCGCCGGGTCGGGCCGACCGGCAGCGGCTCGGGCAGCTCGCCCTCCACCGGGCGGGCCTGCCCGGTGACGGGCGGCGGCGGTACGGCGATCCGGCGGCCGTCCGGCAGGACGGCGGTGTGCTCGACGGCCTTGGCGTCGACGTACGCGGCGCTGAACACCCCGTACGGCGAACCCGGCCCCGGCGGGGCGGTGAGGTGGAAGCCCGGATAGCCGGACAGCCCCAACTCCACGGCCGCCTTGCCGAGTTCACGCCCCACCTTGGCCTGGTCCGGGTCCCGGGCGGCCAGCCGGAGCAGCGCGGAGGCGGCCTCCTCGGTCGGGGCGTCCGGGTGGTCGGTGCGGGCCAGGGTCCAGCGCAGTTCGGCGGGGCGGGCACCGGCCGGCAGGGCGTCGTCGAACTGCCGCCGGACGAGTGCGGCCTTGGCCTCGATGTCCAGGCCGGTGAGGACGAACACCACCTCGTTGAGGTGGCCTCCGAGCCGGTTGAGGCCCACCTTCAGGGTCGGCGGCGGGGCCTCGCCGCGCACGCCGTCGATCCGGACCCGGTCCGGGCCCTGCCCGGTGAGCCGCACGGTGTCCAGCCGGGCCGTGACGTCGGGGCCGAGGTAGTGCGGTCCGCCGGTCTCGTACAGGAGTTGGGCGGTGACGGTGCCGGTGGTGACGGCGCCGCCGGTGCCCGGATGCTTGGTGATCACGCTGGAGCCGTCGGCGTGCAGCTCGGCGATCGGGAAGCCGGGGCGGGTGACGTCGTGCTCGTGGAAGAAGGCGTAGTTGCCGCCGGTCGCCTGGGCGCCGCACTCCAGGACGTGCCCGGCCACCACGGCGCCCGCCAGGGCGTCCAGGTCCTGCGGGGTCCAGCCGAAGTGGGCGATCCCGGGGCCGACGACCAGCGCCGCGTCCGTCACCCGGCCGGTCACCACCACGTCGGCACCGCCGGCCAGACAGGCCGCGACGCCGAACCCGCCGAGGTAGGCGTTGGCGGCCAACAGGCCTTCGGGCAGGCCCAGTTCGGCGCGGCGCGGAAGCAGGTCGTCGCCCTCGACATGGGCGACGGCCGCCTCGACGCCGAGCCGCCGGGCCAGCGCGCGCAACTCCTCGGCCAGCCGGGCCGGGTTGAGGCCGCCCGCGTTGACCACGATCCTCACGCCGCGATCCCGGGCCAGGCCGAGGCACTCCTCCATCTGGCGCAGGAAGGTCCTGGCGTAGCCGAGCGACGGGTCCTTCAAGCGGTCCCGGGCGAGGATGAGCATGGTCAGCTCGGCCAGGTAGTCCCCGGTGAGCACGTCCAGCGGCCCGCCGGTGAGCATCTCCCGCACCGCCGCGAAGCGGTCCCCGTAGAACCCGGAGGCGTTGCCGATCCGCAGTACCGTGCCGTCGCGCGCCAATGCGCCTCCCCTGCCGGTGAGTTGGGCGCACCCTCGGGCGGGCGGCGCCGACCAGCAGCGTGGCACCGCCCCGAGAAAAAAGCAATCATGCTTGCTTGTTTTTCCGACATCAGTTCGCCCCGCTCGACGGGCGCGCTGGGACCGTCAGCGATAGATGGCGATGGTGAGCGATAGTTGGCGGCTACCCGGTCTCGTTACGTTCAGTGATTGAAACTGACGGTGCCGTGCCGCGCGTCGAGCGCACCGCCCATGCCCGCCGACCTGCTGGACCCGCAGTGGCCCGAGCGGCTGGTCGCGGCCGGGTTCGACCCCGCGCGGCGCTCGGTCTGGCTGGCCGAGGGCCTGTTGGTCTACCTCACCCCGAGGAGGCGGCCGGACTGCTGACGGCAGTGACCGGGCTGGCCGCCGCGGGCAGTCGGCTGCTGGAGCAGGGCCGCGACGTGAGCCTCACCGCGTACGACCCGGCGCTCGCCGAGATGGTCGCGCTCTGGCGCGGCGGACTCGGCCCGGGCACCGACGAATGGCTCGACGGGAACGGCTGGGCGTCGGAGGTCACCACCCTCGTCCGGCTCGGTGAGGTCCACAGACGCCCGTTCCCGAACCCCTCCGCCACGACGGCCTTCATCGAGGCGGAACGGTTTGACTCGACCGGGGGACTTCTCAGTCCTGGTCGGCATTGTGATCGAAGACTGGCTCCGGCTGGGTTTCGGCGGGAGGGGGCAGCGGGTGGGCCGGGGGGCGCGGAGGCGGACCGGGGATGGCCAGTCCGGGTGTCGTCCGGCTGGTGTCCGGGCCGCCGCGGTCGAGACCGAAGACGTCTTGCCCATCGTCCTGCCAGTCCAATCTTTCATCCATGAGCTTGTTCTGAGCGATCGTCACCATGATGGCGAGGTCGCGGTCGAAGCTCTCCTGGTTCACATTGGTCCGGAACATGTGTTCTGCGTCGGTTCGGCGTGGCCAGTTGCGGCGAAAGACGCCGTGAACGCCTGCCCAGAGCGCGTCGTGCTCGGGCCCGTCGGCTGGGTCGTCGCTGCAGGTTGGGACGATGACGCCGGTGACAGGGTGGTTGTGCTCGTCGAAGGCGCGCAGCGCGGATTGGTAGCGGGCGTGCCCGACCACCCACGGGTCCACCAGCAGGATGCTGACCTGGCTGTCCTCGCGGGCCTGGTCGAGCTTCTCGTTGAGGTTGTCGTCGATCTCCTCCAGTGTGGTGGTGTGCCCGGCCGCGGTGATCACCTGTTGGGCGCGGGCGGCCAGGGAGGGCTGGGTGGGTGGATGGTAGGGGGCCCAGTGCCAGGGCTTGGTGCCGTACCATCCGCCGCGTCCGGAAGATGCCTCCGAAGCACGCCCGGCCGCGATGAACAGCCGCACCCTGCCCTCGGAGGGATGGGCGGACACGAGTGCTGCCGATGCAGGGAAGTAGCCCCGCACGGCGCCGAGGTCGAACTCGGGCAGCTCGCCGAGCCGGCGCGCGGCCGCGTCCCGGACCCGCTTCGCGACCACCCGGACGACCTGCTCGTACGCCCCGGACTGCGCGGTGCGCATCAGGGCCCGCAGGCCATGCCGGGCGTAGGCCTCGCCCATGTCGGGCTGGGCCCACTGGACCTTGGTCACCTCACCCGGCAGGTCGCCCGGCGAGATGGGCTCCCAGAGCACCGGAATCAGCGCCGGAACCTGTTCCCCGGTGTCCTCGTGGTGGCGCCGTACCCGGCCGCGGAAGGCGGTCCACTCCTTGCCGCAGTAGAGGCTGGCGAAGTAGGCCGGGGAGTAGAGCGCGATCATGGTCCGGCTGCGGCCCAGCACTCTCGCCAGTGTCTCGTCCCAGTCGTCGGTCAAGCGCAGCTGCTCGGTGTCACGGTAGGCCAGGTCCTCCACGTTCCCGCCGGCTCCGACCAGCCAGCCTAGTTCGTTCCGCAGATCGTTGAAGAACTGGTCGACGAAGGCGTCTTCGGCCTCGAAGTCCCGACGCGCGTAGCTGAAGAAGAAGTACGGGCGAAGTGCCTCCCCGAAGGCGCGGTCTCGTTCAGGGGAGATGGGCCTGCCACGCAGGGGGGAGCTCCTGCTCCTGTTCGGCGGGGGTATCGCGGTGGACGGCTGCGACGACGTGTCCGGGCTCGGGTGTCCGCCGCGCAACAGGGCGAGAGCGGCCGGGCTGACCAGGGCGAACGCGGGACCGTCCGGGGCTGGTCGAGAGCCGGAGCCGGAGCCCGGGCTCAAGGCGGGGAACGTCTCCCGGGCCGAAGCGGTGTGCTCCTCGATGTACCCGCCCACGCGGTGCAGCAGTTCGACGGTCTGCCAGGCCGCCGACCGTGTCAGTGTCCGCAGCAGGACATCCCGCACCCCCGACCGGAAAGCGTAGTGGCCGCCGGCTCCGGGCAACGCGGTGAGCATCCCGCTGAGGACGATCTCGGCGAGCTGCTGCGGGTGAGGGCGCGGCTCGACGACGGCCTGGACCAGCCGCATGACCGGCAGGCTCGGGACGCCGACCGCCAGATGCCCCGCGAGCCGGAAAGCCTCCGGCGAGGCCACCGCCCGGAACCGTAGGACGAGGTCCTGCGCGGACAGGCCGTCGCGGTCCTCGCTCGCAGACGCCGCTGTGCCAGTCGGCGGGAGGCGGGCGGCCGCACCGGGCACCCGGCCGGTGCGGCCGGCCACCAGCTCTGCCCAGTGCGCCAGCCAGCCGGTGGTGAGTTCCAGGACCGGAATCGGCGTTCCCTGCCCCCCTCCGTCGTCCCGGTAGGGCGTGAACGCCAGGCTCGCGCTGGGGGCGGCCTCTCCGGGTGTGGAGAACAGTCCGGCAGAGGCGGGCAGGGCCGTCCGTCGCCACATCCGTTCGGGCAGTGGCTGGACGACGGCCGTGGCCATGGTGGCGGCCCGGTCGCGCAACGCCCGTTGCCAGGGACCGGCCGTGCCCGCGGGAGCCCACCACTGCGGCCCGGCGCAGTCACTGACGACCAGCAGGGCGGTCCGGTCCGGGCGGGCGGTGGGGATCCGTAGGCGCGGGACGGTTCCGGCGAGTGACACGCGCAAGAGTCGGACTGTCCGAAAGAAGCCGCTCTGGGCGGCGAGGTGACGCAGTTCCCGCGCCAGTGGCCGCCATACGGTCATGGTCGGGCCGTCGTCGAAGGCGATCACCAGGTCGAGCCAGGGTTCGGTGGTGCGGCGCAGCACCGGGAGCCAGAACCTCGGCTCGGCGTCGTGCGCTGCGATCCGGTGCGCGGTGCGGATCTCGTCGAGCTCCCAGCCGCGGGCGGTCGGCACCCGGCGAGCCAGTGGTCTCAGGGCACGTTGGAGGGGGAGGGGGCGGCTGAGCAGGGGCGGGGCCGGCGTGCGGAGCGACAGATGTGGAGCGGCTTCGGTGGCGGACCCTGGGCCTGTGGCCGCCGGCCCGGGAGTGTGCAGTGGCGAGTGGCCGCGGCCGTCGCCGGGGGCCGGAGGACGGTCGGTCTCGCCGTCCGCGCGTTGCCCGGGCGCCGGTTCGGGAGGCCGCCGGCCGGCGCCGAGCGAGCTGTGCTCTGCCAGCCAGAGCAGTTCGGCCAGTTCGGTCGGAGTGGGGTGGTGCCCCGACGCCCGGGTGAGGAGCGCCGCCAACCTCGCCAGTCCGCCCGGGCCGCGGGGACCGGGTTGTTCGCTCGGCTCGTCCGCTCCGGCCTCAGAGGAAGTCATCGCCGACGCTCTCCGGTTCGATGTAGGCCATCAGGTGCTCGGCGAGTTCGTCGCGTGAGTCGGCGTCCAGCCCGCAGGCGCCGGTGAGGTAGATGGCGTTGAGGAGCTGGTCGGTAGCCAGTTCCCCGGCCTCGGCGCGGATGAGGAAACGGTCGACCAGCCGGCGGGCGTTGTCGTCGAGTGCGCCGAGGTGGGCGCGGACGATTTCCTCCAATTCCTGCGGCCCCGGTCGGGCAAACCTGAGGGTGATGCAGCGCCGCAGGAAAGCCGGCGGGAACTCCCGCTCTCCGTTGCTGGTCAGTACGACGAAGGGAAAGGCACGGCAGCGGACTTGGCCGCGATTGATGGACACCCTCTGGTCGGTGCCGTCGATCATCACCTCGGCCTCGGGCGTGCCGCGCGCGGCACGCACCAGCTCGGGGATCTCGTACTGGCCGCCCTCCAGGACGTTCAGCAGGTCGTTGGGCAAGTTGAGGTCGCACTTGTCGATCTCGTCGATCAGCAGCACCCGTGGTTGTTCGTACGGTAGGAGCGCGGTGCCGAGCGGGCCCAGCCGCAGGTGGTCCTCGATCGCCTCGCCCGCAGCGCGATCTCGCGGCCCCCCACCAACCGGCCCGCCGTCGGCCGCCCGGCTGGCCGCGTAGAGCCGTGACAGCGGGTCGTAGCTGTACAGTCCGTCCTCCAGGGTGGTGCGGCTGGTGATGTTCCAGCGCAGCACCGGGCCGAGCGACAGCTCGCGCGCGACGGCGTACGGCAGGCTGGACTTGCCGCTGCCGGGCGGGCCGGTGACCAGCAGCGGGCGGCGCAGGTACAGAGCGGCGTTGACCAGCTGGACGGCCTCCCCGGTGGGCCGATAGGTACGCGCCCGGTGACGCTGCTCGGGGGAGGACTCCTCCATTCGTGGCGGCTCGAGGACCGGCCCGCCGTTGAAGGCGCGCCAGGGCGGCGGGGCGGGCAGGTGGCGGATGGCGTCATGCGGTTCCGAGACGCCGGTGAAGACGGGCCAGGGGGTCATACGGGTCCTCTCCAGTGTTCCTGGTCCACTGGCGAGTGCCGGGAGCCTCCGGGCTCGGGAAACCAGCGGGGATCCTCCCACAGCAGGGTCAGCCCCCTGGCCCAGTGGGCCGTTTCGCCGTCGTGGACGAAGGCGGTGCGGCGCAGCGCGTGCACGTGCTCGGGCAACTCGGCCGGAGCCACAGTGGCCAGTTGCTCGACGAGCAGGTCGAGGAAACGTCGCCCGGTGCAGCTGTCGGCCGCGTCGGGCGCGTGCGTGCCGCCGCACCCGGTGCGCGACCAGACCACGATGGGAACGGCGGCGTTCAGGCTGGCGGCGAGTAGCCGCTTTGCGTCGGCCAGTTTGGGTGGGCGGCCGAACCCCACCGGATCGTGGGTCGAACCGAGCCGGACGGCCAGGCGCTCCGCGGTGTGGGTGGTTCCGCAGTCGATCCGCTGGACGACGGAGGTCTTGAGCCGGTCCAGGCTCTCCCACTTCTGGTGCAGTTTGAACTGCAGCGCGCCGCTGCGCCGTCGGTCTATGTCCATCAGGACGACGGGGGAGAAGCAGCCCAGGGGCGTGGTGTCGTCCTTGGCCCGGTGCCATTCGTCGAGCGGCTGGTTGAGCCATTCACGCGGGACGGCGAAGGCGATAAGGGCGCTGCCCCGGGGGTCGAGTTCGTGGAACGCGGCGTCGATGTGCTCCAGTACGAAGGAGCGGATCCGGGCCTTCGGCAGCGTCCGGGTGCCGACCACGTGGCGGTGCCCGGCGCGGAACGCGGAGACCTCGACCACGAAGGAACCGGGCCCCGAGCCGCTGCGGTCGACCTCGACCAGTATCGGGGACCACCGAGGTCGGGGCGGGGGGTCGGGTGGTACCGCGTCGGACTGTCGCCGGTAGCGGTGCAGCCAGTGGCGCAGCGCGCGCTGCGCCACGATGTCCTCGGTCCGCGCGGCGAGCGCCTCGACCAGGGAGGTGACCGGGCACTCACCGGGCGCGGCCACGACCTCGGACAGCAGGTACCAGGCGAGGTCCCAGTAGGATTCGAACTTTCGGGCGGGATGCGCCGGTCCGAGCGGGCCGACCGCGTCGGCGTACAGGGTGTCGAGCTCTCCCGGCCGGGCCGGTTTGCCCAGGCCGACCAGGGCGGTGCGCAGCAGGCGTTTGGCGTCCGAGGTGAAGTCGCGGGTGGGGACGAGGTCGGCGGCGGGCCGCCAGTGACGGGCGATGACGTGGGCGGGAATCATTCGACCGCTCCGGACGTCGGAGGACCTGGCGGCAGCGGAGATCATGCCGACGACCCGCCCGGTGCCCTGGACGACGGCCGCGGCGCCGCTGAATCCGCGGGCCAGTGGCTGACCGTTCGGTGTCCAGGCCTCCAGCTGGATCCACTCGCCCGCGATCAGCTGGTCGGCCGTCACGCGGAACTCGGCGAGCGTTCCGCTCTCGTAGCCGCGCGGGAAGCCGTAGCCGATCAGCTTCGGTGCTGGGTGGGCGTAGGCCTCGTCGAGCGCGGCGAACCGGGCCGGTTCGACCGGGACCACGGTGTCCAGAATCAGGACCGCGACATCGCCCGGGTCCTCGAGCTTCCCGCTCCAGCCGCCGCGTTCCACCACGGTGGCGCCGATCGGCTCGAGGTCCGGCCGTCCGACGAACACCACCTGCGCCCGGCGGTCGCGGCCGACCACATGGGCGCAGGTCAGTACCTCGCGCTCGCCGACGAGGAACCCTGACCCGGTCTCGCCGCCGCAAGTGATCCTCACCTGCCAGGCTGCGGTGGGCACCTCGGGTCAGCTGTTCTCGTCACCGGTCCCGTGGTCGTCCGGTTCCGAACGCTGCTCGACCTGCCGGTGCCGCTCAGGTTGCCAGGAGAGCCTCACCACCAGGTGTCCCTCCAGGCTGCTCTTGGCGATCACCGCACCGGCCTCGGTGGTGAGCTTGACCCCGAACTCGATCTCGACCGAGTCGGGCTTCAGCCGCCCGTCACGGAAGACGCTCAGAGCTGACTCGGCCGCACTGTGGATGCCCTGCAACGCGTGCTCGAAGGTGTGGCCCGCCTGGACGACGGCGCCGTCCCCGCGGGCGACCAGTTCGAGACCGGGCCCCTCGTCGTCGACCTCGATGACCACGTTCGCGCCGCCGTCGGTCCGAAATTCGACCAGCGAATCCACCGGATCCCCCCTGTTCAGACCTGAACCCCGCACGTATGTCGGACAGTATGCCCTTTCCAGGTGCCTACGGGCAGCCGATTGAAATCATGAATGCGTTTTCGTGTCCGTGGACTTGACGGGCAATCACACTCGCTCGGCCGGCCGCGGCGGCCAGGTGTTCGGGGCCAGGACGCCGGTGGCGTAGGCCCGGGCGACCAGGGCGGTGCGGTTGGGGACGCGCCAGCGGCGGGAGAGCCGCGCCAGGTGGTAGTTGACCCCGCCCGGGGTGATGCCGATCTCCCGGGCGATCTGCGCGGTGGTGTCGCCCCGGGCCGCCGCGGCCAGGATCCGGGCTTCGACCGGGCTGGTCCCGGCCTTGGGGCCCGGGGGCGGGGCGCGCCCGTGCACTCCGCCGTCCGCAGTGGCAGCAGCAGGCTCGGGGTCTGAAGACCGCCAACTATCGGTTCCAGTCACAGCGCCGACGGCGAACCGGCGGACAGCCGGACTCCGGACCGGCGACCCCTGGCCGGGCGGGAGGCCCCACAGCCCCCGACAGCCCTCCCGGCAACTTGCCGCACAGTTGCCGCCGGCGGGGCCCGCGAGCCGTAAACCGGCAGGTCGGACGGCCACACGGGGTGTGTGGGCCACAACCATTGACCCGGAGTCAGCGATTCCGGAAGGATGCGCCACCATGACTACGCGCGTAAACCTTCTGTCAAGACGGCTGATCGCCCCGCTCCGGCTGGCGGCCCTGCTGTCGCTGCTGGTGTCGGTCGGGGTGTTCTTCGCCGGCGCCGGCGAGGCCCAGGCGGCGCCCTCCTGCGCGGTGCTCTCCACCGGCGCGGCCTCGCAGGCCGACGCCGCCGTCCGCTCCGCCTGCGGCCTGATAGGCACCCCGTACTCGTGGGGTGGCGGCCACGGCTCCCAGCCCGGCCCGACGTACGGCCTCTGCGACTCGGCCAACGGCGCGCCCAACGACTGCAACGTGCGCGGCCTGGACTGCTCCGGCATGGTCCGCTACGCGTACTACCTGGCCGTCGGCACGGACGTCATCAACGGCACCACGCGGACCCAGTGGCCGACCTCGCGGGCCGTCGCCCGCTACTACAAGTCGGACGGGACCGCACCGCTGCTCCCCGGCGACCTGGTGTACTTCGGCAACACCGCCTCCACCATCCACCACGTCGCGATGTACCTCGGACAGGGCTGGATCGTCGAGGCCCCGTACTCCGGCGGCTACGTCCGGGTGGTGGCGCTCTCCTCGCACAGCGACTACTACGGCGCCATCCGCCTGTACGGCCCCGGCAACTCCACCCCGACCACCCCGCCCACCACGCCGCCCCCGTCGAACAGCGGCCAGTACTGGGTGGACACCAACGCCAACGCGCCGGTGTACGGCTCCCCGACCTCCACCACCAGCACGGGCACCCTCTACCAGGGCACCAACTACGTCTACTGCAAGGCCTGGGGCCGCGAGGTCTCCAACGGCAGCGCCTACAACCACTGGTGGCTGAAGACCGACCCGGACGTGGGCCCCGGCGGCCAGTGGGTGTCCGCGTACTACCTCTCCCGGTGGGGCAACGACGTCGCCAAGGACAACAACGGCACCACCATCCCCACCTGCGCCGGTGGCGGCGCCCCGCCCGCCACCGGGAAGTACTGGGTGGACACCTTCACCAGCGCGAGCGTCTACGCCTCGTCGACCTCCACCAACGCCACCGGGACGCTGAACCAGGGGACGAACTACGTCTACTGCAAGGCCTGGGGCCGCGAGGTGTCGAACGGCAGCAGCTACAACCACTGGTGGCTGAAGACGGACTCGGACGGCGGCCCGGCCGGCCAGTGGGTCTCCGCGTACTACCTGTCGCGCTGGGGCAACGACACGGCCAAGGACAACAACGGCACGACCATCCCCGACTGCTAGCAGCGGGCCGACCGTGCCGGCCGCGGCCACCGACGAGGTGGTGCGGCCGGCACGGTCGCGTTTCCCGGGGCGCCCGCGCGTGACCGGTCGGCGCCAGCGCGTGACCGATCAGGGCCCGCCCCGCCGCTCAGGACCCGCCCAGACCGGCCAGGACCCGCCGCGACCGATCAGGATTCGAGAAGCGCCCGACCGGGGTGCGCGCCTAGCGTTGCCGTCATGAGCGACATCACCATTCACTGGACCTTCCTCCCGCACACCGACCCCGAGGCCTCCCTCGCCTTCTACCGCGACCTGCTCGGCTTCGAGGTGCGCAGCGACATCGGCGGCGGCCCGATGCGCTGGATCACCCTCGGCCCCGCCGGCCAGCCCGACGTCTCCCTGGTACTGGAGCCGGCGTCCGCCGACCCGGGCCGCACCGAGGAGGAGCAGCGGACCGTCACCGAGATGATGGCCAAGGGCACCTTCGCCCGGATCGTCCTGGGCACCCGCGACCTGGACGGCGTCTACGACCGGCTGAAGTCCGGCGGCGCCGAGCTGGTCCAGGAGCCGACCCGGCAGCCGTACGGCGTCCGCGACTGCGCGTTCCGCGACCCGGCGGGCAACATGGTCCGCCTCAACGAGCTGGGCTGACCCCCGCCGGTACCCGTACCCTTCAGGACACCCCACGGACCACCGAGAGCCAGGGAGCGAAGACAACGATGCCCAACCGGACGGACGCGCGGCCGCACGTCGCCGACAGCCACGACCTGATCCGCGTGCACGGCGCATGCGAGAACAACCTCAAGGACGTCAGCGTCGACATCCCCAAGCGCCGGCTGACGGTGTTCACCGGGGTGTCCGGCTCGGGCAAGAGCTCCCTGGTCTTCGACACCGTCGCCGCCGAGTCCCAGCGGCTGATCAACGAGACCTACAGCGCGTTCGTCCAGGGCTTCATGCCCACCCTGGCCCGGCCCGAGGTGGACGTCCTCGAAGGCCTGACCACCGCGATCATCGTCGACCAGCAGCGGATGGGCGCCGACCCGCGCTCCACCGTCGGCACCGCCACCGACGCCAACGCGATGCTGCGCATCCTGTTCAGCCGCCTCGGCACCCCGCACATCGGCTCCCCCAAGGCCTTCTCCTTCAACGTCCCCTCGATCAGCGGCGCCGGCGCCGTCACCGTCGAACGCGCGGGCAAGGCGGTCAAGGAGCGGCGCAGCTTCAGCATCACCGGCGGCATGTGCCCGCGCTGCGAGGGCCGAGGCACCGTCTCGGACATCGACCTCACCCAGCTGTACGACGACGGCAAGTCGATCTCCGAGGGCGCGTTCACCATCCCCGGGTGGAAGACGGACAGCTGGTGGACGGTCGGCGTCTACGCCAACTCGGGGTTCCTCGACCCGGACAAGCCCATCCGCGAGTTCACCGAGCAGGAGCTGCAGGACTTCCTGTACCGGGAGCCGACCAAGGTCAAGGTCAACGGCGTCAACCTCACCTACGAGGGCCTTATCCCCAAGATCCAGAAATCCATGCTGTCCAAGGACAAGGACGCGCTGCAGCCTCACATCCGGGCCTTCGTGGAGCGGGCCGTGACCTTCACCGCCTGCCCCGACTGCGAGGGCACCCGGCTCAGCGCGGCGGCCCGCTCCTCGAAGATCGCGGGCATCAGCATCGCCGACGCCTGCGCGATGCAGATCAGCGACCTCGCCGCCTGGGTCCGCGACCTCCGGGAGCCCTCGGTGGGGCCGCTGCTCGGCACGCTCCGGCAGACCCTCGACTCCTTCGTGGAGATCGGCCTCGGCTACCTCTCCCTCGACCGCCCCTCCGGCACCCTGTCCGGCGGCGAGGCGCAGCGGGTCAAGATGATCCGCCACCTCGGCTCCTCGCTCACCGACACCACGTACGTCTTCGACGAGCCCACCACCGGCCTGCACCCGCACGACATCGACCGGATGAACCGGCTGCTGCTGCGCCTGCGGGACAAGGGCAACACGGTGCTGGTGGTGGAGCACAAGCCTCAGACCATCGCGATCGCCGACCACGTGGTCGACCTCGGCCCGGGGGCCGGCGCGGCCGGCGGCACGGTCTGCTACGAGGGCGACGTGGCGGGGCTGCGCACCAGCGGCACGGCGACCGGCCGCCACCTGGCCGACCGTACGGCGCTGCGGGAGACCGTGCGCAAGCCCACCGGCACGCTGGAGATCCGCGGCGCGAACACCCACAACCTGCGGGACGTGGACGTGGACGTCCCGCTCGGGGTGCTCACGGTGGTGACCGGGGTGGCGGGGTCGGGCAAGAGCTCGCTGATCCACGGCTCGATCCGGGCGGAGGAGGGCGTGGTCTCCGTCGACCAGGGCGCGATCAAGGGTTCCCGGCGCAGCAACCCGGCCACGTACACCGGGCTGCTGGAGCCGATCCGCAAGGCCTTCGCCAAGGCCAACGGCGTGAAGCCGGCCCTGTTCAGCGCCAACTCCGAGGGCGCCTGCCCGACCTGCAACGGCGCCGGGGTGGTCTACACCGACCTGGCGATGATGGCCGGGGTGGCCACCACCTGCGAGGACTGCGAGGGCAAGCGGTACCAGCCCGCGGTGCTGGAGTACCACCTGGGCGGGCGGGACATCGCCGAGGTGCTGGCGATGTCGGTGACGGAGGCGGAGGAGTTCTTCGGCTCGGGCGAGACGAAACTCCCGGCCGCGCACCGCGTCCTGGAGCGGCTCGCCGACGTCGGGCTCGGCTACCTGAGCCTCGGCCAGCCGCTCACCACGCTCTCCGGCGGCGAGCGGCAGCGGCTCAGGCTGGCCACCCACATGGCGGACAAGGGCGGTGTCTACGTCCTCGACGAACCGACCACCGGGCTGCACCTGGCCGACGTCGAGCAGCTGCTCGGCCTGCTGGACCGGCTGGTCGAGTCCGGCAAGTCGGTCATCGTGATCGAGCACCACCCGGCGGTGATGGCGCACGCCGACTGGATCATCGACCTCGGCCCGGGCGCCGGCCACGACGGCGGGCTGGTGGTCTTCGAGGGCACTCCGGCCGAGCTGGTCGCGGCCCGCTCCACTCTGACCGGCGAGGCGCTGGCCGACTACCTGGGCTGAGTCGTCCTGCCTCGGCCGGGTCGAGCGGGAGGGCCACTCCAGGATCCGCGCCGAGGCGTCCAGGACGTACCGCCTCCGCCGCCGGTGATCACCGGCGGCGGAGGCAGGATGGCCGCGGGAGGAACCGCGGGAGGAACCGCGGGTGGAACTACGGCTTGATGCGGACCACCTGCGGGTCGTGGTCGCTGGCCTGCTGGGCGAACTCGGCGTTGATGTGCACCACGTCGTACTTGGCGTAGCCGACCTCGGGGCTGACCAGGATGTGGTCCAGCACCTGCGAGTTGCCCTGGTAGACGTACGAGTACTGCTCGGTCTCCGGCAGCTCGTTCACCAGGTCGCGCAGCACGCCGCCCTTGGTGAGCGCGGCGAGCGCGGGCGAGAACTGGTAGTCGTTGAAGTCACCGAGGGAGACGACCTTGGCCTCCTTGTCGGCGGCCAGCAGCTGGGCGACGAAGGCCTGCTCGACGGTGGCCTGCTTGATCCGCTGCACCTCGGAGCTGCGGGTCGGCTGCTGGAAGCGGCTGTCGATGCCCTGGTCGCCGCCCTTGCTGTTGAAGTGGTTGGCGATGACGAAGACCTTCTTGCCGCGGAAGGAGAACTGGCCGACCAGCGGCTTGCGGCTGTTGGTCCAGGCCTCGTCGTTCGGCTCGATCCGGCCGGGCGAGGCGGTCAGCGCGGTGCTCGCGCCGGTGCCGGTCACGCCGACGGCGGTGGTGGCGGTGCCGCCGGGAATGTCCGTGAAGGACACCCGCTGCGGGTTGAACAGGAAGACCTGGCGGATGTTGCCGCCGGGCTCGCCGCCGTCCTTGCCGTCCTGCGGGTCGACCGAGCGCCAGTCGTAGGCCGGGCCGCCGGCCGCCTTGATGGCGGCGACGAACTTGGCGACGGTCTGGCTCGCGTCCACCGTGCCGTCGTTCTTGGCGCCGTTGTTGTCCTGGATCTCCTCCAGGGCGACGATGTCGGGCGAGCGCAGGTTGGTGACGACGCCCCGGGCCAGCTCGGCGAACTTGGCGTCCGGGTTGCCCGGGGCCAGGTTCTCCACGTTGTAGGTGGCCAGGGTGAGTTCGCGGTCGGTCGCCTGGGCGGTGACCTCGCGCTGGAGGTGGTTGTCCTTCAGCGTGCCCATGGTGCCGGCGACCAGGGTGTAGCCGCCGAAGTTGTTGTAGTCCAGCGGGCCGGTGGTGGCGCCGGTCAGCTCGTCGCCGACGTTGGCCACCGGGAAGGGCTGCTGGGAGACGGCGGCCTGCTGCTGGATCATCAGGCGGCCGACGTTGGGCTCGCGGTAGGACTCGTACAGCACGCCGCCGCGCTTGCTGCGCTGGTCCTGCTTGTCGGCGGCGACCCACAGCTCGTTGTACTTGTCGGTCGCCTGGATCACCCGGACGTCCCTGACCTGGACGAGCATGCCCTCCAGGGACTCGTAGAAGTCCAGGGTGTACTTCTCCGGGTCGAGCTTCACGCCGTCGATGGAGCCGTCCGCACCGGCCGGCGGGGCGTAGGTGCCGGGGATGTTGCGGGTGTCGACGACGACCGGGGCGGGCAGCGGGTTGCCGGCCGACAGGACGGTGGTGCCCGGGGCGGAGATCTCGGTGAGGGACTGCGAGCCCCCGCCGAAGTTCGGGTAGTACTCGGTGACCTTGCCGCTCACCAGCACCGAGTCGCCGACCTTCACGGTCGGGTTGCCGCCGGTGAAGACGAAGACGCCCTCGCTGGTGGCCGGGTCGGCGTCCGGGTTCGGGTCCTGGATCCAGAAGCCCTTGGAGCTGCCGTACGCGCGCACACCGGTGACGATGCCGGGCACGCCGGTGACCGGCTTGCCGGCCTGCGGGGATATCCGGGTGTTGCCCTGGATGTCGTGGATCCGCAGCGGGCCGACCTCGGTCGGGGCGGGAGTCGCGGTGGAGGCGGCGGTGGCCACCGGCAGCGGGACGAGCACCAGCGAGGCGGCCAGCGACGCCGGGATCAGGGCGGCGCGCAGCAGGGCTCTGCGGGGACGGGGTGCGGGGGCGGTGGTCACCGGGGCAGGACTCCTAGCTCCGTCGTGCCGCACTGGTGCAGCACGACGGTCCGGGCGGAGGCGCGCTTCGAGCGCGCGCTACTCGCGTGGGGAAGAAGCGGAGGACGGACTCCCGCCCCCCGCGGCGCCCCTCAAGATACGCGCGTAGAAAATGCCCCGACAAGACCCTGCCGGTGAACTGTCGGTTCCACCGGGGTGACGTGACACACGGTCAGTCCGAGCTCCTCACAGGCCGCTCCCAGCGGACTCCCAGGAAGCCTCGATCCGCTCGACGACCAGCTCGCACAGCTCGTGGGTGCGCAGCGCGTCGTGGGCGTCCAGGGTCTGCCCGGAGCGGACGGCCGCCAGGAAGGCCAGTACGCACTGCTCGATGCCGCGCTGACGGGCCACCGGCACCCAGTCGCCGCGGCGGCGGACGGTCGGCTGGCCGCGGTGGTCGATCACCTCGGCCAGGTTGCGCACCTCGCGCTTGGAGTCGCCGCCGGAGACCTCCAGCACCTCCTCGGTGGAGCCGGAGACCCGGTTCATGATGCCCAGCGCGGTGAACCCCGCTCCGCCGAGGGTGAGCACCACGTGCTCGACCAGCCCGTCCCGGGTGCGGGCCCGGACGTCCACGTGCTCGATCTCGCCGGGGGCCAGGAAGCGCAGCAGGTCCACGACGTGGATGAAGTCGTCGTACACCAGGGTGCGGGCGGCCTCGGCCAGGCCCTCGCGGTTCTTCTGGAGGACGATCAGGTCACGCGGACGCTCCCTGGCCTGGACGTAGCCGGGCGCGTGGCGGCGGTTGAAGCCGACCATCAGCGAGCGGCCGGTGCGGTCGGCGAGGTCGACCAGCCGGCGGGCGCCGTCCAGGGTGTAGTCGAGCGGCTTGTCGACGTAGACGTCCACCCCGGCGGTGAGCAGCTGCTCGACGATCGGGACGTGCTGGTCGGTGGCGGCGTGCACGAAGGCGGCGCGGATGCCGCCGTCGATCAGCGCGCCGAGGTCGGTGAAGCGGTGCTCGGGGGCGATCCGGTGGGCCTCGCCGAGCCGGTCCAGCTTGGCCGCGTCCCGGGTCATCAGCCGCAGGTCGAGGCCGGGCAGCGCGGTGAGCACCGGCAGGTAGGCCTTCTGCGCGATGTCGCCGAGGCCGATCACCCCGACCGGGAGCCGGGTCTCGGGTGCGGCGGTCGAACTCATGAGGGCTCCTGTGGTGCGCGGTCGTCGGCCGCCCCCACCCTATGGGGCGGGTCGGGCGGAGGCTCGCCCGGCCTCCGGCAGTGGGTCAGGCCGCCAGCAGGGCCTCGGCGATGCCCCGGGCGCGCCAGGCGGCGTCCGGGGTGCCCTCGCGCAGGGCGGTGACGATGGCGCCGTCCATCAGGAGCGCGAACTGCCGTGCCCGCTCCCCGGGTTCGGGGACGTCCGCGCCCCGCATCAGCTGCTCGACCAGCTCGATGACGCGGGTCTTGTGCAGGGCCGCCATCCGGCGGGCCGGGCTGGCCGGGTCGGCGATCTCGGTCATCGTGTTGATCGCGACGCAGCCGCGGTAGTCCTGTGCCGCGAAGCGTTCGGCCAGCGCGTCGAAGACGTACAGCGGGTGGCCGCCGTGGGCCGCGACCCGCTCGGTGAGCCACGCCCGCCACCGGGCGTCGCGGCCTTCCAGGACCGCCGTCACCAGCGCCTCCTTGCCGGCGAAGTGCCGGTAGAAGGAGGCCCGGCCCACGCCGGACTCGGAGAGGATGCGCTCCACGCCGACCGCGCGGATCCCGTGGGCGTAGAAGAGGGACTCCGCCGTGCTCAGCAGGCGCGCCCTCGCGTTGACTGCCATGCGGCAGATCCTAGCCACCCCCGACGCCGAACGGCACCGATCGGTACCGTCCTGCATCGGTACGCGCCCGGCGGGCTCACGCGCCCGAGGCGGCCGCCTCGGCGAGGGAGTCCAGCACCGGCCGCACCAGCGGATGCCCGTCCGCGCCGGCCCGGACGGCGGCGAAGACCCTGCGGGTGGCGAGCTCGCTGTCCACCGGGCGCACCGCCACCTCGCGGAGGTCCACACCGCGCAGCGCCGAGCGCGGCACCAGCGCCACCCCGAGGCCCGCCGAGGCGAGCGCGACCACGGCCCGGAAGTCGTCGGAGGAGTGCAGCAGCCGGGGCTGGAACCCGGCGTGCTCGCAGGCCAGCAGCACCACGTCGTGGCAGGGGTTGCCCGGGTACGGCCCGATCCACGGCTCGTCGGCGAGCGCGGCGACGGCCAGCGGTCCCGACTCGGCGGCCAGCCGGTGGCCGACCGGCAGGACGGCCTCGAAGGGCTCGGCGTACAGCGGCACCCTGGTCAGCCGGGCGTCGTCGGCGCGCGGCGCGCCCCGGTACTCGACGGCCACCGCGAGGTCGGCCCGGCCGTCCAGCACCATCGGCAGGCTGGCGTCGCCCTCGGCGTCCAGCACCTTGAGCCGCACCCCGGGCGCGCGTTCGGCGAGCAGGCCGACGGCCGGGGAGAGCACGGAGGCGATGGCGGTCGCGAAGGAGGCCACGGTGACCTCCCCGGAGACGCCCGCGCTGTACGCGGCGAGGTCGGCCTCGGCGCGCTCCAGCTGGGCGAGCACCACGTCGGCGTGGCCGAGCAGGATCTCCCCGGCGGCGGTCAGCCGCACGCCCCGGCCCTCCCGGGCGAGCAGGTGGTGGCCGGTCTCCTGCTCCAGGGCGGCCAGCTGCTGGGAGACCGCGGAGGGGGTCAGGTAGAGGGCGGCCGCCGCGGCGGTCACGGTGCGGTGGTCCGCCACGGCCCGCAGGGTCCGCAGCCGTCGTGCGTCGATCACGCACCAATTCTGCCAGCGCGGCGCGGCACGCCGGACCGGCCGGAGCGGCGGCGGCAGTGCCCGGAGCAGCGGTTTCGGCCGGAGGCGGCACGGGAGGCGCATTTCCGGACGAGATCCCTCCAGGTCGTTGACCGACCGTCCGTACGGCGCTTGGCTCTTACCGACCGGGCCACGGGGGGCCGAGGGCCCGGGGCCGTCATCTGGGGAGGATGATCGATGACCACCGCACGCACCCGCCGCCGACTGGCCCGCACCGCCGCCGTCCTGGTGGCCGCCGCCGTGGCCGGGGCCGCGATGCCCGCCGCCGAGGCCCGGCCGCCCAAGGGAGACACCGCCAGGGTCAGCGAGGGCGCCAAGGGCGAGGCGCTGAACGGGCCCTCGCTCGCCCTCGGTCTGAGCGGCGACGGCCGCTACGCGCTGTTCTCCTCCTCGGCGACCGACCTGCTGCCCGGCGGCGCCGGGGCGGTGGGCGACGTCTACGTCCGGGACCTGCGCAACGGCCACACCGAGCGGATCAGCGTCGCACCCGACGGCTCCGCGCTGGACGCGGGCACCTACGACGCGGCGATCAGCGGCGACGGCCGGTACGTGGTGTTCAGCAGCTACGCCGGCAACGTGGTGGCCGGCCAGCCGAAGCACCCCACCGACGTCTTCGTCCGCGACCGCTGGACCGGACGCACCGAGCTGGTCACCACCGGCGACGGCAGCTCCGGCGCGGGCGACGACCAGAGCGGCCGCAACGCCTTCGACGCCGACATCAGTGCCGACGGCCGCTACGTGGTCTACTCCTCCGACCGCACCGACCTCGCCCCCGGCGTGCGCCGCGGCAAGTTCAACGTCTTCGTCACCGACCGCTGGACCCACACCACCCGGCTGATCTCCACCGGGGCGGACGGCACCCCGGCCGACAACAACTCCTCCCGCCCGACGATCAGCGCCGACGGGACCGTCATCGGCTTCAACTCGCGGGCCGGCAACCTGCTCCCGGCCGACCAGACCCCGCCCGCGGCCGCCGCGGAAGCCGCCTCGGGCGGCGCCGACCGGGCCGAGGCGGCGCAGTCCCCGCGGACCGCCGGCGCCCAGGCCGCGCTGGCCGCCATCCGCGCCTACCCGTACTACGTCTGGGACGCCCGCACCGGGAAGATCACCGGCGCCAGCTACGACGCGGCCGGCGAGCTCATCGGCACCGGCAGCGACGGGCGGATCAGCCCCTCCGGCCGCTACGCGCTCTACACGGTCTACGAGGAGGGCGGCCGGCCCGGTTCGCACGGCCGCCACCAGGACGTCTACGTCCGCGAGCTGGCCACCGGCCGCACCACCAAGGTCGACCAGCCGCTGTCCGGCAGCACCCTCGAATCGTCCTACAACCCCGTGATGTCGCTGGGCGACCGCTGGGTGTACTTCACCTCCGAGGTCACCGACCTCGTCCCCGACGACACCAACGGGCAGGCCGACATCTTCCGCACCGACCTGCGCACCGGGCTCACCGAGCGGGTCCCCCTCACCCAGGACGGCTCGCAGAGCACCACCTCCGCCTTCTTCCCGCAGGTCGACGACGGCGACACGACGCTGCTGTTCAGCGCCGAGGACGGCAACCTGGCGCCCGTCGTCGACAGCGCCACCACCGACGTCTTCCGGCGCCGCCTGTGACGGCCTGACTCCCCTGCGGGATACGCCTGTTGACGTATTTCCCGACGGGATCACCCGTGGCCGTTGACCACCGGCCCTCCCGACGGTTGGCTCTGCGGAAGCCCGCCGCCGGGAGGGAGCGCGGCCGGGCGACCCCAGGGGAGGACGATCCATGACCACCGCACGCACCCGCCGATGGCTGGCCCGCACCGCCGCCGTCCTGGCGGCCACCGCCGTGGCCGGCGCCGCGATGCCCGCCGCCGAGGCCAAGCCGCCCAAGGGCGACACCGCCAAGGTCAGCGAGGGCCCGAAGGGCGAGCAGCTCAACGGACCCTCGTCCGCGCTCGGGCTGAGCGAGGACGGCCGCTCCGCGCTCTTCACGTCCGCCGCGACCAACCTGCTGCCCGTGGCCGGCACCCCGAACTCCGACGAGATCTACGTGCGGAACCTGCGCAACGGGCACATCGAGCGGGCCAGCGTCGCCGACGACGGCTCCCCGCTGAACGCCCCCACCACCGAGGCCTCGATCAGCGGCGACAGCCGCTACGTGGCGTTCAGCACCGCCGCCACCAACGTGGTGCCCGGCCAGGTGCCGCACGCCAGCGACGTCTTCGTCCGCGACCGCTGGACCGGCCACACCGAACTGGTCACCGCCGCCGCCCTGCCGAGCACCGACGACCAGAGCCGCTACGGCGCCCTCAGCCCCAGCATCAGCCGGGACGGCCGCTACGTCGCCTACGTCTCCAACCGCAGCGACCTCGCCCCGGGCGTCCTGCGGCGCGGCAAGAACAACGTCTACATCACCGACCGCTGGACCCACACCAGCCGGCTGGTCACCGTCGGCGCGGACGGAGAGGGCGCGAACAACAACTCCTTCGAGCCGACGATCAGCGCGGACGGCTCCACGGTCGGCTTCACCTCCCGGGCCGGCAACCTGCTCCCGGAACCGCCGGACCCGGCCACCGACCCGGGCACGGACCCGACCGCCGACCCGACTGCCGACGCCGAGTCCGCGCCCGACGGCGGGGCGCCCGGGCTGACCGGGCCCCACTACTACCGCTACTACGTCTGGAACGCCGCCACCGGCATCGTCGGCGGCAGTCTGGACGACACCGGGAAGCTGATCGGCTCCCGGGACGGCCGGATCAGCCCGGACGGCCGCTACGCGGTCTACAGCCTCCCGATCTTCATCGGCGGCTTCCCCGGCCCGGCCCACGGCATCCGGATGGACGTGTACGTCCACGAACTGGCCACCGGCAAGGTCACCAAGGTCAACACCGACCTGCCGGGCACCAGCACGAAGTGGTCGTCCTTCGGCGGCGTCATGACGTTCGACGACCGCTGGGTCTACTTCGCCTCCGACGCCGAGACCCTCGTCCCCGGCGACACCAACGACAGCACCGACGTGTTCCGCCGCGACCTGAGGACCGGCCTGATCGAACGCGTCAGCCTCACCCGGGACGGCGAGCAGACCACCGGCGCCGCCTCCTACAGCCCGGCCGTGGACGCCGCCGGCAACACGGTGATCTTCACCGCCGTGGGCGGCAACCTGGTCCCGGGGAACACCGGCGACCAGCAGGACGTCTTCCTGCGCCGCCTGTGACGCCCTGACTCCCGTTCCGCATACGTCCGTTGACGTATTTTCCGCCGACATCGACCGAGGACGTTGACCCTCCGACCCTCCCGACGATTGGCTCTGCGAAAGCCCGTCGCCGGGAGGGAGCCCGGCCGGGCGATCGCTGGGGAGGACAACCTCATGACACGTACCACCCGCAACCGGTGGTCGGCGGGCGGCGGCGTGCTGGCCGCCGCCGCCGTACTGGCCGTCACCGCCGCGCCCGCCCAGGCCGCCACGCCGCCGCGTGGCACCTCACAGGTCAGCACCGGGGTCAACGGCACCGTGCCCGACAACCCGTCCTCGGCCCAGGGCCTGAGCGCCGACGGCCGCTACGCGCTGTTCACGTCCCGGGCCACGAACCTGCTGCCCCAGCCCCCGGCGGGCTGGAGCAACGCCTACGTGAAGGACCTGCGCACCGGCCGCGTCGAGCAGGTCAACCTGTCCGACTCGGGTGCGGCGCCGAGCGGCTCGACCGACCAGGCCGGGATCAGCGCCGACGGCCGCTACGTCGTCTTCGAGAGCGACGGCGAGAACGTGGCGCCCGGCGCGCAGGTCAAGGACCGCACCGAGGTGTACATCAGGGACCGCAGGACCGGCCACACCGAGCTGGTCAGCAGCAGCCCCACCAACACCGACAAGGACCAGTACCACGCCTCGTACAACGCGCAGGTCAGCGGGAACGGCCGGTACGTGGTCTACGTGTCCTCGCGCAACGACCTGGACCCGACCGTCGTGGAGCCGGAGCCGGAGCCCGGAACGGAGCCCACCACCGGCCCCTCGCTCACCAGGCCGTACACCTGGAAGATCAACGTCTACCTCACCGACCGCTGGACCCACACCACCCGGCTGGTCACCCGCGACCACAACGGCCGGGCGGGTGAGAACACGTCCTTCCGTCCGACGATCAGCGCGGACGGCCGCACCATCGGCTTCGGCTCCAGCTCCGCGCTGCTGCCGCCCGAGGAGACGCCCGCCCCCGCCGCGTCCGCCGGGGCGTCGCCGCTCCTGGCCCGCCCGACGACCGCCACCTACTACACGTACGACGTGGCCTCCCGGACGATCTCGCCCGCGAGCTACGACACCGAGGGCAAGCTCACCAACGCGGCCTTCGACGCCACCATCAGCCCCGACGGACGGTACGCGGTCTACGCCCTACCCGAGCCCGGCGGCTCGACCGGCGGCCACCGCTACCACACCGTGGTGCACGTCCGGGACCTGCGGACGGGCACCGTGACGCGGGTCAGCGGCGGCCTGCCCGGCACCGCTTCGGTCGCCTCCTCCGGCCACGGCTCGATCACCGCCGACCACCGCTGGGTCTACTTCTCGTCCGCCGCCGACAACCTGGTGCCGGGCCCGCAGCACCCGGGCTGGGACGTCTACCGCCAGGACCTCCGCACCGGCCGCACCGAACGGGTCACCACCGCTGCGGACGGCTCGCTCGGCAACGGCTCGTCGAACGACCCGTTCGTGTCGGCCGACGGCAGGACCGTGCTGTTCGGCTCGACCAGCGGCAACCTGGTCGCCGGCGGCAACGGCCCGGCGGTCGAGAACTCCCAGGTCTTCGCCAAGCCCACCGGGCTCCACGCGGGTGACGACGACCAGGGCGAGGACGGCGACGAGCAGTGACCCGCCCCCGGAGGAACCGCGACGGGGGCGGGACGTCGGCCGGGCCGGCGTCCCGCCCCCGCAGCGGGAGGGTGGGGCAGGTGGTTCTGGGCCGTGCGGTGGAGGCGAATCGATTCGCCTCCACCGAACGGAAGAGCG
>NZ_JBSFKQ010000048.1:0-61535 GCF_053598615.1 Kitasatospora sp. NPDC001095 | reverse complement strand
GTTACATTCCGAACCCGGAAGCTAAGCCTCACAGCGCCGATGGTACTGCAGGGGGGACCCTGTGGGAGAGTAGGACGCCGCCGAACAATTCTTCTAGAGAAGCCCCCGCCGGGCGAACCGGTCGGGGGCTTCTCTGTTGTAGGGTCAACATGCAATTGTCGTCACACGGGACAGGAGGCCCCCGGGTGGAGGTCCAGGAGACGCGGGTCCAGACCGATCGCGTCCTCACCATCCCCAACATGCTGAGCATGGGCCGGCTGGTCGGTGTTCCGCTGTTTCTCTGGCTCATCCTGTGGCCGGTGTTCGACGGTCCCAACAACGATGGCTGGGCGCTGCTGATCCTGGCGTTGAGCGGGGTCAGCGACTACCTGGACGGAAAGCTCGCCAGGCGGTGGGGGCAGATCAGCCGGGTGGGGCAGCTGCTCGATCCGCTGGCCGACCGGCTCTATGTGCTCTCCACGCTGGTCGGACTGACCTGGCGTGAGATTCTGCCGTGGTGGCTCACCGCGATCCTGTTGGCCCGTGAGGTATTCATCGCGGCGCTGCTGCCGATTCTGAACCGGCACGGCTACGGCCCGCTCCAGGTGAGTTTCCTGGGGAAGGCCGCGACGTTCAATCTGATGTACGCGTTTCCGCTTCTGCTGCTCGGCAGTGTGGACAGCTGGATCGCGCGGCCGGCCGAGGTGGTGAGCTGGGCGTTCATCTGGTGGGGGACGACGCTGTACTGGTGGGCCGCGATTCTTTACGCGGTTCAGGCGAGGCGGATCGTCCGGGCGAGCGTCGCGGGTTCCGCGTCCGCAGTCTGAGACATGATCTGAGAGAAGCCCCACGCCTCATCGGTGCGTCGGACGATGCCTTCCGGGTAGAGAACCTTCTGGAACGCTTTGATGGACCTGCTGGTCCACCACCGCGAAGGAGGACGCACCCGTAATGAAAGCCGTTGTAATGGCAGGGGGCGAGGGCACCCGACTCCGCCCGATGACCTCCAGCATGCCGAAGCCGCTGCTTCCGGTCGCCAACAGGCCGATCATGGAGCACGTGCTTCGGCTGCTGAAGCGGCACGGTCTCTCCGACACCGTCGTCACCGTGCAGTTCCTGGCGTCGCTGGTCAAGAACTATTTCGGCGACGGCGAAGAGCTGGGCATGCATCTGACCTATGCCCACGAGGAGACGCCACTGGGCACTGCGGGGAGTGTCAAGAACGCAGAGGACGCGCTCAAGGACGATTCCTTTCTGGTGATCTCCGGTGACGCGCTGACCGACTTCGACCTCTCGGAATTGATCGACTTTCACCGCAGCAAGAACGCTCTGGTCACCGTCTGTCTCACGAGGGTGCCGAATCCACTGGAGTTCGGCATCACGATCACGGACGACGAGGGCAGGGTCGAACGTTTCCTGGAGAAGCCGACCTGGGGGCAGGTCTTCTCCGACACCGTGAACACCGGTATCTACGTGATGGAGCCCGAGGTCTTCGACTACGTCGCGGCGGGTGAGTCCGTCGACTGGTCGAGCGATGTCTTCCCGCAGCTGTTGAAGGAGGGCAAGCGGGTCTACGGCTACGTCGCCGAGGGTTACTGGGAGGACGTGGGCACCCACGAGAGCTACGGCAAGGCCCAGGCGGACGTCCTGGAGGGCAAGGTCGACGTCGAGCTCGACGGGTTCGAGATCTCCCCTGGCGTCTGGGTCGCCGAGGGTGCCGAGGTGGACCCGGAGGCGGTGCTGCGCGGGCCGCTGTACATCGGGGACTACGCCAAGGTCGAGGCCGGCGTGGAGATCCGCGAGCACACCGTGCTGGGCAGCAACGTGGTCGTCAAGCGCGGCGCGTTCCTCCACAAGGCGGTGGTGCACGACAACGTGTACGTCGGGCCGCAGAGCAATCTGCGGGGCTGCGTGGTCGGCAAGAACACCGACGTGATGCGGGCCGCGCGGATCGAGGACGGCGCGGTGATCGGGGACGAGTGCCTGGTCGGCGAGGAGTCGATCATCGGGGCGAACGTCCGGGTCTACCCGTTCAAGACCATCGAGGCCGGCGCCGTCGTCAACACCTCGGTGATCTGGGAGTCGCGCGGGCAGGAGCACCTCTTCGGGGTCCGCGGCGTCTCGGGCGTCCTGAACGTCGAGATCACCCCGGAGCTGGCCGTGCGGCTCGCCGGGGCGTACGCGACGACGCTCAAGAAGGGCGCCACCGTCACCATCGCGCGTGACCACTCGCGTGGCGCGCGTGCGCTCAAACGGGCGATGATCTCGGCGCTCCAGACCTCCGCGATCGACGTCCGGGACCTCGAGAACGTGCCCATGCCGGTGGCCCGGCAGCACACGGCACGGGGGAGCGCGGGCGGGATCTTCCTGCGGACCACGCCCGGTGTGCCGGACTCGCTGGACATCCTCTTCTTCGACGAGCGCGGGGCGGACCTCTCGCAGGCCGGCCAGCGGAAGCTCGACCGGGTCTACGCGCGCCAGGAGTACCGGCGGGCCTTTCCCGGTGAGATCGGGGACCTCACCTTCCCGTCCAGCGTCTTCGACTCCTACGCCGGCAACCTGCTGCGGACGGTGGACACATCCGGGGTCCGGGAGGCCGGGCTGAAGGTGGTCGTGGACACCGCGCACGGCAGCGCGGGCCTCGTTCTGCCGAGCATCCTCGGCCGGCTCGGGGTCGAGGCGCTCACCGTCTCCACCGGGCTGGACGAGGCGCGGCCGACCGAGGACGCGGAGGAGCGCCGGGCCGGCCTGGCCAGGCTCGGCGAGCTGGTCGCCTCCTCGCGGGCGGCCTTCGGGGTGCGGTTCGACCCGGTGGGCGAGCGCGTCGCGTTCGTGGACGAGCTCGGTCGGGTGATCGACGACGACCGGGCGCTGCTGGTGCTGCTGGACCTGGTCGCGGCCGAGCGGCGCAGCGGGCAGGTGGCACTGCCGGTGACCACCACGCGGATCGCCGAGCAGGTCGCCGCGTACCACGGAACCCAGGTCATCTGGACCACGACGACACCGGACGACCTCGCGAAGGCGGCCTCCGCCGAGGGCACGGTGTTCGGCGGGGACGGGCGCGGCGGCTTCGTGGTGCCCGAGTTCAGCGGGGTGCTGGACGGCGCCGCGGCGTTCGTCCGGCTGGTCGGCCTGGTGGCGCGGACCCAGCTCACGCTGAGCCAGATCGACGCGCGGATCCCGCAGGCGCACATCCGTCGCCGGGACATCGCGACGCCGTGGGCGGCCAAGGGCATGGTCATGCGCTCGGTGGTGGAGGCGGCCGGAAGCCGTCGGCTGGACACCACCGACGGCGTCCGGGTGGTCGAGGCGGACGGGCGTTGGACGCTGGTGCTGCCGGACCCGGCCGAGGCGGTCACCCACCTGTGGGCGGAGGGCCCCGACGACGAGGCCACTGAGGCGCTGCTGGACGAGTGGGCGGCCGTGGTCGACGGGGCGGGGCGGTGACGGCCCCGGCCGGGCCGAGGACCTGAGCCGGGCCCGGTCAAGAACCGGGCTCGGAACTGCCTCGAACGGCGGGGCGCACGGTGTGATCCGTGCGCCCCGCTGTCCGTTTTCACATCATTCGGAACAATCCGTCACTTTCCGTCATGTGTGCAGCGTGTGTGCAGCTCAGGGGCCGTGCAATGGCCCTCTCGGCGACGTGGGACGATGGTCTCCATGCCAGCGACGCCGACACCGAGTGCCCCGAACGGACGGTACAACCGTCCGGATGCCTCGATGTCCTTGCTGACCAACGTGATGGATCACAGCCTGGACGAGGGCTACGCGGAGGCGGCCGCCGCCCGCGGCGGTGCCCGCGACAGTCGGATACCCGGCACCTGGCAGGGGCTGCTCACGCTGGGCGTCGGACTGTCACTGGTCGGCGCGGTGGTGACGGTGGGCGCGGTGAACGCGCACAAGGCCGAGCCCTCGCTGGCCAAGGAGCGGGACGCGTTGATCCACCGGATCAACGACAGCAACACCTCGGCCGACCGGCTGCAGAAGCAGGTGCAGGAGCTGCGGCTCAAGGTCGACACGACGCAGCAGCAGGCGCTCGCGTCGGGGGCGGGCGACACCGGGGGGATGGCCGAGGCGGTGGGCCTGGGCCAGGTCACCGGGCCGGGCGTGAAGCTCGTCCTGGAGGACGCCGCCGGTACGGGCCTCGGCGGCAACGTCGACCCGCGGGCCGGGCAGGGCTTCTCCAACAGCGGCCGGCTGCGGGACCGTGACCTCCAGCTGGTGGTGAACGGCCTCTGGGGATCCGGGGCCGAGGCGATCGCGATCAACGGCCAGCGGCTGACCGCGCTGTCCGCGATCCGGGCCGCGGGCGAGGCGGTGCTGGTGGACAACCGGCCGCTGGTGCCGCCGTACAACATCCAGGCGATCGGGGACGGCTCGAAGCTCCTCACGGCCTTCGAGAAGGACATGGCCGGGCAGTACCTGCGGCTGCTCCAGGAGCAGTACGGCATCAAGTCGACGCTCTCGGTCCAGAAGAACCTGACGCTGCCGGCCGCGGTCGGGCTCACGCTGCGGACCGCGCAGCCGGTGACGCCCGAGGCTTCGCCCCCGGCGGCGCCGGTCGGTACGCCCTCGGCCGGAGCCGGAACCCAGGAGAGCCCCGGCGCGTCCGTCTCACCATCGGCCTCGCCTTCCGCCTCCGGGTCGCCGGCCGCCTCCGGCGGTACCCCCACCGCCAAACGGCGTCCGACGACCGGAGGCACCAAGACCACGACAGGGACAGGAGCAGCCAGACCGTGATTGCCGTACTGGGTCTTGTGATCGGGGTGGTCGTCGGCCTCTTCGTCCAACCCGAGGTGCCGGACGCCGTCGTGCCCTACCTGCCGATCGCGGTGGTGGCGGCGCTGGACGCCGTGTTCGGCGGCGTCCGGGCGATGCTCGACGGGATCTTCAACGACAAGGTGTTCATCGTCTCGTTCCTGTCGAACGTGGTGGTCGCGGCACTGATCGTCTTCCTCGGCGACCAGCTGGGGGTCGGCTCGCAGCTGTCCACCGGCGTGGTCGTCGTCCTCGGCATCCGCATCTTCTCCAACGCGGCCGCGATCCGGCGCCATGTCTTCCGCGCCTGAGCCGGGCCGCGGGGCGGCGGAGGAGAAGCGGGAGGCGGTGGCGGCGGAGCCGACCGCCGGAAAGCCGCGCGAGGAGTCGGTCGAGAAGCCTGTCGAGCAGGCCGTCGAGAAGTCTGTCGAGAAGGCCGCGAACGGACCCGAGCCGGAGCCGGACGCGGGGTCCGGGGCGGCGGACGAGGCTGTCGGGACGGCCGGGGAGGCCGCCGAGTCCGAGGAGTCAGGGGAGGCGTCGGAGGGGAAGCCCGACACCGAGGCCGAGCCTGACGCCGGTGCGGGGCCCGAGCCGACGCTGCGGCTCACGAAGCCCGCCGAGCCGGCGCCCGAGGCCGAGCCGGACGCCGAGTCCGTGGCCGAGCCCGCGGCGAAGTCCGCGCCGGCACCCGTGCCTGCCGCCGAGCCCGAGCACAAGCCGGAAGCATCGTCGGAGTCGGAGTCGGAGCCGGAGCCGGAAGCGGCAGTCGAGCCCGACCCCGCCGCGGACCGGAACGCCGGCCGACGGCGGCTGAAGGCGGCGATCTGGCCGCCGCGGCTGTCGCGCGGGCAGCTGGTGGTGGCGCTGCTGCTGTTCTCGCTCGGTCTGGGGCTGGCGATCCAGGTGCGGTCGACCAACGACCACCACAGTCAGCTGCGCGGGGCCCGACAGGAGGACTTGGTGCGGATCCTCGACGAACTGGACAGCCGGCAGCAGCGTCTCCAGCAGGAGAAGGCGGAGCTGGAGCAGTCCCTGGCGAAGTTGGAGAACAGCTCCAACCAGGCCAAGGAGGCCCAGGAGCAGACCAGGAAGAAGATGACGGAGCTCGGTGTGCTCGCCGGCACCGCCAAAGCCACTGGTCCGGGCATCGTACTCACGGTCGATGATCCCCAAGGGCAGGTGAAGGCGGATATGCTGCTGGACACCCTGCAAGAACTTCGAGCGGCGGGGGCGGAGGCGATTCAGATCAACGATGTGCGCGTGGTGGTCAACACCTACTTCACCGACCTGTCGGCCGGTGGGGTGCAGATCGACGGGAAGAAGGTCTCGCAGCCCTACCGCTTCACGGTCGTGGGGAACCCGCAGGACCTGACACCCGCGCTGAACATCCCGGGAGGTGTCGTCCGCACGCTGGAGAGCCACCAGGCGCGGGCGACGATCGCCCAGCAGCAGAAGGTGGTCGTCGACGCCCTCGTGGACCCGAAGTCGCCGCAGTACGCCAAGCCGGCTTCGAAGTGACGGGGCGCCCGACGAACGGCCCGTCAAGGGCGGGCGGCACCCGCTGCGGGGTGCCGCCGTCACATGGGCGAGACTGGTTCGCACCAGTACGCTCCGGAGCAACAACCGCAGCACCAACCGACGAAGTACCACTCCGGCGAGCCGCAAGGATCGGGCTCGCAGCATGTCCGAGGTTCTCACCCTGCCCCGCGGGCGGGTCTGTCACACGCAAGGGGATTCGCCCGTGAGTTTCTTCTCGAAGTTGTTCGGTCGCAACAAGGGCCGTGACGCGGCCGCCGTCGAGGCGCCCACCGCGCGTCACCGCCGGCCGGAGGACGAGCCCGCGGTGCCGGGCATGCGTCCGGCCCCCGAGGCCGCGCCGTACGGCCAGCAGCTCTACCGGGACGGCGGCGCCGCCCAGTTTGCGGCCAATCCGGCGGGCCACGGCGCGTCGGTTGACCCCTCCGGCGAGCCGCGCATAGGTTTCCCGTCAGGACCCTCAACCTCCGGTGGAGGGTTTGCCCCGGATCCGTACGCCGGGCACAACCCGTCAGGTGTGCCCCGCCAGGAGGCTGTGAACATGGCTGGCCCCACTCCGTGCCCCAGGTGCGGCAACCAGAACCCGGCCTCGGCCCGGTTCTGTTCAAACTGCGGCACGGCGCTGCGCGGCGGCCTGCTCCCGGAGGGGGCAGCGGAGACCACGTCGACCATCTCCATCTCCGGCCTGGAGTCGTACGACCCCAGCGCCACGACCGGCACCGGCGCCACGCCGGCCCTGTCGGCCGAGGTGCTGTCGGCGATCGACGCGCTGCCGCCGGGCTCGGCCCTGCTGATCGTGCAGCGCGGCCCGAACTCCGGCAGCCGCTTCCTGCTGGACTCGGACATCACCACGGCGGGTCGTCACCCGCAGGGTGACATCTTCCTGGACGACGTCACGGTCTCGCGCCGGCACGTGGAGTTCCGCCGCACCCCGGCCGGCTTCAGTGTCGCGGACGTGGGCAGCCTCAACGGCACCTACGTGAACCGGGAGCGGATCGACGAGGTGTCGCTGAACAACGGCGACGAGGTGCAGATCGGGAAGTACCGGCTGGTGTTCTTCGCCGGCCACCACCGGGGGTACTGAAAACGACGTCGGCGGGAGCCCGAGTGAATACGAATACCCCTTCCTCTTCTCTCGGGGCGGCCACCCCAACCCCGTCCGGTCCGCAGGCGGACCGCGGCGGGCGCGGGCTGGTCGCGGGCCCGCGGCAGCCGGTCCGGGCCGAACGGCCCGTCGGCCGCCGGCGCGGCGGTGACGAGCTGCTGAGCATCGGCGCGGTGCTGGCCTTCCTGCGCGACGACTTCCCCGAGGTCACCATCTCCAAGATCCGCTTCCTGGAGACGGAGGGACTGGTCGAGCCGCAGCGCACGCCCTCGGGGTACCGCAAGTTCAGCCCGGCCGACGTCGAGCGGCTGGCCTACGTCCTGCGCATGCAGCGGGACCACTACCTGCCGCTGCGGGTGATCCGGGAGCACCTGGACGCCATCGAGCGCGGCGAGAACCCGCCCGCGCTGCCCTCCGCCGCCGACACCCGGCCCGGACCGCTGGAGGAGGCGGACCGGGAGCTGGTGGCCGCCGGCGAGGTGCCCTCCGGCGTCCGGCTGGGGCGCGCCGAGTTGCTGGCGGCGGCCGAGGCCGGGGAGTCGGAGCTGGCGGAGTGGGAGTCCTACGGGCTGGTCGCCCCGGGCCCGGACGGCGGCTACGACGGCGAGGCGCTCCAGGTGGCCCGGTTGGTCGCGGAACTCGGGCGGTACGGGCTTGAGCCCCGCCACCTGCGGGCCATGAAGGCCGCGGCGGACCGCGAGATCGCGCTGGTGGAGCAGGTGGTGGCGCCGCTGCGCCGGCACCGGAACCCACAGACCAGGGCGCACGCGGAGGCCACCGCCCGGGAGCTCGCGACGCTGTCCGTACGGCTGCACGCGGCGATGGTCCAGGCCGGCCTGCGGGCCCGGGGATAGCGGCCTCCCGACGCGGCGGGGCGCGTCCGACACGCCCTGCGGCACCGGCCGCACCTCGCTGACCAGCGGCGTCGGCTCTGCGCTTTCATATCCGGGAGCGGAGCCATAGGGTTGCCTGTGTGAATGAGCTCGACGTCGTGGGTGTCCGAGTGGAGATGCCTTCCAACCAGCCGATCGTGCTGCTGCGGGAGGTCGGGGGAGATCGCTACCTGCCGATCTGGATCGGCCCCGGCGAGGCGACCGCGATCGCCTTCGCCCAGCAGGGCATGACCCCGGTGCGCCCGCTGACGCACGACCTGTTCAAGGACGTCCTGGAGGCGCTCGGCCAGCAGCTCACCGAGGTCCGGATCACCGACCTGCGGGAGGGCGTGTTCTACGCCGAGCTGGTGTTCGCCGGCGGGGTCGAGGTGAGCGCCCGGCCGTCCGACGCCATAGCGCTGGCGCTGCGCACCGGCACGCCGATCTACGGGAGCGAGGAGGTGCTCGCCGAGGCGGGCATCGCGATCCCGGACGAGCAGGAGGACGAGGTCGAGAAGTTCCGCGAGTTCCTCGACCAGGTCTCGCCCGAGGACTTCGGGGGCAGCGGCCCGCAGTAGCGGGGGCCGGGCGCACGGCCGTTTGGCCTTCCGTTTTGCCAAAAACCGTCCATCTACCCACACTAGGGGCACGAAAAACCACTCTCCTGAGTGATGTGGTTTGTCCGGTCCGGCGTGGCGATCGTTGACGGGTCATAGGGGACTGCCTACCGTCAGGAGTGGCTGTCCGGGTGGCCGATGCCCGTAGTCGGGTTGCCCGCAGCACAAGTGGACGGAGGCAGGCATGAGCAGCACCGGCGATGACGCGGCCGTGGGAGGCCGGTGCGCCGTGCACATGCCGCGCACCGCTCGCACCGTCACGGATATCCCGCGGATGGGCAGGTTCCCGGCCGTACAGCCGGGCCAGCCGAGCATCGAACGGCTTGCACCGACGTCCGAGCTGCTCGGCTTCCGCGGCCCGACCGCCTGCGCGGCGGCCGGCATCACCTACCGCCAGCTGGACTACTGGGCCCGCACCGGACTGCTGGAGCCCAGCGTCCGCACGGCGTACCCGTCGACCAGCCAGCGGCTCTACAGCTTCCGCGACATCCTGCTGCTGAAGATCGTGAAGCGGCTGCTCGACGCGGGTGTCTCGCTGCAGAACATCCGGGTGGCGGTCGCCCACCTGCAGGCCGCCGCCCAGGCCGACCTGGCCGGGATGACGCTGATGTGCGACGGCGCGACGGTGTACGAGTGCACCACGCCGCAGCAGGTGGTGGACCTGCTGAAGGGTGGTCAGGGGATCTTCGGCATCGCGGTCGGAGCGGTCTGGCAGGAGCTGGAGCTCACCCTCGGGAGGCTGCACGCGGAGCGCACCGACACCGGCGAGACGCTGGTCGGGCACGACCCGGCCGACGAGTTGGCGCAGCGGCGCAACCGGGCGGTCTGAGCAGGAGTTCGACGGGGCCGCGGGCCCGGACGGGGAACCGTTCGGACCCGCGGCCCCGTCGTGTTCCCTGAACTGGCGTGATCGAGGGAGGGCACGTGGGAGACGGCACCGGGATATCGGGGCTGCTGCGGCGCAGGGCCGGGCTGCTGGGGGCGCGGCTGCGGCAGCGGCGGACGCAGCGCAGGGTGTTCCAGCTCGGGACGGTGCTCTGCTCGCTCGCGCTGGCGCCGAGCGCCTGGGTGTGGTTCTCCGCGGGCGACCGGGTGGGCACGGTGGAGAGCGCGCCCGCGGCGCCGGTCGCGGTGGTGTTCGGCGCCGGGCTGGACGAGGGCAAGCCCTCGCCGTACCTGGAGCACCGGCTGGTCGCGGCGCTGGACCTGTACCGGGAGGGGAAGGTGCAGGCGATCCTGGTGACCGGGGACAACGGGCGGGTCGAGTACGACGAGCCCGACGCGATGTACACGTACCTGACCCGGCACGGGGTGCCCGAGGACCGGGTGGTCCGGGACTACGCCGGCTTCGACACCTGGGACTCCTGCACCCGGGCGCGCCGGATCTTCGGGGTGGACCACGCGGTGCTGGTCAGCCAGGACTTCCACGTCCGCAGGGCGCTGGCGCTGTGCGAGGCGGCGGGCATCCGCTCGTACGCGGTCGGGGTGCCGGAGTGGCACGACGCGACCTGGCTGTACGGCGGGCTGCGGGAGGTCGCCGGGGCGGGCAAGGCGGCGGCCAACGCCTGGCTGCGGCCGGACCCGTTGTTCCTCGGGCCCAAGGAGGACGGCATTCCGAAGGCGCTGGCGGAGGCGGCGGGGAAGTAGCGCACGTCCCCGTGCCGCCGGTGGCCCGTCGCGGGCCGTCCGGCCCGGGTCGTACGCACTGTCGGACCCGTGCGCGATGATCGGCGGGTGCGATCTCTGCCGAGCATCATCCACCTCGACATGGACGCCTTCTTCGCGGCGGTGGAGCAGGCGGCCAAGCCGAGCCTGCGCGGCAAGCCGGTCGTCGTCGGCGGGCTCGGCGGGCGCGGGGTGGTCTCCACGGCCTCGTACGAGGCGCGGAGGTTCGGGGTGCACTCGGCGATGCCGATGGCGCAGGCGCGCCGGCTCTGCCCGAACGCCGCCTTCCTGTCGGGGCGGTTCGAGGCCTACCGGCAGAACAGCGAGATCGTGATGGGGTTGCTGCGGCAGCTGTCCCCGCTGGTGCAGCCGCTGAGCCTGGACGAGGCCTTCGTGGACCTGGAGGCAGGTGCGTACGGCCCCGCGCTGCTGGAGGCGGACCACGAGACCGGCGAGCGGCTGGTCCTGGCGCTGGCCGAGGACCTGCGGGCGGACATCCGGCGGCTGACCGGGCTGACCGGCTCGGTCGGGGCGGCCGGGTCCAAGCTGATGGCCAAGATCGCCTCCGAGCGGGCCAAGCCGGACGGGCTGGTCATGATCGAGCCCGGGCAGGAGCGGGCCGTGCTGGGGCCGATGCCGGTGCGGGCGCTGCCCGGGATCGGGCCGGCCACCGAGCAGGTGCTGCGCCGGGCCGGGCTGAACACGGTGGCCGACCTCGCGGAGGCGGGGGAGGCGGAGCTGGTGCAGCTGGTCGGACGGGCGCACGGGGCCGGGATCTTCCAGATGTCCACAGGCGTGGACGACCGGCCGGTGATCGCCGACCAGGACGCCAAGTCGGTGTCGGTGGAGGACACCTACGAGGTCGACCTGGCCGACCGGGAGCGGGTGCTGCGCGAGGTCGAGGCGCTGGCCGGCCGGTGCGTGCGGCGGCTGCGGGCGGCCGGGCGCTCGGGGCGGACGGTGGTGCTCAAGGTCCGGCGGTTCGACTTCTCGACGCTGACCCGCTCGGAGACGCTCGGCGGGCCCACCGACGACGAGGCGGTGATCACCGCGACCGCGCGCCGGCTGGCCGAGCAGGTGGACATCACCGGCGGGGTCCGGCTGCTCGGCGTGGGCGTCGCCCAGCTCGCCGACTACACCCAGGAGGACCTGTTCGCCCAGGCGCTGCGGGAGGAGGCCGCCGAGCACGCCGAGGTGGCGGCCGCGGCGCAGCAGGCCGAGGAGGAGCCCGAGGTCGTCGTGGTGCGGCGCTGGATGCCCGGACAGGACGTCCGGCACGAGGAGTTCGGGCCGGGCTGGGTGCAGGGCAGTGGCGTCGGGCGGGTCACCGTGCGGTTCGAGACGCCGTGGAGCGGGCCGGGGCGGGTGCGGACCTTCGCGGTGGACGACCCGGCGCTCGAACCCTCCCGGCCGCTGCCGCTGCGCCGGGAGGAGGGCGGGGACGAGGGCGGGGACGGCGCGTCGGACGGGGGCGGCTGAGCGGATGGGGAGGCGGGCCCGCGGAGCGGGCCCGGAACGCGAAGCGGCCCCACCCGGTGGGGGAGTACCGGGTGGGGCCGATCACCGTGCCGGACCCCGTACGTTCGTGATGCCCTCGCGACGTACGGGGACCGGGGCCCCGCGCCCTGTCCCTGGGCGCGGGGGCCGGACGCCTCGTCAGGCGTCGGTCTTGACCAGCGCGGGGCTGGAGTCCTGCTGGGCCGAGCCGCCGAGGGCGGTCGGGGTGGCGGCCGACTTGGCGCCGCGGATCAGGAAGGGGACGACGCCGGCGACGATGCAGACGACGGCCGCGGTCCAGAACGCGTGCTTGTAGGCGTCCAGGGTGGGCAGGGAGAGCGGGATCTGCGGCGGCAGCTTCATGGTGTCGCCGGTCAGGATGGCGGCCATGACGGCGGTGCCGATCGCGCCGCCGACCGTGCGCAGCACGGAGTTCATGCCGTTGGCGATGCCGCTCTGCTCGGCCGGGACGGCGCCGTTGATGTAGGCCGGCATCGCGGCGAAGGCGAGGCCGACGCCGAGACCGAAGATCGCCGAGGCGGTGTAGATGTCGCCCTCGCGGCCGTGGCGCACGGCGAGGTAGGCCATCGCGACGGCGCCGAGGACGCCACCGAGGACCAGCGGCAGGCGCGGGCCGCGCCGGGCGATCAGCAGGGCGCCGACCGGGGCGGCGACCATCGAGCCGATCGCGGACGGCAGCAGCATGATGCCGGCGTGCAGCACGGTGGCGGTGAAGCCGTAGTGGGTCAACTTCTCCGGGGTCTGGGCGAAGTTGCTGATGACCATGAAGGAGCCGTACATGCCGAAGCCGATGAGCAGGCCGGCCACGTTGGTGAAGGCGACGGCCGGACGGGCCATCATCTTCATGTCCACCAGGGGGTGCGCGACCTTGGTCTCGATGATCCCCCAGACCAGGGCGACCACGGCGGCGACGGCGAAGAGGCCGAGCGTCTTGTTGGAGGTCCAGCCCCAGTGGTTGCCCTGGCTGACCGCGACCAGCAGCGCGGAGAGCCAGCCGGCCAGGGTGAGGGCGCCCAGCGGGTCGGCGCCGCCCTCCTTGTCGGTGACCGGGTCGGTCGGCACGCGGAAGGCGACCAGGGCGACGGCGATCAGGCCGAAGACCAGGCCCATCCAGAAGATCGACTTGTAGTCCCAGTGCTCCAGCAGGAGACCGGTGGCGACCAGGCCGAGGCCGGAGCCGACGCCCATCGAGGCGCTGATGGCGGCGACGCCGCCGGTCACCTTCTGCTTGGGCAGCTCGTCACGGACGATGCTGATCGCCAGCGGCAGGACACCGCCGCCGGCGCCCTGGAGGACACGGGCGACGACCAGCCAGGTGAAGGAGTGGGTGCTGACCGCCAGCGCCGAACCGGCGACCAGGCCGGCCAGCGAGATCAGCAGCATCGGCTTGCGGCCCCGGAGGTCGCCGAAACGGCCCAGGAGGGGAGTCAGCACGGCTGCGGAGAGCAGGTTGGCGGTCATCAGCCAGGTGATGCTGGAGGCGGAGACGTTCAGTTCCTTGGCCAGCGAGGGCAGGATCGGGACGACCGCGGTCTGCACCACGCTGAACGACAGCATCGCCAGGATGAGGGCCGGCAGGACCCGGGCGCTGCTCTGCTTCTCGGCCGCGGTGGTGGGCTGTGGTGCCTCACTCACGGTTGCTTCCTCCCGTACATAGTGAATGAACTGAAGTAATCGTGCAAGGAGATACTTCAGAGTGTCAAATATCGAGCGGTTAAGCTTTGGCAAAGTCGAAGGGTCGGGTGCGCGACAAGGGCCCCGGACGGTGTCCGGGGCCCTTGCTGGTGGGGGCCGGTCGGGCTGGTGGGGGCGGTCAGGCGAGTGGGCGTGCTGGGGCCGGGCGGGGCGCGTCGGGAGTGAGGGTGGACGGCGGGGTGTGGGGGGTCGTGGTGTCGTGGACCTCGACGTGCTCGCGGCGGAGTTCCTCCCGGATCACCTCCTCGGTCGTGTACCGCTCGACGACCAGGCGGATCCGCTCGACGGGCGCGAGGTACTTGCGGGCCACCGCGCGTTCCTCACGGAGAGTGACCTCCTCGACGGTCTCGGCGATCTCCTTGTCGGTGAGCGTGGCGCGCTCGGCCTCGCTGATCGGCGTCCGCTCGACCCGGACGCGCTCGCGGACCACCGGAACGCGGCGCTCGACCTGTTCGGTCGTCACGTACTTGCGCAGCTTCGCGGTGCCGAGGACGCGCCACTCGGTGGTGACGTCCAGCCGCTCCTCGCGGCAGGTGATCTCGACCGGGCTGCTCGGGGCGGCCGTGGGGGTGCCCGAATGCGCGGTGGTGGTCCTGGTGGCCGCCGCCGGGGCGGGCGTGGGGGCGGGGGCGGGGGCGGGCTGCGACTGCTTCGGTTCCGTGGGGGGCGCGGTGGGGGCGGGCGCCGCCGCCGGCGGGGTGGTGGCCGCGGGGGTGCCGGGGATCCGGGTGTCGGCCTCCGGGGCGGTCCTGGTGCTGGCGGGGGTGACGGGCGCGGCGGCGGCAGCGGGGGTCCTCGCCGGGGCGTGCCCGGGGGAGCGCTCGGAGCTGTGGAAGGTGAGCGGCTTGGCGGGGGCCGCGGCGGTCGTCGTGGCGGCGGCAGTGGCCGCCGTGGTGCCGAAGTCGAGGTCGGGCTGCTTGGTCCGGTTCCCGTTCTCGCCGTTCGGACGGCTGTCCATCGGGGTGTCGAGCCCGTAGTAGCGGTAGAGCTGCAGCTCCTGGGCGGGGGACAGGTGCTGGCCGACGCCGAAGTCCGGTGACTCCTTCACCAGCGACTTGTCGTACGGCACCCGCAGTTCGTCGCCCGCGAACTCGCTGGTGGTCAGCGGGACGAAGGCGTCCCGGCCGAAGATGCCGGTCCGGACCGCGGCCCACTCGGGCCGGCCGGTGGCGTCGTCCAGGTAGACCTCGTCGACCGTGCCGATCTTGTCTCCGTTGCGGTCGACGGCCTTGTGACCGATGAGGTCCCGGGGGTCGATGTCGGTCTGCACTTCTTTCCTCCCGCGCGGTGGGCCTGCGGAACTCCCGCAGCAGGGCGGCCGGAGCACCTGTCACGTCCGCCACTTCACACCAAATGCCATGAATCGGACGGGCGCGAGCGGGGTGCGCCGGACGGGGGCGCGCGATCGACCGTCCGGGGGACGCGCGTAGACCTCGAGTGACCCGACGCACCCGTGATCGGGCGGCCTCCCGCTGGTACCCTGGGCGGCGACCGCAGAGCCCGCTCGGGAGAGTCTCCGACAACGAAAACCGCTGGTCGGGGCGCCGAAGGAGCAACTCCTCCCCGGAATCTCTCAGGCATCCGTACCGTGTGGGGTAGGTCACTCTGGAAAGCAGGGCAGGAGCGTCGGCACGGAAGCCGGCGATCACCACCCTCACCGACGGTGCAAGCCGGCGGAGCGCCCACAGCGCCCCGTGCGGGTGAAGCTCTCAGGTCCCGATGACAGAGGGGGAGGCCTGTCGGGTCCGCCCGCCCAGGCTTGTCCGCCGCCCGCAGCGGCGAGGCCGGCCGGCGTGCGTACCCCCGCCGGTCCGTGACCAGGAGGCCTCGACCACCATGAACGCCCAGCCGAACGCGGGACGCCCCACCGGCGCCTCGACCCTCACCGAGCTTGAGCTGGCCAGTCCCTTCGAGAACCGCCACATCGGCCCCGACGCCGCCGCGCAGGAGAAGATGCTGGCGTCCGTCGGCTACGGCTCGCTGGACGAGCTCGCCGCCACCGCGGTGCCCGAGGCGATCCGTTCCATCACCGCCCTGGACCTGCCCGCGGGCCGGACCGAGGCCCAGGTCCTCGCCGAGCTGCGCGAGCTGGCCGGCCGCAACCAGGTGCTCCAGCCGATGATCGGCCTGGGCTACTACGGCACCTTCACCCCGCCGGTGATCCTGCGCAACGTCATGGAGAACCCGGCCTGGTACACCGCCTACACCCCGTACCAGCCGGAGATCTCGCAGGGCCGCCTGGAGGCGCTGCTCAACTTCCAGACCCTGGTCTCCGACCTGACCGGCCTGTCGACCTCCGGCGCCTCGCTGCTGGACGAGGGCACCGCGGCCGCCGAGGCGATGGCGCTCGCCCGCCGCGTCACCAAGGTCAAGGGCGGTGTCTTCCTGGTCGACGCCGAGACCCTGCCGCAGACCCTCGCGGTGATCAACACCCGCGCCGTGCCGACCGGTGTCGAGGTCGTCGTCGCCGACCTGTCCGAGGGCATCCCCGCCGAGATCGCCGAGCGCGGCGTCTTCGGCGTGCTGCTCCAGTACCCGGGTGCCACCGGTGTGGTCCGCGACCTCGCCCCGGTGATCGAGCAGGCGCACGGCCTGGGCGCGATCGTCGCCGTCGCCGCCGACCTGCTGGCGCTGACCCTGCTCAAGTCCCCGGGCTCGCTGGGCGCCGACATCGCCTGCGGCACCACGCAGCGCTTCGGCGTGCCGATGGGCTTCGGCGGCCCGCACGCCGGCTACCTGTCGGTGCGTACCGAGTACGCCCGCTCGCTGCCCGGCCGCCTGGTCGGCGTCTCCGTCGACGCCGACGGCAACCGCGCCTACCGCCTGGCGCTGCAGACCCGCGAGCAGCACATCCGCCGCGAGAAGGCCACCAGCAACATCTGCACCGCCCAGGTGCTGCTCGCCGTGATGGCCTCGATGTACGCCGTCTACCACGGCCCGGACGGCCTGGCCGACATCGCCCGCCGCACCCACCGCTACGCCGCCGCCCTCGCCGAGGGCCTGCGGGCCGGCGGCGTCGAGCTGCTGCACGGCGAGTTCTTCGACACCGTCACCGCCGTCGTCCCGGGCCGCGCCGCCGAGATCGCCGCCGCCGCCCGCGCCAACGGCATCAACGTGTACCAGGACGGCGAGGACCGGATCTCCGTCTCCACCGACGAGACCACCACCCGCGAGCACCTGGCCGGCGTCTGGGCCGCGTTCGGCGTTCCCGCCGGCGAGGTCGCCGAGGGCGCCGAGACGCTGCCCGCCGCGCTGCTGCGCGAGGACGAGTACCTGACCCACCCGGTCTTCCACAGCCACCGCTCGGAGACCGCCATGCTGCGCTACCTGCGCCGCCTGTCGGACCGGGACTACGCGCTGGACCGCGGCATGATCCCGCTGGGCTCCTGCACCATGAAGCTCAACGCGACCACCGAGATGGAGGCGGTGACCTGGCCGGAGTTCGGCCAGCTGCACCCCTTCGCGCCGATCGACCAGGCCCAGGGCTTCCTGACCCTGATCCGCCAGCTGGAGCAGCAGCTGGTCGAGGTGACCGGCTACGACGCCGTGTCGATCCAGCCGAACGCGGGTTCCCAGGGCGAGTTCGCCGGTCTGCTGGCCGTGCGCGCCTACCACCACGCCAACGGCGACACCCAGCGCGACGTCTGCCTGATCCCGTCCTCGGCGCACGGCACCAACGCGGCCTCCGCGGTGATGGCCGGCATGCGCGTGGTCGTGGTGAAGACCCTGGCCGACGGCGACGTGGACGTCGAGGACCTGAAGGCCAAGATCGAGCAGCACCGCGACAACCTCGCCGTGCTGATGGTCACCTACCCGTCCACCCACGGCGTGTACGAGACCCAGATCACCGACATCTGCGCCCTGGTGCACGAGGCCGGCGGCCAGGTCTACGTGGACGGCGCCAACCTGAACGCCCTGGTCGGCCTGGCCAAGCCGGGCAAGTTCGGCGCGGACGTCTCGCACCTGAACCTGCACAAGACCTTCTGCATCCCGCACGGCGGCGGCGGCCCGGGCGTCGGCCCGGTCGCGGTGCGCGCCCACCTGGCGCCGTACCTGCCGAACCACCCGCTGCAGGCGGAGGCCGGCCCGGCCACCGGCGTCGGCCCGGTCTCGGCCGCGCCGTGGGGCTCGGCGGCCATCCTGCCGATCTCCTGGGCGTACGTCCGGCTTATGGGCGGCGAGGGCCTCAAGCACGCGACCCAGGTCGCGGTGCTGAACGCCAACTACATCGCCAAGCGTCTGGCGCCGCACTTCCCGGTGCTCTACACCGGCCCGGGCGGGCTGGTCGCGCACGAGTGCATCATCGACCTGCGTCCGCTGACCAAGGAGACGGGCGTGACGGTGGACGACATCGCCAAGCGCCTGATCGACTACGGCTTCCACGCGCCGACGATGTCCTTCCCGGTGGCCGGCACGCTGATGATCGAGCCGACCGAGTCCGAGGACCTGCACGAGATCGACCGGTTCTGCGACGCGATGATCACCATCCGCGCCGAGATCGACAAGGTCGGCTCGGGCGAGTGGGCGGCCGACGACAACCCGCTGCGCAACGCCCCGCACACCGCCGCCACGCTGGCCGGCGACTGGGCGCACGGCTACTCGCGGCAGGAGGCCGTCTTCCCGGCGGGCGTGAACCCGGCGGACAAGTACTGGCCGCCGGTCAGCCGGATCGACGGCGCGTACGGCGACCGCAACCTGGTCTGCTCCTGCCCGCCGCTGGACGAGTACGGCGTCTGACCGGACCGGGCCCGCAGGCCCGATCGGACGGCAGGGTCCCGGCGGAGTCTTCCGCCGGGGCCCTGCCCGTTTCGCCGGCCGAGTCGGCGGCTGCCCCCGCCGTCCGGCCGGACCGGCCGGACCGTTCGGTCAGGCCGCGTGGGCGACGGGACGGCGCGGGGCGATCACCCGGCCGTCGGGCAGCAGTTCTCCGGTGTCCTCGAACAGGACGACGCCGTTGCAGAGCAGGCTCCAGCCCTGCTCCGGGTGGCGGGCCACCGAGACGGCCGCCTCGCGGTCCTCGGACTCGGCCGACGGGCACTCAGGACGGTGCTGGCACATACGCGTACCCTCGCTTCGCTCTGCGATCCTCCCCGTGATGCGGTCGCCGGAGGTGGTGCCGTCCGGGACCGCTGCGGTGGTCGGATCCTGTCCGCACGCCGGCCAAGTGTGGACCGGCGCTCAAGTGGGTAGGACAGGGGGTCCTTCCACGCTGGTTCCCAGTGTCGGCATCCTGGGACCCGCGCGCAGGGATTTCGTGACATGCGCCACAACTCCCGGGTAGAGATCACCCGTTCAGGTGGGGCCGACGGGAAAGAGCACACCGGTGGGTCAGCCGGGGCATGACCCGATGGGGCCATGCCGGATGGTCCGGACGGGTGGTCGCCGTTCGGGTGAGGGCCCGCGGGCGCACGGGCGCGGGCACGGGTGGGGGCCGCCGGGGCGGGTGGGCCCGGCGGCCCGTGGGGCACCGGCCGGGTCAGGAGGAGCCGAGCAGCAGCGGCCTGGCGAGCGGGGTGCGGGCGAGCAGTGGCAGCAGTTCGGCGGCCGGGCGGGCGCGGTGCGCGGTGACGCCGAGCGGGGCCGGGGCGAGGGGGATCAGCAGATCGGCGGCCGGGTCGCCGTCGGGGCTGTGCAGCCAGAGCGCCGTGGCGTACTGGCCGGGGAAGGTCAGCAGCCGGGGCTGCCGGCGGGTCCGGGAGTTCTGGGCGAGCTGCCAGGCCTCGCGCAGTGCCCGGACCGTCGAGTCGAGGTAGGGGCCCGCGGTGAAGTGGGAGAAGCTGTGGCCCTCGGCGCTCTGCACCACCTCGGCGGCGGCGGCCACCTCGGGCCCGTCCTTGATCAGGAAGCGCCAGCCGGTGCGGCGGGCGGCCGGGAGTTCCGGGCGCGGGCCGTTCAGGACGTGCACCGCGAGCGGGTGGGCGGGGAGCAGTGGGCCGGTCGGATGGCGCAGTGCTGCGGCGGCGGGCTGGCGCAGCGCGGTCTCCGAGTCGAGCGCGCCCAGGACCGCGCGCAGCGCGCTCGGCGGGGGCTGGGGGGTTTGCAGAGTCATGGCGGGTCCGCCTCTCCAAGCGAGATCGGCGTGCGAGTGCGTCATACCGGCGTGGCGAGGCGACGCGTCTTCGGTGACGGGGCCCGGCCGTGTCCGGTTGTGCAGGATCGCGGAGCCGGCACGGTCGCCGCCGTCGACGAGGGCTTCTGGGCGGGGCGGACCGGCCGGAGCGCTGTGCCAATTCGAACAGGTGCGCAGGGTGATCTGTTTATCACAGGCTGTGGTGCCGGGCAAGTCCACAGTTCGTCTGATTTTCCGTCAGATGCCTTGCAATGCAAGCCAGTACACGTGTTCGGGTATCGATCTTCGAGGTGGGCATGATGCTTGCACGGTCGGTCGACCGGGTGCTCGACGGGGTGGCTCTGGAGGAGGGGACCGTGGGCGAGAAGGTCGTGGCTACTCGGGCGGAACTGGCGGACCGGCAGCAGTACCGGCGCAAGCTCCACACGTGTCTCGAAACACTCGGACGGATGATCCGGGAGGACCGCTTCGACCGTCCGCGGGCGGTGATGGGCCTGGAGATCGAGCTCAACCTGGCCGACGAGCAGGGCCTGCCGGCCATGAACAACGCGCAGGTGCTGAGCGCGATCGGCTCCAGCGACTTCCAGACCGAACTGGGCCGGTTCAACATCGAGGTCAACATCACGCCCCACCGGCTCTGCGGGCACGTCTTCGAGGAGCTGCGCGAGGAGATCGACACCGGGCTGCGCTACGCCGACCGGCGGGCCGCCGAGGCGGGCGCCAGGATCGTCATGGTGGGCATCCTGCCGACCCTGGAGCACGCCCACACCGGGCTGGACGCGATGAGCCACAACCAGCGGTACAGCCTGCTCAGCGACCAGATCCTGGCCGCCCGCGGGGAGGACATCGCGCTGGACATCGAGGGGGTCGAGCACCTCCAGCTGGAGTCGATCACCATGGTGGCCGAGGCCGCCGCCACCTCGCTCCAGCTGCACCTCCAGGTGACCCCGGAACGGTTCTCCTCGGTCTGGAACGCCGCCCAGGCGATCTGCGGGCCGCAGCTCGCGCTCGGCGCCAACTCGCCGTTCCTGTTCGGGCGGGAGCTGTGGCGGGAGACCCGTCCGGTGCTCTTCCAGCAGGCCTGCGACACCCGGACGGCGGAGCTCAAGGCCCAGGGGGTGCGCCCGATCACCTGGTTCGGCGAGCGCTGGGTGGACTCCGCGTACGACCTGTTCGAGGAGAACCTGCGGTACTTCCCCGCGCTGCTGCCGATCTGCGACGACGAGGACCCGCTGAAGGTGCTGGCCTCCGGCGGTGCGCCCAGGCTCGCCGAGATGCGGCTGCACAACGGCACCATCTACCGGTGGAACCGCCCGGTGTACGACGTCGCGGGCGGGGTGGCGCACCTGCGGGTGGAGAACCGGGCGCTGCCGGCCGGGCCGACGGTGGCCGACACGCTGGCCAACGCCGCCTTCTACTACGGACTGGTGCGGGTGCTGGCCGCGCAGCCCCGGCCGATCTGGACCCGGCTGCCGTTCGAGCGGGCGGACGAGAACTTCCAGCAGGGCGCCCGGTACGGCATCGACGCGGTGTTCCAGTGGCCGCGCTCGGGGCGGGCCGGGCGCGGCGGCGGGCTGCAGACCGTGTCCGCGGTCGACCTGGTGCTGAACGAGCTGCTGCCGATGGCCTACCAGGGCCTCGACGAGTGGGGCGTGGAGCCCGCCGACCGGGACCGCTACCTGGGCATCATCGAGCAGCGCTGCCTGCGCCGCACCAACGGAGCGTCCTGGCAGACCGCGACCTTCCACCGGCTGCGCGAGCAGTACGGGATGGACCGGCCGGCCGCGCTCGCGGCGATGACCAGGCGCTACGCCGAACTCATGCGCGGCGGCGAGCCGGTGCACACCTGGCCGGTGGGCTGAGACCTCCCCTCCGGGGCGGCCGCGCGGCTGTGTCAGGATGATCGCTCCGGCGGTCGGCCGACGGCCGGAGCGACCGCCCCGTCCGCTGGAGCCCCCGTGACCACCGTCCCGACCGCGCCGGAGACCGCGAAGCCCACCCGTCGGCTGCTCGGCGTGGAACTGCTGATCGTCCTCGGCCTCTCGCTCGGGGCCAGCGGGATCGGCGCGCTGATCAGCTTCACCGGTTCGCTCACCGAACCGCTCAAGCTCGGCCAGCAGGTCGCCACCCTGAACGGTTCGCGCGCACCCGGACGGCCCTGGCTGGACCTGGTGTGGCAGCTGTACTACATCGGGCGCGGGCTGATGCCGGTGGTGCTGGTCGGCTACCTGCTGGTGCGCGAGGGCTTCGCGCTGCGGGTGCTGGGCTTCGACCTCGGGCAGAAGCTGCGCGACCTGGGGCGGGGCGCCGCCGTCGCGGCCGCGATCGGCGGGTCGGGGCTGGCGCTCTACCTGGCCTCGCAGGCGGCCGGGTACAACCTGACGGTGGCGCCGTCAGGGCTGCCGGACGTGTGGTGGCGGGTGCCGGTGCTGGTGCTGTCGGCCTGCCAGAACGCCGTCCTGGAGGAGGTCGTCGTCCTGGGCTACCTGCTGCGCCGGGTGGAGCAGTCGGGGTGGTCCTGGCCGGCGGCGGTGGCGGCGAGCTCGGTGCTGCGCGGCTCGTACCACCTGTACCAGGGGGTCGGCGGGATGGTCGGTAACATGGTGATGGGCGTGGTGTTCTGCCTGCTGTACCGGCGCTGGGGGCGGGTGATGCCGCTGGTGGCGGCGCACGCCCTGATCGACACGGTGGCCTTCGTCGGGTACGCGCTGCTGGCCGGGCACGTCAGCTGGCTGCCGACCCCCTGACCAATGGCGCCCGGCCGCGCGGCGGACGGGCGAGCAGCCGGTCGACGTGCCGGCGCTCCAGGCCCTGGCCCGGATCGACGGGCAGCAGCAGGCGGTCCCGGCGCCACAGGGAGCGGCGGACCAGGCGCGGCGGGATGACGTCGTCCACCCAGGCGAAGGGCCGGCCCCCGGCGTAGCGCAGCAGTGGGGCCCACTTGGCGGCGGAGAACAGTTCCATCAGCGGGACGCGCGGGTCGCCGGGCTGCGGGGTGTAGCCGGCGAGGGCGACCACCGGCAGCGGGTCCAGGCCGATCGCCGGGGCGATGTGGGTGTTGGCGTTCTCCTCCCAGGTGGTGGCCCAGACCAGGTCGTACGTTCCGGCGAGCTCGCGCAGCCAGCTGCCGTGCCGGGTGGACAGCAGGACGGTGTAGCCGAACAGGGTGTGCGAGTCGAACCCGGTGTCCGGGTGCGGACGGACCGGGTTCAGGACGCCGTCGACGTCCAGGAACAGCAGTGGCTTCGGCACCGGTGGCCCCCAGAGACTCGTGGTGTTTCCCGACTGTCCGGACGACACTCGCGCACCTCCGGTTGCTCCCGGACGGGCGCACGCCGGGCGCGCGCGGCGCTCACGGGGTGGGTGCGGGCTCACCGGCGGGCACCGGTGCGTCCGCCGTGCTCCGACGGCTCAGCCGGCGCACCTGGGGGTCCAGCAGGACGACCGCGCTGAGCACCAGGCAGGCGGCGGCGCACGTCCAGAGCGCGCCGGACAGGCCGAGCGCCACGGCGGCGGGGCCGGCCAGGGCGGTGCCGACCGGGGCCAGCGAGTAGGAGCCGAGTTCGTCGTACGCGGTGACCCGGGAGAACATCTCCGCGGGTATCTCCTGCTGGAGCGCGACCATCCAGTTGACGCCGAAGACGGTGACGCCGACGCCGGACAGGAACATCGCGACGACCAGCAGCGGCAGCGGCACCTCGGCGGCGAGGGCCAGGGCGGGCACGCCGAACAGGAAGACCCCCCAGTTGCCGACCAGCAGGATCCGGCGCGGCCGCCACCGCGTCATCAGCACGCCGGTGGCCACCAGGCCGACCCCGTAGGCGGACATCGCCAGGCCCCAGGCGCCCGCGCCGCCGAGCCGTTCCTCGGCGGCCGTCGGCCCGTACACCGACTCGACCGCGTTGATGCAGGCGACCAGGACGGAGAACTGGAGCACGATCACCCAGAGCCAGCGGCGGGAGGCGAACTCCCGCCAGCCCTCGCGCAGGTCGCGCAGCATGCTGGCGCCGGAGGGCGCGGGGGCCTGCTCCGGCTCGAGGAAGAAGCGGAGGGCGGCGGCGACCAGGAAGCACAGGGCGTCCAGGGCGAGCACCCAGCCGGGGCCGACGACGGCGGTGAGCGCGCCGCCGAGGGCGGCGCCGCCGATCTGGGAGGCGTTGAGGCCCATCCGGAAGACCGCGAAGGCGCGGGCGGCGTGCTCCTGGGGGACGGCCTGCATGATCATGCCGCCGGAGGCCGGAGTGTAGAGCGCGTAGCCGGCTCCGCCGGCCGCGGAGAGCGCCAGCATCTGCCAGAGCCGTACGTCCCCGGTCAGCACCAGGGCCGCCAGGACGGCCTGGGAGACCCCGCTGAACACATTGGCGGCGACCATGATCAGGTGGCGCGGCAGCCGGTCGGCGAGGGTGCCGCCGACCACCAGGAGCAGCACGGTGGGCACCAGTCGGGCGGCGGTGACGTAGCCGACCTCGGCGGTGGTGCCGCCGGTGCCGAACACGGCGAAGGCGGTGGCGATGGGGGCGCCGGCGTTGCCGAGGCCGCTGATCACGGTGGCGGCGGTCTGGATGCGGAAGTTGCGGCTCGCCCAGGCGAAGCGGCGCGGAGGTGGGGTCGGCACCCGGAGACTATGCCGAAAGGTCGTACAGGTGTCCATCCCGTTTTCACACCGGAGCCCGGGGTGGGAGGGGAGTCAGCCGAGGTGGCCCCAGAGGAAGGTGAGGGTCCGGCGCCAGGCGATCCGGGCCTGGAGCGGGTCGTAGGTGCCGATCAGGTTCTCGTCGTTCATGAAGGCGTGCCCGGCCGGGTAGAAGTGGATCTCCGGGCGGACGTCGGTGGCCTCGCCGATCCGGATCGCCGCCTCGTCCACGGCGGCCATCGGGATCGAGCCGTCCAACTCGCCGAAGTGGCCGAGCACGTGGGCGGTCAGGCCGCGGTAGTCGAAGTCCGGATCGGTCGGCAGGCCGTAGAACGGGACCACGGCGGCCACCTTGTCGCCGGCCCGGGCGGCCAGCAGCAGGGCGAAGCCGCCGCCCATGCAGAAGCCGACCACCCCGACGGCGTCGCCGACCACGGCGTCCAGTGAGAGCAGGTGGTCGACGGCCCCGGCCAGGTCCTCCACCGCCCGCTCGACCGGGAGCTCGCGCATGAACCGGGCCGCCTCGGCGCGGTCGTGGGTGGTGGCGCCGCCGAACAGGTCGGGGGCGAGGACGGTGAAGCCCTCGGCGGCGAAGCGGTCGGCCATGTCGGCGATGTGCGAGGTGAGCCCCCACCACTCCTGGACCACCACCAGGCCGGGCCCGACGCCCTGCGGCGGCCGGGCCAGGTAGCCGTGCGCGGTGCGGCCGTGGCTCGGGAAGGTGACGTTCTGCCGGGAGCCGCCCTGGTCAGGCATGGCTTCCTCTCGGTGGGTCGGGCCGCGAGCGGCGGGGGGTCGGCGGTGCGGGCCGTCTGCGGCGGGGGCGGTGGACGGGGCCGGGTCAGCCCATCTCCTCCAGGGCGCGGCCCTTGGTCTCCTTGATGCAGAAGGCCACGAACGGGATGGAGAGCAGCGCGAAGGCCGCGTAGATGACGTACGTCGCGGAGAGGTTCCAGTCGGCGAGGTCCGGGAAGCTGACGGTGATCGCCCAGTTGGCGATCCACTGTGCCGAGGCGGCGACGGACAGCGCCAGCGCGCGGATCCGGTTGGGGAACATCTCGCCGAGCAGCACCCAGACCACCACGCCCCAGGAGAAGGCGAAGCAGAGCACGAAGACGTGCGCGGCGACCAGGGCGACGGTGGCGTGGGTGTTGTCCAGGGTGGCGGTGTCGCCGGTGCCCTCCCGGTAGGAGAACGCCCAGGCGGCGGTGCCGAGCGCGGCCGCCATGCCGATCGAGCCGGCCAGGGCCAGCGGCTTGCGGCCGATCCGGTCAACCAGGACCATCGCGATCACCGTGCCGATCACGTTGATGATCGAGGTGGAGAGGCTGATCAGCAGGGAGTTGGCCTCGTTGATGCCGACCGACTGCCACAGGAAGGACGAGTAGTAGAAGATCACGTTGATGCCGACGAACTGCTGGAACACCGAGGCGCCGATGCCGACCCAGACGATCGGCAGCAGGCCGAACCGGCCGCCCATCAGGTCCTTCGCCCGGGGCTTGCGGGCGGACTCCAGCACCGAGCGGATCTCCGCCACCCGGGCGTCCAGGTCCACGCCCTCGCCCTCGACCTCGACCAGCACCCTGCGGGCCTGCTCCTCGCGGTGGTCGGCGATCAGGTAGCGCGGCGACTCCGGGATGGCGAGCGCCATCAGCCCGTACACCAGGGCCGGGATGGCCTCGACGCCGAGCATCCACTGCCAGGCCTGGATGCCGCCGAGGTGGTTGGTGGACTCGCCGCCGGCGGCCTGGTTGATCGCCCAGTTGGCCAGCTGGGAGACGGTGATGCCGAGCACGATCGCCATCTGCTGGAAGGAGGCGAGCCGGCCGCGGTAGGCGGTCGGGGCGACCTCGGCGATGTACGTGGGGGCGATCACCGAGGCGATGCCGATCGCGATGCCGCCGATCACGCGCCAGACGGCGAGGGTCTCGATGTTCGGCGGGAACATCGAGCCGATGCCGCTGGCCGCGAACAGTGCGGCGGCCAGCAGCATCGTGCGGACCCGGCCGAGGTGGTCGGCGAGCCGGCCGGCGAGCACCGCGCCCACCGCCGAGCCGAGCAGCGCGATGGCCACCACGAACGCGGTGGTGCCGTGGCCGACCGCGAAGTGCTTCTGGATGCCCGTCACGGCACCGTTGATCACCGCGCTGTCGTAGCCGAACAGGAAACCGCCCATGGCGGCGGCCGCCGAGATGAACACCACGTGGCCGAGGTGGGCCTCGCCGGACGCCCGTTGGCTGTTGACTGAGGACACACGCGCTCCCGGGAGTGGACGGACCCGCTCTGACGGTGAGTGGGCAGGGCTCGTCTCACATTCGAGCAGCGCCGCGGCCGACCTGCCCGAGTTGGCGGCCGATTGGCGGCCGACCGGGTGACCCGGAGTCAGCCGACGGCGCGCCGGCCGGCCGCTGCGCGAGTGGTCGACGCGCGGGGCGTGGCCCGGGGGGCGTCGGTGCCCCGCGGCGTTCGCGGTGCCCGGCTAGGCCGTGCGCCGTCGGTGACGGCGGAGCAGCTGGGTACGGGCGGCGGCGTACTGGTCGTGGCCGCGCCCAGGGCCGTCTGCGCGCTCGGCGAGCCGGTCGGCGATGGCGTACTGCACCTCGGCGGGCTTCTTGTCGTCGTACTTGAACTTGGCCCGCACCTCGTTCACCGTCAGCCGGAGCCCGCGCAGCCCGGGCAGCTGCCGGGCCAAGGCGCCGTCGCCGGGCACCACCCGGACCTCCGGTGTCTCGGGCTGGAAGTGCGCCAGCTGGCGGTTGAGGATCTCCGCCTTGTCGGCTGCGGCCTCCACCACCTCGGCGGTGCAGTGGAAGTGGACCGAGGCGTAGAAGCTGGTGGGCGTGCCCGGTTCGCCGCGCCAGTGGCCGGGGGCGAACGCGTAGCCGTCGGTGACCGCGAGGGTGACCTGGGGGTCGGCCCGGACGGCGGCCAGCAGTGGGTTGGGCGCGGCGAGGTGGAGCAGGATCTCGCCGCGTTCGGCGTCCAGCAGGAAGTGCGTCGGGACGAGCACCGGCCCCTCGCCGGGGCCGCCGTTGGCGGCGAGCAGGCCGAAGTCGCGGCCCTCGGCCAGCCAGGCGCGCCACTCCTGCTCGTCGCCGCGGTCCCAGGATCTGATCAGCACGGGTGGTCCTCCCGTCAGCGCGGGTAGCCGCGCAGGTGCGCGGGGAGCGGGACGGCGGTGCCGGGGTGCGGCTCGGGGGTGCCGTGCACGGTGGTGACCGGGATCAGACCGGACCAGTGCGGCAGGTCGGCGTCCTCGGGGTCGTCGTCGGCGCCGTCCTCGCGGGTCTTGGCCGAGACCTCGTCCAGCTCCAGCCGGAGGACGGCGGTGGCGGCGAGCTCCTTGGCGTTGGCCGGACGGACCTCGGCGGAGCGCCCCGGAACCGCGTGGTCGACCAGGGCGGCGAGCGCGACGTCCAGCTCCTCGGGGTCGGTGACCTGGTGCGCGGTCCCGTGGGCGACCACCGAGCGGAAGTTCACCGAGTGGTTGAACGCGGACTTGGTCAGCACCAGCGCGTCGACCTGGGTGACGGTGACGCAGACCGGCATGCCCTGCTCGCCGGAGGCGTTGCGCATCGGGCGGCTGCCGGTGGAGCCGTGGACGTAGAGCCGGCTGCCGACCCGGGCGAAGATCGTCGGCAGGACCACGGGGGCGCCGTCGACGACGAAGCCGAGGTGGCAGATGTAGGCGCTGTCGAGGATGGCGTGGATCGCCTCCTGCTCCCAGGTGGCCCGGTCCCGGTAGCGGGTGGGGGTGGTCCTCGGGGTGCGGGAGTAGCTGGGCGAACCTTCCGCGGTGGCTGACATGACATCCTCTATGTACTAGTGCATAATTTGCTTTGTGCTAGGAGGCTATCCGCTGAAAGGGCGACGCGCCAGCGAAATCGCGGCCCACATCGAGCAGGGCGTGAGCAGCGGGCAGCTCGCCCCCGGAACCGCGCTGCCCCCGCTGCGCGACCTCGCCGCCGAACTGGGCGTCAACCCCAACACCGTCGCCGCCGCCTACCGGCTGCTGCGTGACCGCGGCGTGATCGAGACCGCCGGCCGCAAGGGCAGCCGCATCCTGCCCAGGCCCGCCCTCACCCCGCGCGACCAGATCCGCATCCCCGTCCCGCCGCACGCCCGCGACCTGTCCACCGGCAACCCCGACCCGGCCCTGCTGCCCGACCTCGCCCCGGCCCTCGCGGCCGCCGCCGAGGCCGCGCGCACCGACCCGGTGCTGTACGGGCACGCCGCCGTCGACCCGCTGCTGCTCGCGCTCGCCCGAGCGTCCTTCGAGGCCGACCGCCTGCCCGGCGGCCCGATCGCCGTCGCCTCCGGCTCGCTGGACACCGTCGAACGCATTCTCGGCGCCCGGCTGCGCCCCGGCGACGCGGTGGCAGTCGAGGATCCGGGCTGGGGCAGCCTGCTCGACCTGCTGCCCGCGCTGGGGCTGAAGCACGCGCCCGTCCGGCTGGACGACGAGGGTCCGCTGCCGCACGCGCTGGCCGCGGCGCTGGCCGAGGGCGCGCGGGCCGTGGTGGTCACCAGCCGGGCGCAGAACCCGACCGGGGCGGCGCTCACCGCACGGCGGGCCGAGGCGCTGAAGGCCGTACTGGCCGAGCACCCCGGGGTGCTGCTGATCGAGGACGACCACGGGCACGGCATGGTCGACCAGCCGTACCACTCGCTGGTCGGCGCCGACACCCGGCACTGGGCGGTGGTGCGCTCGGCGGCCAAGGCGTACGGGCCGGACCTGCGGGTCTCGGTGGCGGTCGGCGACCACGAGACGATCGGACGGGTGGCGGGCCGGCTGCGGCTGGGGGCCGGCTGGGTCAGCCACCTGCTGCAGCGCACCGTCGCGGAGCTGTGGGCCGGTGACGCCGCGCCGGCCGACCGGGTGGCCGCCGTCTACCGGGCCCGGCGGGACGCCCTGCTGGGCGAGCTGGCGGCCCGTGGGATCGCCGCGCACGGGCGGAGCGGGCTGAACGTCTGGGTGCCGGTGCCGGACGAGACCTCGGTGCTGGCGGCGCTGGTGCAGCGCGGCTGGGTCGCGGCGCCGGGCGCGCGGTACCGGATCCAGTCGCCGCCCGGGCTGCGGTTCACCACGGCGCGGCTGGAGGCGGCGCAGGCGCGGGAGCTGGCGGAGGACCTGGCGGCGGTGCTGGGGGCGGGCGGGGGCGGGTCGCGGCTGGTGTGAGTCCGGGGCTGGTGTGAGTCCGGGGCGGGCGTCGGGAGCGGGGCCTGCACAGCGCCGAGATGCGCTCCCCGGAGAGCGGCTGGACCCGCTCCGACACCGGCGGCCGCCCGTTCTGGGAGGGGGACGCCGACTGGGCCCGAGACTCGATGGTGCCGCAGATCTCCGGGGCGCCGGCGGGCGTCGCCGCCGCCAAGGGTGCGCAGTTCCTGGACCTGTCGGACATGCTGCAGGGCCGCGAGGTCTGCGCGACGGCTACCAGGCAGCCGACCGCGAACTCCGGCTCGTCCGCGACCACGGGCGAGTGGGCGCGCTTCCTGGACGGCGGGCTCGACTCCACGCAGGGCGCGCTGCGGGAGTCGATGCACCCCGACCACTACGGCCGGCAGGAGGTCGGGCCGTGCCTGACGCTGCTGTGGGCGCGCCCGAGCGGTGACTACGCGTGCCGCGACGCGGCCGGGCAGGACGCGAGCGGGATGTACCTGACCGCGCGGTGATCGCGGTGACGGCGCGGTTCGGCGCCCTCGCGGCCGGTTCCGGCGGGGGCGCCGTTGCGTCGGTCTGCCGTGCTCAGCCCTTGGCGAGCAGCGACTGGGCGTGCGCGCGTACCTGATCCCTCGTCAGATAGGCGTCGGTGTACTCGAAGTCCCGCAGTCGGGCGGGTTGGCGGGCGAGGAATCCGATGCGGACGAACTCGTCGCCGGCGGTCGCGTTGAGCAGCCAGTTGGTGCCCACCCGGAACTTGGCCACGTTGGTGCGCATCGCCATCAGGTGGTAGCCGCGCGCCACCAGCTGCGCGGGCACGCCGCGGAGTTCCACGCCGAGCGGCTTGGAGACCGCGTCCTTGCCGCCGAGGTCGACCACCAGGCCCAAGTCCTTGTGGTAGTACGGCTCCAGGGGCTGGTTGCGGAGCGAGGCGATCACGTTGTTCGCGACCGCGCGGCCCTGGCGGGCGGAGTGCTGGGCGGTCGGCGGGCAGACCGCGCCGTCGCCCTTGGCGAGGTCGGGGACGGCGGCGGCGTCGCCGAGCGCGAACACGCTCTCGAACTGCGGCACCCGCATCTCCGCCGTCACGGCGAGCCGGCCGCGGACCGTCTCGGCGTCCAGCGTGCCGATCAGCGGGCTCGCGGCCACGCCGGCCGTCCAGATCAGGGTGCGGCAGGGGAGCACCCGGCCGTCGGTGAACTTGACGGTCTCGGCGCCGACTTCGGCGACCGAGACGCCCAGCGACACCTCGATGCCGCGGTCGCGCAGCACCTCCAGGGCGGACTCGCCGAGCGGGTCGCCGAGTTCCGGCATCAGCTTCGGGGCGATGTCGATCAGGTGCCACTTGATCTGCCGGGCGTCCAGGCGCGGGTAGCGATGGGCGGCGGCGGTGGTCAGCCGCTGGAGGCAGGCGGCCGTCTCGGTGCCCGCGTAGCCGCCGCCGACCACCACGAACTGGAGCCGGGACTCGCGCTCCTTCTGGTCCAGGGTGGTGGAGGCGAGGTCGAGTTGGGCGATCACGTGGTCGCGGACGTAGGCCGCCTCGGCGAGCGTCTTCATGCCGCGGGCGTAGTCGGTGAGGCCGGGGATGTCGAAGGTGCGGGTGACGCTGCCCGGGGCGAGCACCAGGACGTCGTACCTCAGCGCGACCACCTCGTCGGTGATCTTGCGGACGACGCACACCTTGGAGGTCGGGTCCACGCCGATGGCGCCGCCCGGGACGATGTGGGTGCGGCGCAGCGTGCGGCGCAGCGAGACGGCCACGGACTGCGGGGTGAGGACGCCGGCCGCGACGTGGGGGAGCAGGGGTAGGTAGAGCTGGTAGCTGAACGGCGTGACCAGCGAGATCTCGGCCTCCGACGGTGACAACTTGTGTTCGAGGCGGCGGGCGCACTCCAGACCGGCGAAGCCACCGCCCACGATCAGGATCCGAGGTCGTTCCATCGCTCATCCCTTTGCCGTGAAGGTCCCCACTTACTGTCCGCCACACTCGCACGGAGCAGCGGGGGCTGCCACCGGGGCGGGGCTATGGAGTGGGGAGGGAAGGGTGGTGCCGGGGGGAGGCGGGGGCTGCCACCGGGGCGGGGGCGTGGGGGAGGGGAGGGAGATGCCGGGGGGAGGTGCGGAGGTGAAGGGAGAGGAAGGGGCGCAGACACCGATAGGCTGTCGGCCGTGCTACCCGAGGTGACGGCGATCCGGTACGTGACGCCACTGCGAGAAGGCGGCTCGATGCCGGGCCTGGTCGAGGCCGACGATCGGCGGCTGTACGCGCTGAAATGGGTCGGTGCGGCGCAGGGCCGCAAGGCGTTGGTCGCGGAGGTGCTGGCCGGGGAGCTCGGCCGGCGGCTCGGGCTGCCGGTGCCGGAGCTGGTGACGGTCGACCTGGACCCGGTGCTCGCGCGCAGCGAGCCGGACCACCAGATCCAGGACCAGATGCGGGCCAGCGGCGGGACCAACCTGGGGATGGCCTTCGTCAGCGGCGCGCTCAACTTCGACCCGCTCTGCTTCGAGGTGGACCCCGAGCTGGCCGGGCAGGTGCTCTGGTTCGACGCGCTGATCGGCAACGTCGACCGCTCCTGGCGCAACCCCAACCTGCTGGTGGCGACCGGCGGGCTGCGGCTGATCGACCACGGCGCGAGCCTGATCTTCCACCACAACTGGTCCGGCGCCGCCGCCTGGATCCGCCGTCCGTACGACGCCTCCGACCATGCGCTGCTGCGCGCCCGGCCGGACCTGGCGGCAGCCGACAAGGCGCTCGCGCCGCTCGCCGAGGCGGCGATCGAGGGCGCGGTGGCGCAGATCCCCGAGGTCTGGCTGGCGGACGAGTTCGGCTTCGACTCGCCCGACGAGGTGCGCGCCGCGTACCGCGCCCAGTTGACCCGACGACTGGCCGGTCCGCGCGACTGGCTGCCGGAGGTGCCCGCATGACCGAGCCCGTGCTGTCCATGCTGCCGGTCGCCGTAGAGCTGCACGACTACGAGTACGCCGTGATCCGCGCGGTGCCGAGGGTCGAGCGCGGCGAGTGCGTCAACGTCGGGGTGCTGCTGTACTGCAGGCAGAGCTCGCACCTGGCCGCCCGGACCCACCTGGACCAGGCCCGGCTGCTGGCACTGGACCCGGTCGCGGACGTCCATGGCGTGCGACGGGCGCTGCACGGGATCGAGGCGGTCTGTCAGGGCGGCCCGCAGGCCGGTCCGGCGGCGGGGGACAGCCCCGGGCAGCGGTTCCGCTGGCTGACCGCGCCGCGCAGCGCGATCGTCCAGCCGGGGCCCGTGCACACCGGGCTGACCGCGGACCCGGAGGCGGAGCTGCGGCGGCTGTTCGACCAGCTGGTGCTCTGACCCCGGGGCGGTGTGAGGCGGCTCGCCGACGGTTGCCGTGGTCAAAGCTTGAGTTACTGAAGCACCTGGTCGTACGCTGACCCCATGGGTTCGACAGCGACGACGACCGTACCGACCAACGCCGAATTGATGGAGGTGTTGGCCGCCGTCGGTGCCGCGTACTTCCAGGACTTCGCGGCGGCCGCCGCCCGGCACGGCCTCTCCTCCTCGCAGGCCAAGGCGCTGGGCGCGGTGCAGGAGCCGGTGCCGATGCGGGCGCTGGCCGGGCGGCTGGGCTGCGACGCGTCGAACGTGACCGGGATCGTGGACCGGCTGGAGTCGCTGCGCCTGGCCAACCGGGAGGCGGCGGCCGGTGACCGCCGGGTGAAGATCGTGGTGATCACGGCCGAGGGCCGGGAGATCCTGAACCGCATCCGGGGCGAGATGGCCCGGACCCACCAGGCCTTCGAGGCGATGACCGACGAGCAGCGGATCGCGCTGCACTCGATCTGCTCCCAGGTGCTGCCGGTGCTGGCCCGTACGGGCGGCGCGCAGTAGGACCCCGCGCCGCCCGCGCCACTCGTGCCGCCGGTGCCGGTCGGGCCGCCCGTCGGTCGCGCCGGTCAGAGCAGCCCGGCGAGCTCCGGCGGCAGCGGCCGGTGGTGGAGCAGGGTGAGCGAGCGGGTGGCCCGGGTCAGGGCGACGTAGAGGTCGCGCGGTGCGAGTCCGGCCGGCTCGACCACCACGACCGCGTCGAACTCCAGCCCCTTGGCGTCCGCCACGGTGAGCGCGTCCAGTTCCGCGGTCAGGGCGTCCGGTGCGATCACGCCCAGGGTGCCGGGGCCGGCGGGCAGCCGGGCGAGCGCGGCGGCGAAGTCGCCCTCGGGCACGTGGACGGCGCGGGGCCGCTCGGTGCCGGGGCGGATGGAGTCGGGCGGCCGGTGGCCGGGTACGGCGGCGCGCAGCACGGCGGAGGCGATGGCCATGAAGGGTTGCGGCGTACGGTAGTTGACGGTCAGCCGCTCCTCGCGCCAGCGGCCGGGCAGGTGCGGGTCGAGCATCTCGGCCCAACTGCGGGCGCCGGCGGGCGATCCGGTCTGGGCGAGGTCGCCGACGATGGTGAGCGAGTTGGTCGGGACACGTCGCAGGACGGCGCGCCAGGCCATCGCGGACAGCTCCTGGGCCTCGTCCACGACGACGTGGCCGTAGGCCCAGGTGCGGTCGGCGGCGGCGCGTTCGGCGGTGGAGCGGTACGGGCCGTCGTCGCGGAATCGCCCGGCCAGCGCGGCGGAGTCCAGCAGGGCGTCGCCGGTCTGCCCGGTGATGGTCAACACGCCCTGGGCGAAGGCCAGTTCGTCCGGATCCTGGTCGGCAGCGGCGGATTCCCTTGCCGTGCCGAGAAGTTCGGCGGCCTCGTCGAGCAGCGGGACGTCCTCGACCGTCCACCCGGAGCCGGGCGGACGGAGCAGGGCGGCCGCGTGTTCGGGGGCCGCCGTGGTGAGCAACTCCCGGTCGGTGAGAAGCCTTTCGAGGAGTTGTTGCGGGGTGAGCCGGGGCCAGAGCGGGTCGAGGGCGGCGCGGACGTCCGTCCGCTCCCACAGCTCGCGCGGGGCGTAGTGCGCCTCCTCGTCGTCGTAGGGGCGGCCGAGGGTGAGCGCCTGGGCGATGGCGAGGGCGTCGAGCAGGGTGCCGAGGAAGAAGCCGCGGGCCCGGTTGTGGGGCAGCCGCAGGCCGCGGGCGGCGTCGCGGGCCTCGGCGCAGGCCCGGGCGGAGACCTTCAGCCCCTCGCCGAGGTCCAGGCCGTCGGCCGGGGCCGTCTGGTGGGCGGCCAGGGCGCGCCGGAGCACCCCGGCCATCCAGGGGCCGCCCTTGGCGAAGGCGGTGGCGGGGGCGTCGGTGCCGGTGGCGGTGACGCCGGGGAGGAGTTCGCCGACGGTGCGCAGCACCACCTCGGTCTCGCCGAGGGCGGGCAGCACCTCGTCGATGTACCGCAGGAAGCCGGGGTTGGGGCCGATCACCAGCACGCCGCGGCGCTCCAGCGCGGCGCGGTGGGTGAACAGCAGGTAGGCGGTGCGGTGCAGGGCGGCCAGCGTCTTGCCGGTGCCGGGGCCGCCCTGGACCACCAGGGCGCCGGGCAGCGGGGAGCGGATCACCCGGTCCTGCTCGGCCTGGATGGTGGCGACGGCGGTGCCCATCCGGCCGGTGCGTTCGCGGTCGAGGGCGGCGAGCAGGGCGGCCTCGCCGACCAGGCCGCGCCGGTCGGATTCGTCCAGTCCGGCGAGGTCGAGCGCCTCGTCGTCCAGCCCGGTGAGGGTGCGGCCCCGGGTGTGCAGGTGGCGGCGGCGGACCACGGGGCCGGGGTGGGCGGGGGTCGCGGTGTAGAAGGGACGGGCGGCCGGGGTTCGCCAGTCGAGCAGCAGCGGTTCGTACGCCTCGTCGGTCAGGCCGGTGCGGCCGACGTAGTGGACGGTGCCGTCGCGCTCGTCGAGCCGGCCGAAACACAGGCCGCGCTCGACCGCGTCCAGCCGGGCGGCGTGACGGGCGGCCCCGCGGGCGCGCACCTCGCGTTCCAGTCGGGCCTGGTGGGTGCCGCCGGGTGCGGCCTGGTCGTGGGCGCCGTCGGCGGTGCGGCGGGCGCGTTCGCGGACGGCGTCCAGCCGGGCGTAGAGCCGGGTGAGGTGGGCCTGCTCGGTGCGCAGGGCCGCGGCGAGGGCATCGCCGGGGTTCCCCGTGGCCGCTGGTGCTTGGCTCATCGATGTGATATCCTTGCGGTGAGGAGGCTTTGGAGTGTCATCTGAATGGCGCTCAATTGACCCAGCCTACCCCATCCGCCGACGTCCGGCGTGACCTCGGCTGTTACCCTTGCGAAGCGTGAGCGCGAAGCCCCAGATCCCCAATGTCCTGGCCTCCCGGTACGCCTCGGCGACCCTGGCCCAGCTGTGGTCCCCCGAGCACAAGGTGGTCCTCGAGCGCCACCTGTGGCTGGCCGTCCTGAAGGCCCAGCAGGACCTCGGCGTCGAGGTGCCGGCGACGGCCGTCGCCGACTACGAGCGGGTGATCGACCAGGTCGACCTCGGCTCGATCGCCGCCCGTGAGCGGATCACCCGCCACGACGTGAAGGCCCGCATCGAGGAGTTCAGCGAGCTCGCCGGGCACGAGCAGATCCACAAGGGCATGACGTCCCGGGACCTGACCGAGAACGTCGAGCAGCTCCAGATCCGCCAGTCCCTGGAGCACGTGCGGGACCGCACGGTGGCCGTGCTGGTGCGTCTGGCCAAGCTGTCCGCCCAGCACTCCGAGCTGGTCATGGCCGGCCGCTCGCACAACGTGGCCGCTCAGGCCACCACCCTGGGCAAGCGGTTCGCCTCGATCACCGACGAGCTGCTGGTCGCCTTCCGCCGCCTGGAGGAGCTGATCGCCCGCTACCCGCTGCGCGGGATCAAGGGCCCGGTCGGCACCGCCCAGGACATGCTGGACCTCCTCGGTGGGGACACCGAGAAGCTCGCCGAGCTGGAGCGCCGGGTCGCCGGGCACCTCGGCTTCGACCACGTGCTGACCAGCGTCGGCCAGGTCTACCCGCGCTCGCTGGACTTCGAGGTGCTCACCGCCCTCGTCCAGCTGGCCGCCGCGCCGTCCAGCCTGGCCAAGACCATCCGCCTGATGGCCGGCCACGAGCTGGTGACGGAGGGCTTCAAGGAGGGCCAGGTCGGCTCCTCCGCGATGCCCCACAAGATGAACACCCGCTCCTGCGAGCGCGTCAACGGCCTGGCCGTCATCCTGCGCGGCTACGCCTCGATGACCGGCGAGCTGGCCGGCGACCAGTGGAACGAGGGCGACGTCTCCTGCTCGGTGGTGCGCCGGGTCGCGCTGCCGGACGCGTTCTTCGCCTTCGATGGCCTGCTGGAGACCTTCCTGACCGTCCTCGACGAGTTCGGCGCCTTCCCCGCCGTGATCGAGGCCGAGCTGGACCGCTACCTGCCGTTCCTCGCCACCACCAAGGTGCTGATGGGCGCGGTGCGCGCGGGCGTCGGCCGGGAGACCGGGCACGAGGTCATCAAGGAGCACGCCGTCGCCTCCGCGCTGGCGATGCGGGCCGGCGCCCGGGAGAACGAGCTGCTGGACCGGCTGGCCGCCGACGAGCGGATCCCGCTGGACCGGGCCGCCCTGGACGCGCTGCTGGCCGACAAGCTGTCCTTCACCGGCGCGGCCGGCGCCCAGGTCGCCGAGGTCGTCCGCCAGGTGGAGGCCGTCGCGGCCGCCTACCCGGAGGCCGCCGAGTACGCGCCCGGCGACATTCTCTGACGGGCGGCATTCCCTGACGGGAAGCGCCTTCTGACGTAGCGTCAGCCCTTGGGTGAGGGCCCCGCCGCCGGACCGGTGGCGGGGCCCTCGCGCGTCACGGGGACGTGGCCCGGGTCGAGCGGCGGGGCGGTGGGCCCGCACGGCCAGTCGCAGTTCGGCTCGGCCACCGGCTGCTCCTCGGGGGCGAGCACGTTGCCCCGTACGGTCGCGGAGGCGATCAGCCCGCCGGCGACCAGCAGGCCCGCGCAGATCAGCATGGCGGTGTGGAAGGCGGCGTCGACCGAGGAGGGTACCCGGTAGGCGTCGCCGCTCAGCCCGGCCAGCGCCGGCAGGGCGGCCACCGCGAGCAGGCCGGCCGCGCGGGCGGCGGCGTTGTTGACCCCGCTGGCGATGCCCGCGTGGCGGACCTCGACGGCGGCCAGCACGGTCGCCGTCAGCGGTGCGACCAGCAGCGTCATGCCGCAGCCCATCACCGTGACGGCGGGCAGCACGTCCACCCAGTACGAGGAGTCCGGGCCGATGCGCAGCATCAACAGCACCCCGGCGGCGCACAGCATCGGGCCGACGGTGAGCGGGATGCGCGGGCCGATCCGCTTGCCGAGGCGTCCGGCACGGGCGGACAGCAGCAGCATCAGCACGGTGATCGGCACCAGGGCGAAGCCCGAGACCAGCGGCGAGAACCCGGACACGATCTGGAGCTGCACCACCAGCAGGAAGAAGACGCCGCTGAACGCCGCGTACACGCACAGGGTGACCAGGTTCACCGCGGTGAACAGCCGGGAGGAGAAGAGGCCGAGCGGCAGCATCGGTTCGGGCGCGCGGCGCTCGACGGCCACGAAGGCGACGCCGAGCACCACCCCGATCACCCCGCTGACCCAGACGGCGGGGGACAGGCCCTCGCCGGCCGCGGTCAGCGCGTAGGTGATCGCGCCGAGGGCGAGGGCGGCGAGCACGGCGCCGAGCACGTCGAAGCGGCCGGAGGCGTCCTTGTCCCGGCTCTCCGGCACCGACCGGGTGGCGACGGCGATCACGGCGGCGGCGAGCGGCAGGTTCAGCAGGAAGATCCAGCGCCAGCCGGGGCCGTCCACCAGCCAGCCGCCTAGGAACGGGCCGACCGCCGCCGACACCCCGCCCAGGCCGGACCAGAGGCCGACCGCCGCCGAGCGGTCGTCAGGGTGGAAGACGGCCTGGAGCATGGCGAGCGAGCCGGGGGTGAGCAGTGCCCCGCCGATGCCCTGGACGGCGCGGGCGGCGATCAGCACGTGGATGTTCGGTGCGGCGGCGCAGGCGGCGGAGGCGATGGCGAACCAGACCACGCCGATCAGGAAGACCTTGCGCCGTCCGTACCGGTCGCCCAGCGCGCCGCCGAGCAGGATCAGGCCCGCCAGGGTGAGCAGATAGGCGTTCAGGGTCCATTGCAGGGACGCGAGGGAGGCGCCGAGGTCGGCGCCGATCCGGGGCAGGGCGACGTTCACCACGGTGCCGTCGAGCATCGCCATGCTGGAGCCGAGCACCGTCGCCAGTAGTACCCAGCGGCCCTGCGCGGTGCTCAGGCGCAGGGTGCCGGCCTCTGAGGTGGCCACGGGCGAATCCTGCGCTGCCGGGGCGCACGTGACAAGGGTCACCGGTGGGTGTGTTGACGGTGGGCGGGGTGTGAGTGGGCGGCTGCGCAGCGTCGCGGATCTCGGCGCAGGGTCGTGGATCAGTGGCGGGGGGTGAATGGATTGTGTACGGAACGTGTGCTCCGGCCTGCGGAGGGTCACCGGGGAAGGGGGAATGGTTGCGCTTTCAAAGATCGACATTGCTTCACCCGAACGGATGGGTTTTAGTTCAGCGACCGCCCGGCCAGTCCGGACGGATCCGCCGGGTGGAACGCCGAGTCCTGCCGCTGCCCGGTGGTTCGAAACGAACTCTGTACGGCAGGAGCGGGGGACCCACAGGTAAGTCGCCGGACCGGAGTTCGCGCCTCAGGGCGCGGGCGTCCAGGACCGGCTAGGGGTGAAGCCGCGCATGCGGCCGGGCAACTCCAGCCCGAACCCGACAGCTCACCTCGCAGGCGTCGGAGAGGAAACTTCCATGCCTGCTCAGGCTCGTCGTATCGCCCTGCCCCGCGCCGCCCGCATCGGCATCGCCACCGCCGTCACCGGCGTCTCCTTCGCCCTCCCGCTCGTCACCGCGATGAGCGCCCAGGCCCACACCGCTCCGGCCGCCCCGGTCGCGCAGGCCGCCGCCTCCGCCCGCGCCGAGTCGGCCGCTGCTCCGGCCGCCCAGGCAGTGCAGGAGAGCTACCGCGTCGTCAGCGGTGACACCCTGTCCAAGATCGCCGAGGTCAAGAACGTCGAGGGCGGCTGGCACGCGCTGTACGAGCAGAACCGCTCGGTCGTCGGTGCCGACCCGAACCTGATCTTCGCGGGCCAGCGGCTCGCGCTGCCGGGCCACGCCGTCGCGCCGTCGGCCGACTCCGCTCCGGCGAAGGCCGCCGCCCCGGCCGAGTCGGTCGCTCCCGCGACCCAGGCCGCCAAGGCGCAGGACCGGGTCCAGGTGCGGACCGAGGCCGCCAAGCCGGCCACGCAGCTGCAGACCCAGCTGCAGGTCGCCACCCCGGCCCAGGCCGTGACCGCCACTCCGGTCGCCGCCGCCACCTCCGGCTTCGTCGCCCCGCTGGCCAACCCGAGGCTCGGCACCGCCTACGGTGTGGCCGGCTCGATGTGGGCCTCCGGCCACCACACCGGCCAGGACTTCGTCGCCTCCACCGGCACCCCGCTGCGCGCCATCGCCAACGGTGTCGTGGTCAAGGCCGGCAACGGCGGCGCCTACGGCAACGAGGTCGAGATCAAGCTCGCCGACGGCCACTACGCCGAGTACGCGCACCTCTCCTCGATCGGCGTGAGGATCGGTCAGGCCGTCACCGTCGGCCAGCAGATCGGCCTGTCCGGTGCCACTGGCAACGTGACCGGCCCGCACCTGCACTTCGAGGTCCGCAACGGCTCGGAGTACGGCTCGGACATCAACCCGGTCGCCTACCTGCGCGCGCACGGCGTCGCGCTCTGACCCACGGCTGAGCTCCGAGGGTTTCCGGAACCACCGTCGCTGCGGGGCGAAACGATCCTCCGGGATGGTCATGTCGGGTGACCGCTCGACCGGGTGATCGCCGCACGGCGGACATGGGCGCGGGACACGCCCAGGCCGGCCCGGCCGTACGAGGACTCCTCGTGCGGCCGGGCCGGCCACTGCCGTTTCCGTGCCGCCCGGCTGTTCCCGGGTTTCGTTCGGACGGGTCGAACGCGGCGTCAACTCCGGTGTCACGGAGGGGTTCGGTGGCGTCGCCGGGTGGCCGTGGCACGTCATGCTGGCGAACGGTCAGCGCCCGGTCGGTCCGGCCGGGCGGGCGGGTCCGGAGGCGAGGAGGGCGGATGGCGGTCCGCAGTGGGGGCGTGGCGGGGAGGACGGCCGGCCGGGAGCGGCCCGGGGAGGACGGGGTCGACCGGCTGAAGGCCGATTCGGTCGGCCTGGTCGGCGTGGTGTTCATGGCGCTCGCCACCGCCGCCCCGATCACCGCGATGACGGGCAACCTGCCGATCATCGTCGGGCAGGGCAACGGCGTCGGCGCGCCCGCCGCGTACGTCGTGGCGACCGTGGTGCTGACGGTGTTCTCGGTCGGCTACGTCGCGATGGCCCGGCACATCACCGCGGCCGGCGCGTTCTACGGCTACGTCTCGCACGGGCTGGGCCGGGTGGTCGGGATGGCCTCGGGACTGCTGGCGGTGCTCGCGTACGTCGTCACCGAGGCCTCGGCCCTCGGCTTCTTCGCGTACTCGCTGCGGGGACTGGTCCGTTCGCAGCTGGGGGTGGAGCTGGGCTGGGGCTGGTACGCGCTGTCCGGGGCGGCGGTGATCGGGGTGATGGCCTGGTTCGACCTGCACCTGACGGCCAAGGTGCTCGGCGTCGCGCTGGTGCTGGAGATCGGGGTGCTGAGTGCGGTCTCGTTCGCCGTGCTGTTCTCCGGCGGCGGCCCGGACGGGATCGTGCTCGCGGCCGTGAACCCGCTGAACGCGCTGAGGGGGGTGGGGAGTTCGGCGGCCGCGGCGGGGCTCGGCCTGTTCTTCGCGTTCTGGTCCTGGGTGGGGTTCGAGTCCACCGCGATGTACGGCGAGGAGTCCCGCGACCCGAAGCGGGTGGTGCCGCGGGCGACGCTGGTGTCGGTGATCGGGGTCGGGCTGCTCTACGTCTTCGTGTCCTGGATGATCGTCTCCGGCAACGGGGTCGAACGGGCGATCGCGGTGGCGAACGGCGCGGTGCCGGGCAAGGACGGCAACAGCCTGTTCTTCGACCCGCTCGGTGCGCACCTGGGGGCCTGGGCGGTGAAGGTGTTCCAATGGCTGGTCGTCACCGGCTCGTTCGCCTGCGCGATGGCCTTCCACCAGTGCGCGGCCCGCTACCTGTACGCGATCGGGCGGGAGGGGCTGCTGTACCGGGGGCTCGGCCGCACCCATCCGCGGCACGGCTCGCCGCACGTCGCCTCGGTGGTGCAGTCGGTGATCGCGGTGGGGCTGGTGGCGGGCTTCCTGGCGGCCGGGATGGACCCGTACGCGCACCTGTACACGCTGCTGGCGCTGCTCGGGACGATGGCGATCCTGGTCGTGCAGACGCTCTGCTCCTTCGCCGTGGTCGGGTACTTCCACGTGCGGGGGCGCCACCCGGAGACCGCCCACTGGTTCCGGACGCTGGTCGCGCCGCTGGTGGGCGGGGTGGCGATGGCCGGGGTGGTGGTGCTGCTGGTCCTCAACAAGGACGCCGCCGCCGGGGCGGCGGCGCACACGCTGCTGTTCCGGCTGATCCCGTACCTGGTGATCGGGGTGTTCGCGGGCGGGGTGGCGCTGGCGCTCGCGGTGCGCCGGTGGCGGCCGGAACTGTACGTGCGGATCGGGCGGGTGGTGCTGGAGGACGCGGTCGAGCGGTGACGGGACGGGGGGTCAGTGCCGGTGGACCGGCGAGCCGTACTGCGCGGCGGCCAGCAGCTCGTGCATCCGGTGGCCGAACTCCTCGGTGTCCCGGGCGGGTTCGGGGAAGACCAGGCGGACGTCGCGATGGCCGTACGGGTGGTCCAGGCGCAGCACCAGGCCGTGGCTGTCCAGGGCGAGCGGGCGGACCTCCGGGCCGTGGCCCAGCACGGCCGGGTCGAGCAGGCGGGTGAGGACCTCGAGCGCCTCGGCGTGGTCGTCGGCGAGGTGGGTGAGCATCGCGGCCTCGTGCCGGGCCATCGGGTCGGGGACGGCGACGGCGAGGTCCGCGGCGGTGACCGCGCCGGTGCCGTACGGGGTGGCGAGGACGGCGTGGGCGACGTCCACCCGCAGGTGGACGCTGAGGCCGTCGTCGGCGAGGTGGGCCAGGTGAAGTCGGCCGGCCAGGGTCAGGCGGGCACGGACCCGGTCACGGACGGCGACGGGGGAGACGTCGGTGACGTCGAGGACGACGGCGAGGCCGTCGGTGGCGCCGGCGGCGGCCGCGGTGAGCGGGTCGTCCAGGGCGGTGCGCAGCCGCAGCCGGGAGCCGTGGACGGAGACCGGGGTGTCCAGGTGGTGCTGCTCGCCCAGGGCTCGGACGGTGAGCGAGGAGGTCGTGCTGAGCAGGCTGTGGATCCGTTCGGCGGTGGTGGGCTCGGGGGCCTCGGTGTCGCCGGTGGGCAGGCTCATGGGCGGACCTCCAGTTAGTTAGGTGAGCCTAACCTAATATTTGGCTGGAGGTGTGGCAAGCGGGCGGTCGGCGGCGTGGCGGGTGGGCGGTCGGCCGGACAGGTCGAAGGGCCCCGGGCGCGCGGCAGGCGTCCGGGCCCTTCGGGGGCGGGGGTGGTCAGCCGACCACGGCCTGGGCGTCGATCTCGACCAGCATCGGCTCCTGCGGAAGCTCGACGAAGACGGTGGTGCGGCACGGCTTCACGCCGCCGGGCTTGATGTTCTCGTCGATGAACTCGGCGTAGACCTCGTTCATCAGCGGGAAGTCGGCCCGCTTGGTGAGGTACACGCGGAACATCACCACGTCCTCGATGGTGGCGCCGCCGGCCTCGACGATGGCCTTGACGTTCTCCAGCGTGCGGCGGGTCTGCGCCTTCACGTCGCCGTGGTGGAGGTACTCGCCGGTGGTCGGGTCCTGCGGGCCCTGGCCGGAGACCTGGAGGATCGGGCCCTTGCGGACGCCCTGGGAGAACATCCAGGCGGGGGCGGGGGCGCCGTCGGTGCGGATCTCGACCTTCCCGTCGGTCCGGGAGTGCTCGTCGGTCTGCGGGTGCTCGGAGGACATCGGGTTCCTTTGCTGTTCTTGACGGTTCGTCAGGTGTGGTCGGGGCGGCCGCAGTCGGCCGAGACGGCGCGGGTGGTGGCGAGCAGCTGGGGGAGCAGGTCCAGCACCTGCTCGTACGGCAGGACCATGTCCGGGACGGAGATCGAGGCGGCGGCGACCACCCGTCCGCTGGCGTCCCGGACGGGCGCGGCCACGCAGTTGATGAAGGCCTCGTGCTCGGCGTGGTCCTGCGCCCAGCCCTGGGCGGCGACCTTCTCCAGCTCGGCGAGCAGCGCCTCGGGCGTGGTCAGGGTGCGCTCGGTGTGCGGGGTGAAGTCGATCCCGGCCACCACCCGGCGCCGCTCGGGCAGCGGTAGGCCGGCCAGCAGCACCTTGGAGACGGCGGCGCTGTGCAGGGCGGCGCGCAGGCCGATCCGGGAGTACATCCTGACCGGGTGGCGGGAGTCGAACTTGTCGATGTAGACCACCTCGCCGCCCTCGTACGCGGCCAGGTGCACGGTCTGGCCGGTGGCGGCGTTCAGCTCGGCCAGGTGCGGGGCGGCGATCCGGCGCACGCCGCGCTGCTCCAGGGCCAGACCGGAGAGCGCGAAGAGGCCGGCGCCCAGGTGGTAGCGGTAGGCCGCGTCGCGATAGACGAATCGTTCCTCCTCGAGGCTTTGCAGCAGTCGGAGCACGGTCGTCTTGTGGACGCCGAGCACCTCGGCGAGCTGGTCGAGGGAGCGCTCGCCCTCGCCGAGTTCGGCGAGGATGCGCAGCGCGCGGGTGACGGTCTGGCTCATCGTGCTCCGCTTCGAGGGCTGGGGTTCCTGCTCATTGTGCCCGGGCCCGATCGGCGGACGGGGGCCGGTCGGCGGACTGGGGCCGCTCGGCGGACGGCGCCCGGTCGGTCCGGCGCCGGTGGCCGGTGGGCAGGGCCGGGCCGGTGATGCCCGCCGCGGTGACCCGGGTGGCGGCCCACTGGGCGGGGGTGGCGTCGAGCAGCGCCGTCACCACGGCGGCGTCCGGCAGCTCTGCCTGGTCGCCGTGGGCGGTCAGGGCGCAGGCGGCGCTCAGGTGGCCGAGCCGCAGCCGGCGCCGCTGGTCCAGGCCCCGGACGGTGCCGGCCAGGTAGCCGGCCGCGAAGGCGTCGCCCGCGCCGGTGGCCTCGACCACCTCGACCGCGAGGGCCGGCTCGGTGACCGCCGTCCCGTCCCGGTCCAGGACGGTCACCTGCCGGACGGCCTCCTTGACCACGACGGTGGCCGGGCCGGGGAAGCGGCGGCGCAGGGCGGCCGGGTCGCCCGTGCCGAAGGCGGCCTCGGCCTCGTCGGCCCCGAGCAGCAGCAGGTCGGCGGCGTCCAGCAGTGGTGGCAGCACGGCCGGGTCGCGCTCGCGCCAGAGCGAGGGACGCCAGTTGAGGTCGAAGCTGACCGTCCGGTTCGGGCGGCGCTCGGCGAGCAGGCCGCGCAGCAGGGCCAGGCAGCCGTCGGAGAGGGCGGCGGTGATGCCGGACAGGTGCAGCAGTCGGGCGCCGGTCAGCAGCGGGGCGGCGGCGGGGTCGGTGAGCAGGTCCGGGGAGAGCGCGGCGGCCGCGGAGCCCCGCCGGTGGTAGTGCAGCCGGCTGCGGCCGGGCCCGAGGTCGTGGCGGTCGCCGGTGGTGCCGCCGACCTCCTTGACGTAGAGGCCGGTCGGGCGGTGCGGGTCGACCGCGACCGCCGAGACGTCCACGCCCCGGGCGGCGACCTCGGCGAGCAGCCGGCGGCCGAAGCCGTCGTCGCCGACCCGGCTGATCCAGGCGGTCGGCACGCCGTGCGCGGCCAGCGCGCCCGCCACGTTGGACTCCGCGCCGCCGACGGACAGCCGGAAGCTCTCCACCGACTCCAGTGGGCCCGGGCGGTCCGGCAGCAGGACGGCCATCGACTCGCCCACGCACACGGCCGTCGGGGGAGGACCGGGGCGGGTCGGGCCCTGGGTGTCCTGTCGCGGCATGTGCGGGGCTCCTCGTCTGCGGCCGTTCCGTCGAGAGCGGGCCCACCGGGCCGACTCGTCGCACGCCGGCGCCGTGTCGTCGGTGAGCGCCGGACGTGAGTCGACCCCGTTGACCGGGAGTCAGGTCCGTTGACCGTGATCCGGCGCCGATGCTAGAACCGTGTTGCCAGCATGTGCAACCCTCGTTGCACATGTTGCAACTTGGGCGGATGGAGGAAGACGGTGGAGCAGACCTTCGCAAGCAGCGGCACCGGGCCGGGCATCGCCCGCGGGGCGGTGGCCGCCCTGGCCGACGAGCCGCTCGACTGGCGGTTCAAAGCCGCTCCGCCGCAGTCGTGGGGCCGCACCACGCGGGAGTGGCTCGCCACCGGCCCCACCCTCTCCACGCTCGGCACCCCGCTGCTCACCCTCGACGGCGCCGCCCTCGACCACAACGTCCGCACCATGGCCGACTGGTGCGCCGACGCGGGCGTCGCGCTCGCCCCGCACGGCAAGACCACCATGGCGCCCGCGCTCTGGCAGGCCCAGCTCGACGCCGGCAGCCACGGCATCACCCTCGCCAACCTGCCCCAGGTGCGGATCGCCCGGGCCTTCGGGGTGCAGCGCATACTGCTCGCCAACGCCCTGCTCGAACCCGCCGGACTGGCCTGGCTCGCCGACGAACTCGCCGCCGACCCGGACTTCGCCCTCCTCTCCTGGGTCGACTCCGCCGAGAGCGTGCGGCTGATGGACGAGGCACTGCGCGCCGCCGGCGCCGAGCGGCCGGTCGAGGTGCTGGTCGAGCTGGGCGGCCCGGGCGGGCGGACCGGTGCCCGCGGCGTGGACGCCGCCGCCGAGGTCGCCGCCGCCGTGCTGCGCGCCCGCACCCTGCGCCTGGCGGGCGTCGGGGGGTACGAGGGCGCGCTCGCGCACGACGCCTCGGCCGAGGCGCTGGCCACCGTCCGCGGCTACCTGCGGGACCTCGGCGAGCTGCACGGCCGGCTGGCGGACGCCTACCCGCAGGACACCCGGCCGGTGGTCTCGGCCGGCGGCAGCGCCTACTTCGACCTGGTGGTCGAGGAGCTGGCGAAGCTGCCCGAGGCCTTCGTGGTGCTGCGCTCGGGCGCGTACATCGCCCACGACGACGGCTTCTACCGGGGCATCTCCCCGCTGGCCCGGCGCGGCGGGCGGACGCCGTTCCGCAGCGCGCTGCACGGCTGGGCCCGGGTGGTCTCCCGGCCCGAGCCGCAGCTCGCGCTGCTGGACGCCGGCAAGCGCGACCTGCCCTTCGACGAGGGTCTGCCCGAGCCGCAACGGGTGCGCGGCGGAGCCGAGTTGACCGGCACGACGGCCCGGATCACCGCGCTCAACGACCAGCACGCCTTCCTCCGCGACGCGGGCGACCTCGCGCCGATCGGCGCGGTGCTGCGGCTGGGCGTCTCCCACCCGTGCACGGCCTTCGACAAGTGGACGGCGATTCCGGTGCTGGACTGCGCGGACGCGGCCGAGCCGAAGGTCACCGGCCTGGTCAGGACGTTCTTCTGATGCCCGGGGAGAGAACGGCCCGCCCGGACGCGGGGCGCGGCAGGGGAGCGACGGTCTTCCGCGGTGCCACCGTCGTGGACGGCACCGGCGCGGACCGGTACCGGGCGGACGTCCGGATCGCGGACGGCCTGATCACCGAGATCGGCGAGGGCCTCGACGCCCCCGAGGCGGTGGACGCCGACGGGCTGGTGCTGGCCCCCGGCTTCATCGACATGCACGCCCACTCCGACCTCGCCCTGCTGCTCGAACCGGAGCACCCGGCCAAGGTCACCCAGGGCGTCACCTGCGAGGTGCTCGGCCAGGACGGCCTGTCCTACGCCCCGGCGGACGACACCACGCTGCCCGCGCTGCGCCGCCAACTCGCGGGCTGGAACGGCGACCCGGACGGCTTCGACTGGGACTGGCGGGACGTCGCCGGCTACCTGGACCGGATCGACCGCACCGGTGTCGCCGTCAACGCCTGCTACCTCGTCCCGCACGGAACGCTGCGGATGCTCGCCATGGGCTGGGCCAACCGCCCGCCCACCTCCGGCGAACTCGACCGGATGCGGCAGGTGTTGGCGAAGAGTCTGCTGGACGGCGCGGTCGGCATGTCCAGCGGGCTCAGCTACACCCCCGGGATGTACGCGGGCACCGCCGAGCTGGTCGAGCTGTGCACCGTCGTCGCGGCCTACGGCGGCTTCCACGCGCCGCACCAACGCTCCTACGGTGCAGGGGCGTTGGAGGGATACGCGGAGATGGTGGAGATCGCCCGGCAGAGCGGGTGCGCGCTGCACCTGACCCACGCCACGATGAACTTCGGGCTCAACCGGGGCCGGGCCGGCGAACTGCTGGAGCTCCTCGACCGGGCGCTCGCCGACGGCGTCGACCTCACTCTGGACAGCTACCCCTACCTGCCCGGATCCACCACCCTGGCCGCGCTGCTGCCGAGTTGGGCCACCGAGGGCGGCCCGGCCGCGACGCTGGAGCGGCTCACCGACCCGGCGCAGTGCGCGAAGATCCGGTACGAGGTGGAGGAGAAGGGCAGCGACGGCTGCCACGGGGTGGTCACCGACTGGACGACGATCCAGATCTCCGGCGTGCGCGCGGCCTCGCTCGCCGGGGCGGTCGGCCGCACCGTCGCCGAACTGGCCGAGGAGGAGCAGCGGACCGGCACCGAGGTGTTCCTGGACCTGCTGCGCCGGGACGAGCTGGCCACCACGATCCTCCAGCACGTCGGGCACGAGGAGAACGTCCGGGCGATCATGCGCCACCGCGCGCACACCGTCGGCAGCGACGGGCTGCTGGTCGGCGCCCGGCCGCACCCGCGTGCCTGGGGCACCTTCCCGCGCTACCTCGGCCACTACAGCCGGGAGTTGGGCGTACTGACACTGGAGGAGGCGATCGTCCGGATGACCGGACGCCCCGCCGCCCGGCTGGGGCTGGACCGGCGCGGCCGGATCGCCCCCGGCCACCACGCCGACCTGGTGCTCCTCGACCCCGGGAGGGTCCGGGATGCCGCCACCTTCGAGCACCCCCGGCTGCCGGCCGAGGGCATCGAGTACGTGTACGTCAACGGCACCGCCGTCGTCCGGCAGGGTCGCACCACCGGCGCCCGGCCGGGGCGCGCCCTGCGTCGAACCGACCGAGGAACCCTGGCCATATGACCGAGCTCTCCGCCCCGACCGATCCCTCGCCGCTGCGCGAGCCGTCGAGCGAGTCGCTGCGCGAGCTGCTGCGCGCCGAACCGGTGATCGCGGTGGTCCGCGCGCCCCGGATCCCGGACGCCGCCGCCCTCTGCGACGCCCTCGCCGAAGGCGGCATCACCCTGACCGAATTAACCTACACCACACCGAATGTGACGGAGCATCTGCTCAGGGCGTCGAGGGCGGGCCGGCGGGTCGGCGTCGGGACGGTGCTGACCGCCGAGCAGGCCCGGCGCGGGGTCGAGGCCGGGGCGTCCTTCCTGGTCACCCCGGGCTGCCGCCCCGAGGTGGCCGAGGCGGCGGCCGTCGCCGGGGTGCCGGCGGTGCTCGGAGCGCTCACCCCGACCGAGGTGGCGCACGCGGTGGACCTCGGCGCCGCCGCCGTGAAGATCTTCCCGGCCCGGTCGTTCGGCCCCGGCTACTTCAGGGACCTGCGCGGCCCGTACCCCGACGTGCCGCTGGTGGCCTCCGGCGGGGTGAACGCGGGCAACGCCGCCGAGTTCCTGGCGCACGGCGCGCTCGCGGTCTGCGCCGGGACGGACGTGGTGCCGCCGGACGTGGTCGCGGCGGGGGACTGGGCGGAGATCACCCGGCGGGCCCGGGCGTTCACGGCGGCCTGCGCGGGGGCGTTCTCGTAGGGGGCGGGCTCGCGACGGCCCGGTGCGGGCCTCGCCGCGGTGCGGGCCCCGAGGCGCGGGCTGCGGCGGGGCGAGGCGGGCTGTCGGGACGGCCGGGATTGGACGAGAATCGTGGGCGCCCCGGCTCGGCCCCGGCCGAGCCCGTCCCGGCTCAGCCCCGCCCGGCCAGGCCCCGGGCCCCCGGACCCCGGTAGGAGGAACCGCCCATGACCTCGACCCGCCCCGGCCCCGACTGGCTCGCCGACGCCGTGCTGTACCAGATCTACCCGCAGAGCTTCGCCGACTCCGACGGCGACGGCATCGGCGACTTCGCCGGCATCGCCGAGCACCTGGACCACCTCGCCTGGCTCGGCGTCGACACCGTCTGGCTCAACCCCTGCTTCGCCTCGCCGTTCCGCGACGCCGGGTACGACGTCACCGACTACCTCACCCCCGCCCCGCGCTACGGCAGCAGCGAGGACCTGACGGCCCTGGTCGAGGCCGCCCGCCGCAGGGGCATCCGGGTCCTACTGGACCTGGTGGCCGGGCACACCTCCGACCGCCACCCCTGGTTCCTGGCCTCCGCCGAGGATCCGTCCGACCACCGGTACATCTGGTCCGACCGCCCGGTGGACGGCTTCGTCGCCTCGCCCGGCAGCCGGCCCGGCTGGTACCGGCCGAACTTCTTCGACTTCCAGCCCGCGCTCAACTTCGGCTACGCGCGCAGTAGTTCGGAGGAGCCCTGGCGCCAGGCGGTGGACGCGGACGGCCCGCGCGCCAACCGGGCGGCGTTGCGCGCGATCATGGCGCACTGGCTCGGTCTCGGGGTGTCCGGCTTCCGGGTGGACATGGCCTACTCACTGGTCAAGGACGACCCGGGCAAGGCCGAGACCGCCAAGCTCTGGACCGAGGTGCGCGACTGGCTGGACCGCGCCCACCCCCAGGCCGTCCTGCTCGCCGAGTGGGGCGACCCGGCCGCCGCCGTCGCGGCCGGCTTCCACGCCGACTTCTTCCTGCACTTCGGCGGAGAGGACGACGGCCTGCCCCTGCGATCGCTCTGGAACAACAACGGCGGGACGGTCGAGGAGTTCTGGCACCAGGAGGCCTGCTACTTCGAGGCCGAGGGCCGGGGCACCCCGCAGCCCTTCCTGGACGCCTGGCGCTGCGCCGCCGAACTCACCGAGGGCAGCGGGCACGTGGTGCTGCCCACCGCCAACCACGACTTCTCCCGCCTGGCCACCGGCCCGCGCACCGCGGAGCAACTCGCTCCCGCCTTCGCGTTCCTGCTCACCTGGCCCACCCTCCCGGCCGTCTACTACGGCGACGAGATCGGCATGCGCTACCTGCCGGGCCTTCCCGACACCGAGGGCAGCGTGCTCGGACCGCGGTTCAACCGGGCCGGCTCACGCACCCCGATGCAGTGGATGCCCGGCCCCACCGCCGGCTTCTCCAGTGCCCCGCCCGAGCGGCTGTACCTGCCGGTGGACCCGGACCCGCACCGCCCGGACGTGCTCTCCCAGCGCGCCGACCCGACCTCGCTGCTGCACACCGTCCGGCGGCTGATCGCGCTGCGCCGGGCGCACCCGGGGCTGGGCTCGGCCGGCGGGGTGGAGGTCCGGCACGCCGGCTACCCGCTGGTGTACACCCGGGCCGGGCGGTACCTGGTGGCGGTCAACCCGTGCCGGGAGCCGGCTTCCGTGCGGCTGTCGGGCCCGTCGGGCTTGTCGGGCCCGTCGGGTCGGTCGGGGGGCCTCCGGCCGCTGGACGTCCAGGGCGTGCGGCTCGTGGACGGCGAGCTGCGGGCGGACGGGTTCTCGTACGGGGTGTTCGACCTGGGCTGAGTGCGGGTGAGGGAGCCGGGCCGCGTCGATCGGCGTGCGGGGCGCGGCTTCCGATCGCCGCCGGATGGTTGTAAGCTACATCGATAGTTGGTTGCATTGGCCATCTGTATTGGTTGTATTTGCCACCTTCTGCCATCGAGAGACACCACCGGAGGACGGTACGAACGCCATGAGCACACCCCGGAACCCCGCCGCAGCGCCCACCCTGGGGCACTCGCTCAAGCACCTGGCCATCCACCTGATCACCCCGCTGCTGATGTGCCTGGGCATGGCACTCGCCTACCTGGGCGCCTTCCACCAGCCCGAGCCGCACCACCTCGAGGTGGCCGTGGTGGGCACCACGCAGCAGGCGCAGGGCCTGGCGCAGGCGATCCAGAGCAAGGCCGGGGACGCGCTCGACGTCCGCACCGTGGACGACCGGGCCGCCGCCGAGCAGCAGCTGCGCGACCGGGACCTGGTGGGCGCCTTCGTGCCGGACGCCAGGAACCCCGAACTGATCGTCGCCAAGGGCAACTCGGAGACCTCGGTGGTGGCCGCCACGGCGGTGTTCACCAACGTCACCGACCGGCAGGGCGTGCCGCTGCACGTCACCGACCTGACCACCCCGGCCGAGGGCGACCCGACCGGACAGGGCCTGTTCTTCCTGCTGGTCGCGCTGAGCATAGGCTCCTACGCCAGCGTCGCGGTGATCGGTGCCGCCGGCGCCGGGCTGAGCATGAAGGTCCGGGCGCTGGTCGGGTTGGCGGTCTCGCTGGCGGTCAGTGTGATCGGGATCGTCACCGCCGGGCCGGTCTTCCACGTGGTCGACCATGACCTCGCGGCGGTCTGGGCGCTGGGCTGGCTCTACTCGGCGGGCATCGTGCTGATCGGCATCGGTCTGCACAGCTTCCTGCGGAAGTGGACCACGCTGGTCATGATGGTGCTCTTCGTGATGCTGAACTTCACCTCCTCCGGCGGCATCTACCGGCCCGAGCTGCAGAACGGGTTCTTCGGCGGCCTGCACGGCTTCTGGACGGGCGCCGGCTTCCTGGAGGGCGCGCGCAGCGTCCTGTACTTCGACGGCGGCGCGGGCCTCGGCGGGAACGTCGTGACCCTGCTGGTCTGGCTGCTGCTCGGCGGGGCGGCCGTGGCGGCCGCGGCGATGTACGAGGGCCGCGGGCGCCGTCCGGTGGAGACGCCGTCGGAGGCCGAGGAGGAGATGGAGGAGGCGGTCGCGGTCTGACCGCGCCCGCTTCCTCGGAGGAGCTCCACCCGGTGCCACGGGCATCGGCACCGACGGTGGGGATCGAAGGCCCGCGCCCGGCTCTGGACAAGCCGGACGCGGGCCTCGGCGCGTGTCCGGACGGGCCCGTCGACCGGGCGGCCGACCCGGCGACCGGCGGGGCGGGTCCTACCGGTAGGCGGCCTGCCCGGTGAGCGCCTGGCCGACCACCAGTGTGTGGATCTCGCTGGTGCCCTCGTAGGTCAGCACCGACTCCAGGTTGTTGGCGTGCCGGATCGGCGAGTACTCCAGCGAGATGCCGTTGGCCCCGAGGACCGTCCGGCACTCGCGGGCGATCGCCAGCGCCTCCCGCACGTTGTTGAGCTTGCCGACGCTGACCTGCTCGGGCCGCAGCCGCCCGCCGTCCTTGAGCCGGCCGAGGTGGACGGCCAGCAGCGCGGAGTTGCCGAGCGCGAGCGCCATGTCGGCGAACTTGCGCTGGGTCAGCTGGAAGCCGCTGATCGGCCGGTCGAACTGGATCCGCGAGTCCGCGTACCGCAGGGCCGCCTGGAGCGAGTCCCGGCCCGCGCCGACCGCGCCGAACAGGATGCCGAACCGCGCCTCGTTCAGACAGGACAGCGGACCGCGCAGGCCCTTCGCCCCCGGCAGCTGCGCCTCGGCGGGCAGTCGGACGCCCTCCAGGTGCAGTTCGGAGGTGACGGAGGCCCGCAGCGACAGCTTCTGCCCGATGTCGCGGGTGGTGAAGCCGGGCGTGCCGCGCGGCACCAGGAAGCCGCGCACGCCGTCCTCGGTGTTCGCCCAGACGGTGGCGACGTCCGCGATGCCGCCGTTGGTGATCCACATCTTGGTGCCGTCGAGGATCCAGTCCGAGCCGTCGCGCACCGCGCGGGTCCGCATCCCGGCCGGGTTGCTGCCGAAGTCCGGCTCGGTGAGCCCGAAGCAGCCGATCGCGGTGCCGGCGGCGAGCCGGGGCAGCCACTCCTGCTTCTGCTCCTCCGAGCCCCACTGGTGGATCGAGTACATCGAGAGGGAGCCCTGGACGGAGACGAAGCTGCGGAAGCCGGAGTCGGCGGCCTCCAGTTCGAGGCAGGCCAGGCCGTAGGAGACGGCGTTGGTGCCGGCGCAGCCGTAGCCTTCCAGGTGCATCCCGAGCAGGCCCAACGCGCCCAGTTCGGGGGCGAGTTCGCGGGCGAAGTGGGCGTTGTCGAACCACTCCGGCAGGTGCGGGCGGACCCGGTCGGCGAGGAACCTGGCGACGGTGGCCTGGATCTCGCGCTCCTCGTCGGTGAACAGGGTGGCGAAGTCGATCAGATCGAGCGGGTCGGCCAGGGCGGTGCCGGTGCTGTGCGGGGTGCTCATGGGCGGTCCTCGAGGTCCTTGTCGTGCGGGGGCTCGTTGTGCGGGGGCTCGTTGTGCGTGGGACCGTCGTGCGTGGGCCCGTCGTACGGGGCGTCCAGCCAGGCGGTCAGCTCGGCGGTGTGCTCGCCGAGCCGGGGCGGGGGCAGCTGGTAGCGGGGCGGGGTGCGGGAGAGGCCGATCGGGTTGGCGACCAGGTCCAGCGGCCGTCCGTCCGGGCCGGGCAGCGGCGCCCGGGGGCGCAGGCCGAGTGAGTCGGCGAGGTCGAAGGCCTCGGCCAGGTCGTTGACCGGGCCGCAGGGCACGCCGAGCGGGGTGAGCACGGCGAACCACTCGGCGGCGGTGCGGCGTTCGAGCCTGGCGGTGAGCTCGCGGGCCAGCGCGGTCACGTGCGCGACCCGGTCGGAGTTGGTGGCGAAGCGCGGGTCGTCGGCCAGTTCGGGGGCGCCCACGCCCTGGCAGAGCGCGGCGAACTGCCGGTCGTTGCCGACCGCGACGACCAGCGGGCGGTCGGCGGCGGTGAACACCTCGTACGGGGCGATGGACGGGTGGCGGTTGCCGAGGATGCCCGGCACGGCGCCGGCCAGGGTGTAGCCGGCGGACTGGTTGACCAGGCCGGAGAGCAGCGTGGAGAGCAGGTTCAGCTCCACCAGCTGGCCCCGGCCGGTGCTCTCGCGCTCGCGCAGCGCGGCCAGCACGCCGACCGCCGCGTGCAGGCCGGTCAGCACGTCCACCATCGCGACGCCGGTCTTCACCGGCTCGCCGGGGGCCGGCCCGGTCACCGACATCAGGCCGCCGACCGCCTGCACCAGCAGGTCGTAGCCGGGCAGTTCGGCGCCCGTGCCGGAGCCGAAGCCGGTGATCGAGCAGTAGACCAGGCGCGGGTTGAGGGCCTGGGCGCGCTCCGGGCCGAGGCCGTGGCGGGCCATCGTGCCGGGGCGGAAGTTCTCCACCAGCACGTCGGCGCGGCGGACGAGTTCGACGGCGCGGGCGTGGTCGGCCGGGTCGCGCAGGTCGAGGGCGAGGGAGCGCTTGTTGCGGTTGACGGAGAGGAAGTAGGTGGCCTCGCCCTGGGCGTGCGGCGGGCCCCACGCGCGGGTGTCGTCGCCGGTGCCGGGCTGCTCGACCTTGACCACGTCGGCGCCGAGGTCGGCCAGCAGCATGGTCAGGTACGGCGCGGCGAGGACCCGGCCGAAGTCGGCGACCAGGACGCCGTCCAGCGGGAGCCCGGTCACGTCCGGCTCCCGGTCGCTCCGGCGGTGGCCGTCGCGCCGTCCGCGGCCGTGGCATCGCCCGAGGGGGCGTCGCCACGCAGGTGCGGGCGGGCCAGCAGCAGGTAGAGGCCGCCGGCCGCGAGCACCACCACCGCCGAGAGCAGCACCAGGTAGTTGTCGTACCAGGCGGCGTCGGGGGTGCGGCCCCAGCAGATGTTGACGATCGCGGCGACGCCGTAGACCAGCGCGCCGACGTTCACCGCCAGGCCCCAGCGGCCGAGCCGGAAGTCCCCGCTCGGGCGCCAGCCGCGCAGCCGGGCCCGCAGGGCGGCCAGCACCACCATCTGGAAGGCCAGGTAGATGCCGATGCTGGAGAAGGAGATGATCTTCGTGAGGGCGCCCTCGGAGAGCGCCGAGGCACCCACGATGATCACGCCCGGCAGCGCCGCGGCGAGCAGCAGCGCGTACGGCGGCACCCGCAGCCGGTCCGAGACCGTGGCCAGCAGTCGGCTGCCCACGATCATCCGGTCCCGGGCGAAGGAGTACGTGAGCCGGCTCGCCGCCGCCTGGAGGCTCAGCACGCAGGACAGGAAGGAGATCAGCACCACGCCGATCACCACCCGGGCGCCGGCCGCGCCGAAGGCCTCGTGCAGCACCGTGGCCACCGGGTCCGTGTCGTCGCCGGAGACCACCGCCCCGATGTCCCGGATCGACATCACCAGGGCCAGGCTGACGCCGATCGCGGCCGCGCCGCCGACGTAGATGGTGCGTCGCATCGACTTGGGGATCTGTCGACCCGGGTTGGGCACCTCCTCGGCGACGTCGCCGCAGGCCTCGAAGCCGAAGAAGAGGAAGACCGCGATCAGCCCTGCGGCCAGGAAGGCGTCGGCGTAGTCGCCGTCGCCGCCCGCGCCGAAGCGGTCGAAGACCACGCCGAGGCCGTGGTAGCGGTGGGTCAGCAGCAGCCAGACGCCGACCGCCAGGGCGCCGAGCAGCTCGGCGGCGAAGCCGATCATTGCCGCCGCCGACAGCACCCGGGTGCCCTTGAGGTTGATCACGGTGGCGAGGGCCAGCAGGCCGAGCGCGCACCAGACGGTCGTCGCGGTGCTCGGCTCGACGCCCAGCAGGACGGCCACGTAGGGGCCGGCGCCGTAGGAGACCGCCGCGATGGTGGACATCAGCGCCAGCAGGTAGACCCAGCCGGTCAGCCAGCCCCAGGTGCGGCCCCAGAGCCGGCGCGCCCACGGGTACACCCCGCCGGCCACCGGGAACTGGGCGACCACCTCGCTGAACACCAGGGCCACCAGCAGCTGGCCGAGGCCCGCGATCAGGAAGCTCCAGACCATCGGCGGCCCGGCGGTCCGCAGCGAGGAGGCGAAGAGTGTGTACACCCCGACGACGGGGGAGAGGTAGGTGAAGCCGAGCGAGAAGTTCGCCCAGAGGCTCATGTCGCGCTTGAACTCGGAGGTGTAGCCGAGGGCGGCCAGCCGTTCGGCGTCCGGGTCGGGGGAGTGGAGGGTGGCACGGGCACGGGCATCGGTCATGACCTGCTCCTGGGAACGTGTCGTGATGCGTGGGGAGTGCTGCGGGGGTGCGGGGTGCTGCGCGGGCCGAGGTTGCGGGAAAACATACGAGATTGGGTTTCTAGCGGCAAGAGTGCGCGCTCGACCGGGAGGTACCCTGCGGGAAACATCCGGTCGGACGGTGAACCGGCGGCGACTCGGTGGCGAGCCGACAGCGACCCGGTGGCGAGCCGGGCGACGTGCCCGGGGACGACCGGGTGGCGGCTTGGCGGCGGCTTGGCGGCGGTGAACGAGGAGGGGCAGGCATGACGACCATCGGCAGTGCGACCCCGCTGCTCAGCGCCGTCCTCGCGCCGCTCGCCGACCTCGGGCGCGCCGACGCGGTGGCCCGCCGGATCACCGAGGCGATCGCCCTCGGGCTGGTCGCCGACGGCGACCAACTGCCCAGCGAGAACGACCTGGCCGACCAACTCGGCGTCGCCAACGGCACCGTCCGCGAGGCCCTCGCGCTGCTCCGCGAGGCCGGACTGATCGAGACCCGGCGCGGCCGCAACGGCGGCAGCTTCGTCCGCACCCCCGTCGAGGGCTCCCAGCACCTCCGGCTCGCCCGGCTGCGCGACCTCGCCACCGTCGACCTGCGCGACCTCGGCGACGAGGAGCTGGCCGTCTTCGGCACCGCCGCCCGACTCGCCGCCGAACGCGCCCCGGCCGACCTCGGCCCCAGGCTCACCCGGCTGGTGCACGACCTGCGGGACGCCGCCGGGCCTGCCGAGCAGCGCCGGGCCGACGCCCGCTTCCACATCGAACTCGCCGTCGCCGCCCAGTCGGTGCGGCTCACCCAGCTCGCCGTCCGGCTGCAGGCCGAGCTCGGCCCGCTGCTCTGGCTGCCCGCCCCGTACGGGCCGGACCAGGAGCGGTTCGCCGAGCAGCACCGGGAGATCCTGGTCGCCGTGCTGGCCGGCGACGCGGCCGGCGCCCGGGCCGCCGCCGAGGCGCACGCGGTGGCCTGCGTGCACCATCTGGTCCGGCGCCACCTGGAGTTGGCGGACGACGGCTGAGCCGGGGGCCGTACCGCCGTCCCGGAACCCTCACCGCCGCCGGAGCCCCCGATGACCAGCGCGTCCAGCACCACCCTGCCCGCCGCCGGGCTCGCCGCCGTCCGGCGGTGCGCCCGGCAGGTCGCCGCCGCCGTCGACGCGGTACTCACCGAACTGGACGGCCTGCGGGCGGCCGCGGCCGACTGCTGGACCCGGGCGGCCGCCGCGGGGCGCCGGCCCGCGGCCGCCGAACTCGCCGCGGTGCACGGCGCGGTGAGCGAGCTGCTGGCGCGTCCAGGATCGCGCTGGTTCGGCTGCGGAGCGGTCGTGGCGCCCGGCGCGCTCGCCGACGCCGACCTGCACGTGGAGTGGTGGTACCGCGGCGCGCGAGGGACGGGGGAACGGCGGCTGCGGCTCGTGCTCGACCCGGCGGACGCCGAGTTCTACGACTACCGGGCGCTGCCCTGGTTCGCCCGGCCCCGGGACGAGGGGCGGGCCGCCGTGGCCGGGCCGCAGGTCGACCTGCTCTGCGCCGACCGGTACGTGCTGTGCTGCGCCCGGCCGGTGGTCGTCCCGGGCGCGGGCTTCGTCGGGGTGGCGGCCGGGGACGTCCCGCTGGCCGCGCTGGAGCGGCTGCTGGTGCCGCCGCTGCGGGCGCTGCCCGGTGAGGCCGCGCTGCTCGACGGCGAGGGACGGGTGCTGGCGGCCACCACCCCGGCCCTGCCGGTGGGTTCGCTGGCGCGCGGGCTGCGGGTGGATCCGGCGGCCGAGCGGGCCTCGGTGCCGTCGGCGGCGGTGGACTGGACAGTGGTGCGGGGCTGAGGTGAACCGGCTGACCGGCTGACCGGTGCCGACCGGTGCCGACCGGTGCCGACCGGTGCCGACCGGTGCGGGCTGACCGGTGTGGCCTCCTGGGGCCGATATGACCTTCATTTGTGAAAGTATTAGCCGTTCCGCTTCCCGCGCCCGGGCGGCGTGCTGAAGCAGCAGTCCCCGCAGAGCCCGGCGCCCGGTCCGACCCGGTAGTAGAGGCAGCAGCTGTTCCGCCGGAACGCCGTGCCGCGCGGCCCGGTGCGCAGGGTGCCCGCGCCGGCCAGCGGTGGACGCTCCAGCAGCTCCGCCGTCAACGCCCGTGCGGAGACCGGTGCGTGGGCGTCCAGCACCCGCAGCGTCCCGGCCAGCGCGGACGCGGCGTTGCCGAGCAGCAGGCGCGGGGAGAGCGGGGCGAAGGCCCGGACGGCCGCCGCCAGCGGCTCCAACTGGCCGAGAAGAACGGCCTCGTGGAGCTGGTCGACGAGCGTCCCGGGGGTCGGTCCGCCGGCCGGTCTGCCGGTCGGTCCGCTGCCTGGCCCGTCGCCGGGCCGGGCGGTCTCCGGCGGGATCCACAGGTCGAGCGGGCCCTGGTCCGGGATCCGTACCCAGGCGTCCTCCAACGTCGGGACCGTTCCCAACAGCACGGCCGAGCCCAGCCCCACCGACCAGAAGCGGGCGGCCAGCCCCAGGTGCAGGATCGAGGCCGCGACCCGCGGTTCGCCCGTGCCGAGCCGCCGAGCCACCACCGGCAGCCGCGCCGCCAAGGGCGCGTCGGGCCCGGTACCGTACAGCTCGGCCAGCGGCCGGAAGCCCTCGGGTGGCCGTCCGTCCGGCGAGGTGTCCAGTGCGAAGTACGGCCCGACGGCCGCGAGTCGGGCGTACTCGGGCGGTCGCCGGTCGGGAGCGGTGCTCAACGGCCGTCCCCTGTGCGGTCGTTGAGAACCGCTCCCGCGGGTGACGGGGCGGTCGGGCGGTCGAGGGACAACGGTGCCTCCAGGTCTGCGGGTGCTCGGACGGTGGCGCGCGGCCCCGTCGGCCCCGGTCGGATCCGATAGGTCCTGGCAGGCCCGGTCGGCCGGGTGTCAGCCGCGCACGGAGAAGTCGCCACTGGTCGTGCGGATGAACGGTACCGTGCCCTGGCAGTCCGAGACCGGCTGGCCGAACACGCCCCAGGCCCAGCCCATCCGGTCCCCGCGCCGTCCGTTGTCCTCCACCGAGAGCGCGACCTTCTGGCCGGTCAGCTCCAGGCCCGGGAACCACGGAGCCTCGCCCTTGGTGACCACCCCGGTGGCGATCGCCTCCCGACCGCCGACGGCCAGGCAGGTGATGTCGCCCTCGAAGTCGGCGACCAGCCGGCCGTCGGTGTGCACGTGGCGGACGTGGAAGTGGCCCGCGGTGCTGCGCGGGTCGGTGTTGGTGGTGGCTCGGGCGTCCACCGAGATCTGCACCGGGTCGCCCTCGAAGCCGTGGAACGAGGCGGTGAGGACGGTGTTGCCGGTGCCGCGCACGCTGACCGGCCCGAAGTCGGGTGCCGTGGCGGCCGGTTGTGCGGTCAATGGCGGTGCGGCGGGGGTCGGCGCGGCGACGGCGGCCGGTGCGGCGGTGGCGACCGTCGCAGCCAGGAGGAGCAGCGAGGCGGCGGTGGTGGCGAGGCGGCGGTTCATGGCGGTTCGTTTCCCCTTCGGTGCGGGCGTTCCGGCGCGGTTGGTCCCCGCGCTGTTGTTCCGACGCCACCGATCCTGCTCCCGTCCGACCTGCCGGACCTCCCGCTGCGGAGGGGAGTTGGCGGCGGACGGCTCCCTCCGGAGGAGGAGCCCGCCTCCCCCCGGAGAGCTGCCCGTAGGCTCGGCCGGGTGCGCACCGACTCTCCCTTCGCCCGCTCCGAGGCCACCGACCCCGCGCGGTCGCGGCCGGCCGGGATCCGCCGACCGCTTGCCGCCGTCTCCGCGCTCGTCCTGCTGCCGCCCGTCCTGCTCGCGCAGCCCGGTGCCCGGGGAGCGGCCGCGCTGCTCGCCCTGACGGCGGTGCTCGCCGCGGTGGCGGCGCTACTGCCGTGGCCGGTCGGGCGGATCACCCTCGGTCCGGCCGCCGCGGTGGTGGCCGGGGCCTCGCTGCTGGTCGACGTGGTCTACCCGGGGCCGTACCGGCTGCCCGCGTTCTGGCTGCCCTTCGAATGGCTTGCCCTGCTCGGGCTGCTCTTCCGGGCCGTCCGCCGGCTGCCCGACCGATCCGTCTGGGCGGTCAGCGGGCTGCTCGGGCTCGCGGCCGTGCTGCTGCCGCTGCGGTTCGCCCTGCGCACGCCGCAGGGCGGCGCGGCCGGGCCGGTGGTCGGGGTGCTGCTCTCGCTGCTGCCGCTGCTCGGTGTCGCGGCGGCGGCCCTCTACCTGCGGGTCCTGGACGCCCGCCGGGAGCGTGCCGTCGCCCGGGCACGGCGCGAGCAGCGCCTGGAGGTGGCCCGGGGGCTGCACGACTTCGTCGCGCACGAGATCACCGGCATCGTGCTGGAGGCCCAGGCCGGCCGACTCCCCGGCCAGGAACCGGAGGAGACCACCGAGCTGCTGCGCCGACTGGAGGAGGCCGGGCTGCGGGCACTGGACTCGATGGACGAGATGGTCGGTGCCCTGCGCGAGCCCGACGGCCGGGGCGGCGAGCCGGGGCAGGCGGCGCGTTCCTCCGTGGCGACCACGCGCCGGCTGGGCCTGGCCGACCTCCCCGAGCTGGTCGCCCGCTTCGGAGCCACCGGAGCCACCGGAGCCCTGCGGGCCACCGCCGAGCTGGCACCCGGCACCGCCGGCCGGCTCTCCGCCGAGGCCGAGGCGACCGCGTACGCCGTCGTCCTGGAGGCCCTCACCAACATCCGCCGGCACGCCCCGCAGGCCACCGAGGTCACCGTCCGGGTAGCGCTCGGCGAGGACGGTGCCGTCGAGCTGACCGTCACCGACGACGGCGGCCCCGCCCGCAAGCCGCTGCTGCGCCGCCGCCCCGGCGCCGGTGGCACCGGCCTGGCCGGACTCACCGCCCGCGCCGCCGCCCACGGCGGAACGCTGACCGCCGGCCCGGGCACGCCCGCGGGCTGGCGGGTCAGCTGCTCCCTGCCGGGACGCTGAGGAGCGCACGGAAGCGGGGGGGGGCCCGGCCGGGGGGACCGCCCCACACCGACGGCGGGCCGGCCTCAGGGCACCACAAAGAAAACCACAAAAAAAA